>CATKXN010000163.1 GCA_949840605.1 uncultured Alistipes sp.
CAACACCGACCGCAACCGCACCTCGCCGTTCGCCTTCACGGGCAACCGCTTCGAGTTCCGCGCCGTGGGTTCGTCGGACAACTGCGCCGAGGCGATGATCGTGCTCAATACGGCGATGGCCAGCGAGCTCGCCGAGTTCCGGAAGGCCGTGGACGCCAAGATCGAGGCCGGGGTCAAGAAGGAGAAAGCCATCTACGAGGTGCTCAAGCAGATGATCAAGGCCTGCAAGGCCATCCGCTTCGACGGCAACGGCTACTCCGAAGCGTGGAAGGCCGAAGCGAAGAAGCGCGGGCTGGACTGCGAGACCTCGACGCCGCTGATCTTCGACCGCTACATCGACAAGGAGACCGTGAAACTGTTCGGCGACACGGGGGTCTTTACGCAGGTCGAGCTCGAGGCCCGCACCGAGGTGAAGTGGGAGACCTACACCAAGAAGATCCAGATCGAGGGACGTGTGCTGGGAGACCTGGCGATGAACCACATCGTGCCGATCGCGTCGAAATACGAGGCGCAGCTGCTCGACAAGGTCTACAAGATGTCGCAGATCGGGGGGCTGGACGCATCGTCGGACGTCCGGCTCATCAAGAAGATTCAGAACCATACGGCTGAAATACAGCGACTCACGGCCGGGATGATCGACGCCCGCAAGGTCGCCAACAAGATCGAGGACCCGCGCGCGAAGGCGATCGCCTACCACGACACCGTCGCCGTCTGCTTCGACGAAATCCGCCGCCACATCGACAAGCTGGAGGAGATCGTCGACGATCAGATCTGGCCGCTGCCGAAGTACCGCGAACTGCTTTTCCTCCGGTAGGTTCCGATCGGCAAAAGGTACCCCCCCCCGGGGACGAGAGACGAGGCAACGATTCGAAAATCGTTGCCTCGTTCGGTTTGAGGTGCGTTTCGGCCGAACCGGCAAGCCGGCCGGAAGAAGAATCCGTTAGCTGCATGAAAAGATCGCCTATTTATTTCCTTTCGGATATTTTTATTTTCATTTATTTGTTTTTATAATCTTTTTGTGTTTTATTTGCACTGGTTAACCAAAATTAGTTCCTAAAACAAAACTCGAAATCTGCGGATTGAGCGTTTGTTTGGGGACCGACGATTATTTTAACAGATTAAAAATGTGTAATATGGTATGAAGAAACCTTTATTCGTTCTCGTTTGTTGCCTCGCGGCGGCATCGTCCGTTTCGGAAGCGTTCGCGCAGCGGTTCGTCCGCCGGTCGCTCGACCGCGCCTGCGTCCAGGCTGCGCAGCTGGATTCCGAACTTACGGACACGACACTCTATCCGACGAGCCTGGACCGTTCGGGCGCGCTCGAACTGAAAAGCATCCGCAGCTGGGTGAGCGGTTTTTTCCCGGGCAGCCTGTGGCTCCTCTACGGCGAAACGCAGGACCCTGCGTGGCTTCGGCGCGCACGGCGGCGCACGGCGGCCCTCGCGGGACTGGCCACTTACGGACGCACGCACGACCTGGGTTTCATGGTGGGCTGTCCGGTGGGTCTCGGACTTCGGCTTACCGGCGACAAGGCCTATGAACGGCTGCTGGTGGAGACTTCGGAGACGCTGCTCAAACGTTTCGATCCCCGTGTGGGCCTGATCCGTTCATGGGACAACAAGAACCGCCGGCCGGACCCCTATCTGGTGATTATCGACAACATGATGAATCTGGAGATGCTTTTCGAGGCGAGCCGGCTGACGGGCGATGCACGGTTCCGGGATGTCGCCGTCACGCATGCCAACACGACGCTCCGTAACCATTTCCGCGAGGACGGAAGCGCCTATCATGTCGTCGTTTACGACTCCGCAACGGGCCGTGTGCGCGAACACCGCGGCGGGCAGGGCTATTCTTCGTCCTCGGCATGGGCCCGCGGGCAGAGCTGGGGCCTCTACGGCTTTACGATGTGCTACCGCGAGACGGGCGACGCGCGCTATCTGGACCGTGCGGTGAAGAGCGCGGAGTATATCCTCAACCACCCGAATCTCCCCAAGGACGGGGTTCCGTACTGGGATTTCGACCGTCCGGGCGAAGAGCGCGACGCCTCGGCAGGCGCCATCATCGCCTCGGGGCTGCTCGAACTTTCGGCCTATGTCCCCCGCGAACAGTCGCGCCGTTACGTCCGCGCCGCCCGCCGCATCCTGCGGAGCTTGTCTTCGGACCGTTATCTGAACGCCGCAGGCTCTTCGCACGGATTCCTGCTCTCGCACAGCGTCGGCCACAAGCCCAAGGGAAGCCAGGTCGACGTGCCGATCATCTATGCGGACTACTATTTCGTCGAAGCGCTGCTTCGCTACCGGCAACTCGATTGACACAACCATCAAACGCACGCCTATGGATAAATTCGATGAATGAGGACCTTCGGTTCCGTCCCATCCGGGGACTTCGGCATGTCCGACGACATGCCGGCAAAGAAATTCTAACCTATGAAAAACCAAGACAATGAAAGTATCGTATCGTGAGCGACGCATGAGAACCGGAGGTCGATTCCTCTGGGCTGCGGCGCTGCTCGCAGGTCTGGTCGCAGACCCGTTCGGGGCGCAGAGCGCACTGCAGGCGCAAACTCCCCCCCCCAACAAAAAACGAGCCATAAACGGACGGTATCGGGCCATGTAACCGACCGCGACGGCCGGCCGGTTCCGGGCGCGACCGTTTCCGTAAAGACCCGTCCCGATCTGGGCGGCGTTCTTACCGATTCCAAGGGACATTTTCAACTCTCGGTCCCTGACAATTCCATCCTTATCATTTCATTTCTGGGCTACAACACGGAGGAGATTTCCGTGAATGCGGGTTCGACGCCCCTTCGTGTAACGCTCACCGACGCCACGACGGCCATCGACAATGTCGTAGTCGTCGGTTACGGCGTCCAGCGCAAGGAGAGCGTCGTGGGCGCCATCTCCCAGGTCGACAACAAGTCGCTGGTCAATTCGGGTACGACGAATATCACCAACGCCCTGGCGGGAAAGCTTTCGGGCGTTACGAGCATCCAGTCGAGCGGTCAGCCGGGCGAGAACAACGCCACGCTGCTCATCCGCGGCGTGTCGAGCTGGAACGGCTCGGACCCGCTGGTGCTCGTGGACGGCGTGGAGCGGGACTTCGCGGATCTGGACCCGAACGAGGTCGAGACGATCTCGGTGCTGAAGGACGCTTCGGCGACGGCGGTGTTCGGCGCCAAGGGCGCCAACGGCGTGATCATCGTGACGACCAAGGTGGGCGAGACGGGCCGTCCGAAGATGAAGCTCTCGGTGGAGTACGGACTCGACATTCCGACGGACATCCCCGATCACATCAGTTCGTATACGACCGGACTGATGTATAATTCGGCCATGATGAACATGGGGCAGTTCGGCAATCTCTACTCGCAGCGCATACTGGACGAGTATCGCAGCCCCTCGTCGCGGATCAACGCGCTGCGCTATCCCGACACCGACTGGTTCGACCTGCTGATGAAGAAGTGCGCCTCGACGGTCAACGCCAACTTCAATATCTCGGGCGGATCGAAACGGGTCAAGTATTTCCTCTCGCTGGGATATACCCACGAGGGTTCGATCATCAAGAGGCAGAGCGACTACAAGAACACCACGTTCCAGTACGACCGGATCAACTACCGGTCGAACCTCGATTTCAAGCTGACGAAATCCACCTCGCTGTCGGTCAAGGTGGGAGGGACGCTCGGTGTCAAGCAGATGCCCGACGGCAACACGGCCAACGGAAGCGTCTCGGCGCTGATCAATATGCTCTATTCGGCCTCTTCGATGATGTACCCGGCCTATTTCCCGGCCTGGGCGCTGGAGGAGATTCCCGATACGGACTATCCCGACGCCTCGGGCAAACGGCTGGTCAACTCCAACGAGTACGGAACCTATTTCCGGAATCCCTACACGGAGCTGAATTACCCCAACTTCACGCAGACGACGCGCAACAAGCTCTTTACCGACGTGATTCTGAAACAGGACCTCGGGTTTATCACCGAAGGGCTGTCCGTCCAGGCCAAGGCTTCGCTCAGCTCCTATTTCGCGCGCGTGTCGCAAAAGACCGAAGACGAGAAGATCCCGACCTACCGCATCGACTGGGACTACTACGATTCGGGCGTATCCAATCCGTGGATCGACACGAGCGCGTCGCTCGAGGTTTCGACGATCAAGCCCTACAAGGTCATGCAGGGCGGATTGCAGAACACTTACTACACGACTTTCTACTGGGAGGGATCGGTCAATTACAGCCGCCGGTTCGGCCGCCACAGCGTTTCGGCGCTCGTGCTGTTCAACCAGCGCGAGAACCTGAAGCAGACCGACTGGGCCTACCGCACGCAGGGGCTCGTGGGGCGCGTCACCTACGATTTCGGCCACAAGTACCTGCTGGAGGCCAACCTCGGCTACACCGGTTCCGAGCAGTTCTCGCCCAAGAACCGCTACGGATTCTTCCCCTCGGTGGCCGTGGGCTACGTCCTCTCGCAGGAGCGTTTCTGGAAGGAGGCGCTGCCGTGGTGGAACAAATTCAAGCTGCGGTACTCCGACGGTTTGGTCGGCAGCGACCAGGCGTCGGGACAGCGCTGGCTCTATTACGGCATCTATGAGAACCAGACCACGAGCCAGAACAAGTTGCCCCTGATTCTCGAATCCGCGGCGGCGAACGAGACCGCCAAGTGGGAGACGGCGCGCAAACGCGACCTGGGCATCGAGATGGGATGGCTCGACATGATTACGCTGGGGGTTGACCTCTTCGACGAACGGCGCAGGGACATGCTCGTATCGACCTCCATGCAGACCCCGCTGCTGGTCGGGGGAACGTTCAAGCCCGTCAACAAGGGAGAACTCAAGAAGCACGGTCTGGAGATCGAGCTCGGATTCCGCCGCACGACCCGCTACGGACTGACCTACAACGTCAACGGAATGGTCAGCCTCAACGAGAACCGGATCGTCTACTATGCGGATCAGCCCTATCTGCCCGACTACCAGAAGATGGCCGGCAAGCCGTGGGGATCGCAGACCAGCGGTGTCGATCTGGTCGACGGCGGCTACTACACCTCGGTCGACGACATCCACAACTATCCCTCCTACAACAGTTCGTGGAACGGAAACGTCTTCCCCGGAAGCTACAAGTTCCTCGACTACAACGCCGACGGAAAGATCGACAGCAACGACCAGCATCCGATCGACGGCACGAAGTATTCGCCCGTGATCTATTCGTTCGGCGGCGGCCTGAACTACAAGGGCTTCGCCTTCAACGTGCTGTTCTACGGCAATTCGGGCAAGTACGTCGATTTCCAGCGCGGTTTCGAATACGAATTCAACGGCGGGGATCTCCGGGTGCACAAGGCGCAGATGGATTACTGGCGTCCGGACAACCCCGGGGCGTCCCATGCGGCGCTGACCACCTCGAAGGCCGCCTACCAGTGGGGCAAGGAGGGCATCAACGCCAGCGGCGACGCCGACATCGCCTCCGAGGGCCACACGTGGCGCAAGGCTGATTTCCTGACCGTCAAGGAGGTCTACGCCGCCTATACGTTCAGCGGGAAGAAACTCAAAAACAGCGTCGGCATCGACCGTCTGTCGGTCTATGTGACGGCCAACAACCTGTGGACCTTCACCGGACTGATCGAAGGAAACCCGAT
>CATKXN010000164.1 GCA_949840605.1 uncultured Alistipes sp.
CGTTGCGCTGTTCGGGCAGGAGGGCGTGGCTGACGGTGTAGAGCCCCACGTTGGGGCCGATGAACACGTGGTCGCCGATCGTTACGGGGGCTTCGTCGAGGATCGTCAGGTTGAAATTGCCGACGAAATGGTCGCCGACCGATATCTGCTTCCCGAAATCGCAGTGGAACGGGCTGTGGATGGTGAATTCCCGGCCGATGCGCCCGAACAGCCGGCGGATGATCGCCTCGCGCTCTTCGCGGCGGCCCGGGGCCAGCCGGTTGAGTTCGAAGACCAGTTCTTCGGTTCGCCGCAGGGCTTCGCCGATCTGCGGGCGGAAGGCGTGGAGCCAGAGCCCCGACTTCATTTTTTCAAGATCGTCCATAGCCGGTTCTTAAACCGAAAGCACACCCTGCGGTCGGAACTGCGGGTGTGCTTTCCATTCGGATATTCCGTTCGTTACTCCGAAACGATCGCTTCGCTCGGGCAAACGCCTGCGCAGGTGCCGCAATCGATGCACTTGTCGGGATCGATGACATAGATGTCGCCGGCCGAAATAGCCTCCGTGGGGCACTCGCCGATGCAGGTACCGCATGCTACGCACGCGTCGGTAATTTTGTAAGCCATGGGTCGTAAAAATTTATTTGTTAAAATGTGTGTGAGTGCAAATATAGAAACTTATTTGATAAAATCAAAACCCGTATAGGGAACCAGCACCTCGGGGATGCGGATGCCTTCGGGGGTCTGGAAATTCTCCAGCAGCGCCGCCACGATGCGCGGCAGGGCCAGCGAGGAACCGTTCAGCGTGTGTGCCAGCTGGATCTTCTTCTCCTCGTCGCGGTAGCGGAGCTTGAGGCGGTTGGCCTGGAACGACTCGAAGTTCGACACCGACGACACCTCCAGCCAGCGTTTCTGGGCTTCGGAATAGACCTCGAAATCGTAGGTCAGCGCCGAGGTGAACGACATGTCGCCGCCGCACAGCCTCAGGATGCGGTAGGGGAGTCCGAGCGACCGGACGATCCCTTCGACGTGGGCGACCATGCCGTCGAGCGCCTCGTAGGAATTTTCGGGCAGCGACAGCTGCACGATCTCCACCTTGTCGAACTGGTGCAGGCGGTTCAGGCCGCGCACGTCCTTGCCGTAGGAGCCTGCCTCGCGGCGGAAGCAGGGGGTGTAGGCGGTCATCTTCACCGGAAAATCGGCCGCATCGAGAATCACGTCGCGGTAGATGTTCGTCACGGGAACCTCGGCCGTGGGCACCAGGTAGAAATTGTCGGTCGTGGCGTGGTACATCTGGCCCTCCTTGTCGGGAAGCTGTCCCGTGCCGAAGCCCGAAGCCTCGTTGACCATCACGGGCGGCTCGACCTCGAGGTAGCCGGCCCGGGTGTTGCAGTCGAGGAAATAGTTGATCAGCGCGCGCTGGAGCCGTGCACCCTGTCCTTTGTAGACGGGGAATCCGGCGCCGGTGAGCTTCACGCCCAGGTCGAAGTCGATGATGTCGTATTTGCGGGCCAGTTCCCAGTGGGGCAGCGGATTTTCGGGAAGCGACGTGTAGTTCTCCACGAGTTTCACCACGAGGTTGTCCTCGGCCGTTTTGCCTTCGGGGACGATGTCGGCGGGGAAGTTCGGAAGCGAGACGATGGCGGCCTGAAGCTCCTGGCGGGCGTCGGCGAGTTCGGTTTCGAGGCGCGAGGACTTCTCCTTGAGGTCCGCCACGAAGCGTTTGCGCTCCTCAGCCTCCTCGCGGCGGCCCTGGCCCATCAGCCCGCCGATCTCCTTGGCGGCCTTGTTCTGGGCGGCCAGCGTATTGTCAAGTTCCAGCTGGACGGCCTTGCGGCGGTCGTCGCATTCGATGATCTTTTCGATGACGGGCGCGGCGTCGACGCCTTTTTTCGCCAGCTTGCGGACGGCAGCCTCTTTGTCGTCGCGGATTTGCTTTATCGTAAGCATACTATCGGGTGATTTTTATGTTTTCGCGTTTCGAAAGGCAAAATTACAAAACAATTCCTGAAATTATCTTATTTTTGTGCAAAATTCCGCATTCGTGAAAACCGTCGAACTCCTGGCTCCCGCCAAAGATTACGCCTCGGCCGTGGCCGCCGTGGATTACGGCGCCGACGCCGTCTATATCGGCGGTGCGAAGTTCGGGGCCCGGCAGGCCGCGGGCAACTCCGCGGAGGAGATCGCCCGCGTCGTGGAGTACGCCCGCCGCTACGGCGTGCGGGTCCACGCCACGCTCAATACGCTGGTGTGGGACGGCGAGCTGGAGGAGGCCGAACGGCAGGCCCGCGAGCTGATCGCAGCGGGGGTCGACGCGCTGATCGTGCAGGACATGGCCCTGCGGCGGATGTCGCTGCCCGTGGAGCTGCACGCTTCGACGCAGGTCTGCAACTCGACGCCCGAGGGGGCCCGTTTTCTGGGCGAGGCAGGTTTTGCCCGGGTCATCCTCGAACGGAACCTGTCGCTGGACGAGATCCGGGCGATATGCGCGGCCACGTCGGCCGAAGTCGAATGCTTCGTCCACGGGGCGATCTGCGTGGGTTACAGCGGTCGCTGCTTCCTCTCGCGGTCGATGTCGGGACGCAGTGGCAACCGGGGCGCCTGCAGTCAGCCCTGCCGCCTGGCGTGGGACCTCACCGACGGCCGGGGGCGCACCTATATCGCCGGCAAGCACCTGCTGTCGGTGCGCGACATGAACCTCGCGCGCCGCATCGGCGACCTGCTGGATGCGGGCGTCACCTCGTTCAAGATCGAGGGGCGTCTGAAAGACACCAATTACATCAAAAACGTCGTGGCTTATTACCGCCGTGCGGTGGACGAGGCGCTGGCCGTCAGGCCGGGTTTCGTGCGGTCGTCCGTCGGCGAAAGCGTCCCGGACTTCACGCCCGACCCGTCGAAGAGTTTTACGCGCGGGGAATCCGAATACTTTTTCTCCGGAAAGCGTCCCGGGGTGGCGTCGTTCGACACCCCGAAAGCCGTCGGTGAACAGGTGGGCCGTGTTGAGAAGGTTTCCGGGAGCGGGTTCGTACTCTCCGGAGAGGCTGAATTGGCGCCGGGCGACGGCATCTGCTTCGTCACGCCGCGCGGCGCGACCGGAACCAACGTCAATGCCGTCGAGGGCCGCCGCATCGTGCCCAACCGCATGGAGGGGATCGTCGCCGGGGCGGAAGTCTACCGCAATTCCGACCGGCTGTTCAACCTCCGGCTGGAGCGCAGCCGCACGCGGCGGGTGATTCCCGTCACGGCTGTCGCGGAAGTCTCGGCGGAGGGCTTGACGATTACGTATACCGACTGCGAGGGCGTCACGGCTTCGGCCGGGCGGCGGGTGAAACTCGACCGGGCGAAAAATCCCGGGGCCAACGCCTCGGCGCTGCAGGCGCAGGCGATGAAGTCGGGCGATACGATCTTCACGGTGCGGGACGCGGAGGTGCGGGGCGCGGAGTGGTTCGTGCCGGCGTCGCTGGCTGCCGAGGTGCGCCGCGAAGCCCTTTCCGCATTGGACGAAGCGCGCCGGGACCGGACGCCGGAGCACCGCATCCTGCCCGAAAATCCGGCGCCGCCGTATCCTTCGGTGCGGCTGACGGCTGAGGAGAACGTCACCAACCGGCTGGCCGAAGCGTTTTACCGCGACCACGGGGTGCGGGAGATCGAGCGGGGACTGGACCTCGCGCCGACGACAGCCGGGCATCGGGTGATGCGTTCGGCCTACTGCATCCGCCGTGAGATCGGCGAATGCCTCCGCGAGCGACCGCGGCTGCGCGGCGACCTCTATCTGGAGCACGGCGCGCATCGTTACCGGCTGGAATTCGACTGCGCGGCATGCGAAATGTCTCTAATTGATTGCACGAAAAATTTGAAATAATGCAGGAGCAGCTGACACCCGATTTCGGGGACTACGAACTGATCGATACGGGCGATTTCGAGAAACTGGAACGTTTCGGTCGCTATGTGACGCGCCGTCCCGAACCGCAGGCCATCTGGCGGCGGACGCTTTCCGAAGAGGAGTGGCGCCGCGCGGCCGACGCCGCGTTCCTGCGCGACGCCCGCAGCGACGAGCGCGGCGAATGGCGCCTCTCGCCCAAGACCCCCGACCGCTGGACGGTGGAGTACTCCTACCGGGAGATGCGGCTGCGCATGCGGCTGGGCCTCACGTCGTTCAAACACGTGGGCATCTTCCCCGAGCAGGCCGCCAACTGGAACTTCATCTACGACGCATGCCGGGCGCTGGCCGGGGATTCGGGCGGTGCGAAGGTGCTGAACCTCTTCGCCTACACGGGCGGCGCGACGCTGGCGGCCCGGGCCGCCGGGGCCGAGGTGACGCATGTCGATTCGGTGAAGCAGGTGGTGACGTGGGCGCGTGAGAACATGGAGCGGAGCGGTTTGGAGGGTGTCCGGTGGATCGTCGAGGACGCGCTGAAATTCGTGCAGCGCGAGGTTCGCCGCGGCAGCCGCTATCGGGGCATCATCCTCGATCCCCCGGCTTACGGCCGCGGAGCCAACGGCGAGAAGTGGGTGTTGGAGAACGACATCTGCGAGATGCTGACGTGCTGTGCGCGGCTGCTGGAGCCGGAAAACGCCTTCCTCGTGCTGAATCTCTACTCGATGGGGCTTTCGTCGACGCTGGCCCGCACCGCCGTGCGGCAGGCGTTCGGGGCTCCGCGCACGGAGCAGTGGGGCGAACTGTGCTTCTCCGACCGGGCCGGCAAGGAACTGCCCCTCGGGACCTATTACCGGTTCATGCGATAGCGAAACGCATTAAAACACGAAATATGAGTATTCTGACCCTGGTATTCGGACTTTTGAGCGGTTGTTTCCTCTCCGTGCTGGTGGGGATCATCGGCAGCAGCCGGCGTATCGGCTTCGGCTGGGCGTTTCTGCTGAGCGTAATCTTCACGCCGTTGGTGGGGCTCGTCGTCGCCCTGCTGACCGACCCGCTGCCGGGAGGAGACCGGCGGTGGGGGTGCATCGGGACTTTCGTCGCCCTGTTGGGCGTGCTGTTCCTCGTAGCCTTTCTGCTCCTGCTGCTGACGGGCGGGGCCCTGATTGCAGCCCTTTAGAGGCCGAACACGTAGTAGATGAGTATTCCCGCCGCGGCCGAGAGGACGATCAGCAGGATGGGGTTGACCTTGCGCCACGACCCTACGAAGACACCGCCGAACAGCACCCAGCTCCAGGCGTCGATGAAGTTCCGGTCGCCGGGGGCGTCGCTGTGGGGGAAGATCAGCAGCAGGGCCGCCGCAGCGATCATACCGATCACCGCCGGACGCATGCCCCGCATGGCTCCCTCGACCAGCCGGTTGTGCTGGAGGCGCATGAAGAAGCGCGCCACGAGGATCATCAGCGTGAGCGACGGCAGGCAGACGGCGAAGGTCGCGATCACCGATCCGAGGATGCCGCACCAGAGGTGTCCGGTCTGGACCCCGACGCTGTAACCCACATAGGTCGCCGAGTTGATGGCGAT
>CATKXN010000165.1 GCA_949840605.1 uncultured Alistipes sp.
ACATCGCAGCACGGGCTTCGCCGCCTGGCCGCCATGGTGTTGCTGCTGCTGTTCGCCGTCACGGCCGGACCGGCCGCCGCCAGGGAGCCGGCCTCCGAGGCACAGCAACCGACGATTCAGGCCAAAGGCCGCGTCGTCGACACCAACGGCATCGCGATCCCCGGCGCGGCGATCACGATCAAGGGAGGCCCCGCCGGAGGTACGATCTCCGACGCGAAGGGCGCATTCACGATCCGCGTCCGCAAAGGCGCCGTGCTCCACGTCTCGTTCCTGGGCTATCAGTCACGGGAAATCGCCGTCACCGACACCGCACCCCTGACCGTACAGCTCGCCGAAGAGGCGCATAAGGTCGAAGACGTGGTGGTGGTCGGATACGGCGTTCAGAAGAAAGAGAGCGTCCTGGGTGCCATCTCGCAGGTGAGCAACGAGCAGCTCGTCAATTCGGGCACCACGAACATCACCAACGCCATCGCCGGAAAACTCTCGGGCGTGACGACCATTCAGACGGGCGGACAGCCCGGCAACAACGACGCCAACATCTTCATCCGCGGCGTATCGAGCTGGAACGGCTCCACGCCCCTGGTGCTCGTCGACGGCGTGGAGCGCAGTTTCGCGGACGTCGACCCGAACGAGGTCGCCACGCTCTCGGTGCTGAAGGACGCCTCGGCGACCGCCGTGTTCGGCGCCAAGGGCGCCAACGGCGTCATCATCGTGACCACCCGCACGGGTTCCACGGGCAAGCCCAAGATGAACATCTCGCTCTCCTACGGTCTGGACTTCCCGACGATGATTCCCGACCACATCGGCTCGGCGCAGACGGCCGAACTGCTCAACGTGGCGCTGAAGAACGCCCAGAGCTACGGCTCGCTGATCCCCCGGTCGGAGATCGACGAATACGCCCGTCCTTCGTCGCGCATCAATACGATCCGCTATCCGGACAACGACTGGTTCGACATCGCCATGCGCAAGTGCGCCCAGACCATCAACGCCAACTACAACGTTTCGGGCGGTTCGCAGCGCGTCAAGTACTTCCTCTCGCTGGGATATGCCCACGAGGGATCGATCTTCAAGGATTTCTCGGATTGGAGCAACGCCAATTTCCGCTACGACCGCATCAACTACCGTTCGAACCTCGACTTCGACGTGACGCGCAGCACGAAACTGTCGGTCAAGGTGGGCGGCGTGCTGGGCATCAAGGACACGCCGACGGACAAGACCGTTTCGGGACTCTTCAACATGATGTATTCGGCCTCGCCGATGATGTATCCGGCCTACTACCCCGCGTGGGTGCTGAAGGAGATTCCCGACACGGACTATCCCGACGCCACGGGCGACCGTCTGTCGAGTCCGCGCACGGCCTACTTCGGAAACGTGCAGACGTCGCTTTCGACGGGCGAGTTCGAACAGGTCACGGAAAACAAGCTCTATACCGACGTCAACTTCGTGCAGAAACTCGACTTCATCACCAAGGGTCTTTCGTTGAAGGCCAACGTTTCGCTGAGCACCTATTACTCCCGCATCTCGCAGAAGGCGACCAACTCCAACCCCACGTTCTACATCGACTGGAAGCGGTACGACGCCGGCGACGGCAACCCGTGGATCTATTCCGCGGCCAGCGACCACGTCTATGAGAACACGCCCTACTCCGTGGTCCGCGGAGGCATGCGCGGCGACTACTACGTCACCTTCTACTGGGAGGGAGCCCTGAACTACAACCGCACCTTCGGCGACCACACCGTGACGGCGCTGGCGCTCTTCAACCAGCGGGAAAACGCCAAGGGCACGGCCTTTCCCTACCATTCGCAGGGAGTGGTGGGCCGCGTGACCTACGACTACAAGCACAAGTACCTCTTCGAATGCAACATCGGTTACACCGGATCGGAACAGTTCTCGCCCGAGAACCGCTACGGCTTCTTCCCCTCCGTGGCCATCGGCTGGGTTCCCTCGCAGGAGCGTTTCTGGAAAGAGGCGATGCCCTGGTGGTCGAAGCTGAAGATCCGCTATTCGGACGGACTGGTCGGAAGCGACTCCGGTTCGCGCTGGCTCTATTTCAGCGACTACGTCAAGGGCGGCGACGGCTACATCTACGAAGGAGCCGCCGCGAACGCCGTAGCCCAGTGGGAAGAGGCCCGCAAACGCGACCTGGGCATCGAGATGGGCTGGCTGAACAACCGGCTGACGCTCAACCTCGACCTTTTCGACGAAAACCGCACCAACATGCTCGTCAAGCCCAACGTCACGATGCTCGTCGGAACCTCGTACAAGGAGGTCAACCGGGGCAGCATGAAGAAGCACGGCATCGACATCGAACTGGGCTGGGCCGACAAAACCCCCACGGGATTCGGCTACAACCTCACGGCGATGGTCTCGCTCAACGAAAACCGCATCACCAACTACGAGGACGCACCCTACGCACCGGAGTACCAGAAGACCGCCGGGAACCCCTATAAGGGACAGACCGACGGCGTGAGCATCGTCGATTCGGGCTATTTCGAATCCATCGACGACATCCACAACTACCCGGCCTACACGACCGACTGGAATTTCGTCAACGTGGGCGCCTACAAATTCCTCGACTATGCGGCCGACGGCCGGCTCTCCGTCGAGGACCTGCACGCCATCGCCGGCAGCCAGTATCCGCCGGTGGTCTGCTCGTTCCGGGCCGGATTCGACTACAAGGGATTCGAGTTCAGCATGCTGTGGTACGCCAACTTCGGCAAGTGGGTCGAATACAACAAGAGCTGGGAGATCGAGTTCAACAAGGGCGACTACCGCATCACCCATTCGCAGCTCGACTACTGGCGCCCCGACAACCGCGACGCCAACCACGCCACGCTGGTCTACGGCGGAACGTCGGGACACCCGATGTATATGTGGGCCGGCGGCAGCGGCGACGCCGGAGCCAAAATGATGCTCGAGGGCCGCACATGGCGCAAGGCCGACTACCTCTCGCTGCGGGAGGTTTACCTCGCCTACACGTTCAACGCCAAACGGCTCCGCCAGAAGGTCGGATTCCGCAGCCTGAGCCTCTATCTCACGGCGAACAACCTGCTGACGTTCACCCCGCTGATCGAGGGAGACCCCGCGAGCACCACCTTCACCACGGGATTCTATCCGCAGATGACCAGCCTCAAGCTGGGTGTTAAAATCGGATTCTAAAACCGCAACGACTATGAAAAAACTGATACTACTCGTTTTGGCCGCATGCAGCGCGATAGCCCCCGCCTGCACGTTCCTCGACATAGACCCCGAAACGGGGCTCGACGAAAACCAGGTGTTCTCGACCTGGGATAACTTCAAGGCTTATTTCAACAACGTCTACGAAGGACGCACGGGACAGAGCGGCAGCGGCAACAACATCAACATCAAACTGGGTTATCCGCTCTACCTCGACTTCAGCGACCGCCGCTTTACGTGGAACGCCCTGACGGACATGTGCGACGGCGGCCGCTGGCTCCGCGCACAGCAGATCAAGGCCGGGGCGCTGGGCGCCAACGTCTCCGAATGGACCACCACCACGTCGCGGCGTCCGATCTCCTACTCGATGTTCCGCATCATCCGCGTGGCGAACAAGTGCATCGAGAATATCGACATGGTGCAGAACGCCAAGCAGATCGACAAGGACGACCTGATCGGACAAGCCTATTTCGTGCGGGCGTTCGCCCACTTCACCCTCTGCCGGATCTTCGGCGGCATGCCCTACCTCGACAAGGCGCTCGAAGCAGACGACGAATGGGACATGACGCGCCTCTCGGCCTGGGAGACCTACACGCGCTGCGCCGAGGACCTCGACCGCGCCTACGACTATCTCCTCGCCGCCGGGAAAGTGCGCCGCGACGCGGGCCCCGGCTCGGAAGGCCACCTCACCAGCAGCGACATGGCCTATCCGAACGGCGTCGCCGCCAAGGCGCTGAAAGCCCGCTGCCTGCTCTACGCGGCCAGCGAACTGAACAACCTGCACGGACAGAGCGACTGGGAGGACGCCGCCGAAGCCTGCGCCGAGGCGATCCGCATCGCCGAGGAGAACGGCTACGAAATGCTGCCCTTCTCCGAATGGAACAGCAACTTCTACGGCACGAAATACACCAACGAACACATCTGGGCCTGGAACTACGGCAGCAGCAAAATCAACACGAGCACCTGGTCGGGAACTTTCGCCTATCCCGCTTCGAACTACACGAACGGCAGCGGCGACTGTCCGACGCAGAATTTCGTGGACCGCTTCGAAACGCTCGACGGCGACCCGCTTCTGCCCGCGGCCGACCGGGAGGCCGCCGCGAAACTCGGCCACTACGACGAACAGGACCCCTACTCGAACCGAGATCCGCGGTTCGACAAAACCATCCTCCACGACGGCAGCGTCGTCAGCGGATGCCCGACCGGAATCAACATCCACTACGATCCGGCGACCGGAACCTACCCCGTCACGTCGCTCAACAACAACAACCGCTCGTTCGGCATCGCGTGGGGTTCGAACGACTCGAAGGGGTATTCCAACACGGGCTATTACGTCAACAAGCTGTGGAACGGCCAGCTGGGGACCTCGGCCGCCCACCAGCACACCGACCCGCTGATCCGCATGGCGGAGCTCTACCTCAACTACGCCGAGGCGGCCAACGAAGCCTACGGCCCCGACGGCCGGGCCGGAGGTCTGCCGATGACGGCGCTGGACGCCGTGAACAAGGTGCGCAACCGGGCCGGGATGCCCGACGTGCTCGACAAGTTCACGGGCAGCGCCCCGCTGCTGCGCGAACGCATCCGCAACGAACGCTGCGTGGAACTGGCTTTCGAGGGACACCACTACTACCACGACACCCGCCGATGGAAGATCGCCCCGCAGACCATGTCCCAGACGCTTATGGGCATGTATATCGAGAAGGTGGAGGTATCGGACGAATACCCCGAAGGACGGCGCTATGTCCGCCGGGCACTCCCAAACAACCGGCAGTCCAACTGGAAAAACGCCATGTACTACCTGCCTTTCCCCACTGCGGAGGCCAACAAGATGAAGAATTTCGTCAACAATGAACTTTGGTAGAATCTTAGCCTGAAATATAACCATGAGAAACCGCTACATATTCCTGACCGGCACGATGCTCCTGCTGGCGGCCGCCACGGCTGCGGGCGCCCCGCAAAACGGCAGGCAGGGTTCCGAAGGACCGGTGCTGACCGCCGAACAGATCGCTGCAGACTCCGCGATCCGGGCCCGGCGGACCCTGCGCGTCTATCAGACGCTCGAACTGCCCTACGCCCGCACGCTGAACAAGACCGTCTCCACGAGCAGTTCGACGACCTATTAC
>CATKXN010000166.1 GCA_949840605.1 uncultured Alistipes sp.
TACATCGTGCAGGCCAACGCCCGCGACGACTTCGGCACGGAGCGTTCGTTCGCCGAAATCCGCGCCCTGTGCGGCCCCGGGCAGGTCGTGACCGTCGGGAACGACTATTATATTTCGGCCTGGGTGGTCAGCGACGCTGCGGGCGGCAACATGGGGTCCAACCCCATGACCACCGAATCGACGATCAACTACGAGGTGTGCAAGAAGACCGCCTACGTCGAGAGCATCGACGGCAGCCTGGGCTTCCTGGTCGAGACCGAAACGGCCGACGACAACATCTTCATGCGTTACAGCCGCATCCAGCTCTCGCTCAAAGGCGTGCGGCTCGTACACGACACCGATCCCGACCGCTTCGCCCTCAAGGGCGTGAAGTCGTCGATGATCATCAGCTCGCAGCTGGGCTCGGCGGCGGACATTCCGCGCAAGGAGAAGCGCATCGGCCGGCTGACCGACGACGACATCTACACCTACGTCACGCTCACCGACTGCGAACTGCCGATCCGCAAGGGCCCGCTGACGCCGATCAACGAGGGGTACGCCAACGCCACGGGCGCCAACCGCACGGAGAAGTGCGCGTCGCTCGTGCGCGACATCGAGGGCGAGCACATCTACCTCTACACCAACACGACGTGCGTCTACCGCCGCGACGGCAGCCGCCTGCCCTACGGTTCGGGCAAACTATCGGGCATCGTCGTCCACGAGCTGTTCCCGCGCTTCGAGTGGGAGGACAACGCCAGCGGCGACGACGAATCCTACGGCCATATCGGACGCTACCAGCTGCGCCACGTCTCGAAATCGGATTTCGACGGACTGGCCGAAGATTTCGAGGAGAGTTTTTCGGCGCTGCTGACCGAGTACCGCTTCCTGCAGTACGACAACAACAAGGTCTACCCCACCTACGGCACGAACGGCTACCTGACGCACAGCTACAAGGACGGCACCGGCGCGATCAAGATTCTCGCCAACGAGGATTTCAGCTACCTCGGCCCCGTGGGCAACAAGTCGTCGTTCATCTTCGGATCGAACACCGGCAACGTCAACGGCATGGGCATCATCCTCGAAGACGGAACCGACTGGTGGCGCGACAACCCCGACGTGAACAGCAGCATTTCGGGCGACACGTCCGGCGCCGGCAAGGGCAAGGTTCCGCGCAAGAACAGCGCCGAGGGCCCGGCATGGGTCGACTGGTACTGGTGGGACAAGGCCCACGACCGGGGGCATGCGTGGATCGTGAACTTCTCGACCGAAGGAATCTCGACCGACGTGCTGTCGATGCAGGTGAGCGTCCTCAACGACCGTTACGACAACGGCAAATACTGCGCGCCCCGCTATTTCGACGTCGCATGGTCCGAGACGGGCGACATGAACGCCGACGGCGACTGGACCTACATCGCCTCCTACACCGTGCCCGACATGGCGCGCTGGACCCCCGCGACACGCTACTGGCAGTATGCGGGCTGGAAACCCGTCGACGTGAAGCTCCCGCTCGAAATGCTCGGCAAAAAGAACGTCTACATCCGTCTGCAGGCGGCCCGGAACCTCGGCGGAAGCCTCGACGAGTACGCCGCACAGCCGATCGACTCGCCGTCGTGCATGAACTATTTCGCCATCCGTTACAACAAATAACCACGCGCACGGCCGGCCGGAACGGGATCGCTCCCGGCCGGCCGGCTGCTGCCAAAGCCCCGAACCTATGCGAAAAATCCTGATCCTTGCCGCCTCGTTTCTCTTCGCCGCGTGCGCCGAGGCCCCACAACCCGAAGCCGACGTCATTCCCCGGCCCGTATCGGTGGAGCGGGGCGACGGCACGTTCCGCCTCGGCCGCAGCTGCCCGGTCGGTTACGACGACCCGGCGCTGCAGTCCGCCGCCGCGCTGTGCGCCGGTTATCTGACCCAAGCGGGTGTGCGGAATCCCGTCGTAGAGGACAAACCCGTACACCACGGCGTCGACCTGCAGCTGGACGGCACGCTCGGCGGCGAGGAATATACGCTGAGCGCGACGCGGAAGGGCGTGTCGATCTGCGGCGGATCGCCCCGGGCGGTGCTCTACGGCGTGCAGACCCTGCGCCAGCTCGTCGACGGCGGCCGCGTTCCCGTCGTGGAAATCCGCGACGAGCCCCATTTCAGCTACCGCGGAGCGATGTTCGACGCGGCGCGGTATTTTTACCCCGTGGATGACGTCAAGCGGTTCATCGACATCCTGGCGCTGCACAAACTCAACACCTTCCACTGGCACCTGACCGACGACCAGGGATGGCGCATCGAGATCAAACGCTATCCCGAACTGACACGCATCGGGTCGCAGCGCCGGGAGACGCTGATCGGCCACTACAAGACCTCGGACGAATACGACGGGAAGCCCCACGGAGGCTACTACACGCAGGACGAAATCCGCGAGGTGGTGGCCTATGCCGCCGAACGCTGCATCGACGTCATTCCCGAGATCGAGCTTCCGGGACATTCGATGGCGGCCCTCGCGTCGTATCCGTGGCTGGGGTGCACGCAAGGTCCCTACGAGGTGCGCACGACGTGGTATTACAGCAGCGACGTGCTCTGCGCGGGCCGCGAAACGACCTTCGAATTCCTCGAAAACGTGCTTGCGGAGGTGCTCGAACTCTTCCCGTCGAAATACATCCACGTCGGCGGCGACGAATGCCCCAAGGTGCGGTGGAAAGCGTGCCCCGACTGTCAGCGCCGCATGCGCCGGGAGGGGCTGAAGGACGAGAACGCCCTTCAGAGCTATTTCGTGTGCCGCATCGAGAAGTGGCTCCACGCCCACGGCCGCGAAATGATCGGCTGGGACGAACTGCTCGAAGGCGGCGTCACGCCCTCGACGGTCGTCATGTCGTGGCGCGGCACGGAGGGCGGCATCGAGGCCGCGAAGCTCGGCAACCGGGCGATCATGTCCCCGCGGTTCTATTTCTACCTCGACTATTACCAGACCTCCGACCCGGAGAAGAACGGCGAACCGCTCGCGATCGGCCGCAACGTCCCGATCCGCAAACTCTACGGCTACGATCCCTACGACCGGCTCGACGAGGCGCAGAGCCGCAACATCCTCGGCGTCCAGGCCAATCTGTGGACCGAGTACATCGCCTCGATGGATCATGCCGAATACATGCTGCTGCCGCGTCTGGCGGCCATGTCCGAGGTGGCGTGGGCGACGCAAAGGCGCGACTACGACGATTTCGTGCGCCGGCTCGGGACCCTGCGCCGGCTGTACGACCGCGAGGGATACCGCTATGCCGATTTCGTCTTCCGGGGTATCGAATGACCCGCCGTGAAAAAATCGCCGGGACATCCGCCATAAACGAATCGAGGGGAGTTGCATTTTTGCAACTCCCCTCGATTTCCGATTCTTCCGGTCACTTTCCCCAACCGGAATTCTGCTTGCACTTGGGCATCATGTCGAGGTCGCGCTGCGGAATGGGCAGCAGCTCGTGACGGCCCTCGATGATGTATTTGGCAACGGCATAGTTGGCATTGGGATACCAGTTCACCAACTCCTGGGCGGTCTCCATAACGCTGTCGTAATAGATGCCCCAGCGGATCAGGTCCTGCTTGCGGTGGCCTTCGAAGCAGAGCTCATAGGCCCGCTCCTTGCGGATCGCCCGGCGCAGGTCCTCCCGCGAGAGACCGTAGGAAAGGTCGTGCTTCGTGTCGCCGAAACCGCGGCGGCGCACGGCGTTCACGGCATCGACGGCATCGACGATCGAGCCGCCCGACTCGTTGAGCGCCTCGGCGAAGAGCAGCAGCACGTCGGAATAACGCAGGATGTACCAGTTGACGTTCGACTTGTCGTTGTTGACGATGTAGTTCGACGTCTCGACATACTTCTCGGTGTCCCACTTGCCCGGCGTGAAGAGCTGGCGCTGCTTGTTCTTCTGGTCCTCGGAGGGATTCGCACTCGAAATGGTCGAGAAATAGGTGACCGGACCGCTGCCCAGCGTATGGTCGTACTTGTAGTCGGCGATCGAAAGTTTCATGCGGGGATCGTTCTGCGCCTCCCAGTCGCGGGTGAACGTATAGACGACCTTCCAGTTGGCGGCGTTGCGCCCGCGCTCGCCGTCGATCGTGGTGGCCGCTACGCCGTTCCATTTGCCGATGCGCCCGGCCGTGTTGTCGCTGTCGAGACCCGTCGGCGAGTAGAACGACACTTCGATCAGGCTCTCGCCCGCATCCCAGATACCGTTGCAGGTATTTTTCCAGACGGTTTCGTAGTCGGAGATCAGACGGTGCTTGCCCGACTCCACGACGCGGCGGGCGACCTTCTCGGCCTCGGCCCACTTCGACTCGTCCCGCACGGGATAACCGGCCCACGTGCAGTAAACCTTGGCCAGCAGGCCCAGCGCAGCGCCCTTCGAGAAACGATAGGCGTTGGTCGTGCGCCGGGTGTCGTCGACGGCCCACGGAAGCACTTCGGCGGCGTATTTCAGGTCCTCTTCGATAAAGGCGTAGACATCCTTCGCGGCGGCCTGCTCGTAATCCTCGTCCTTCTTGCGCGAATCGGCCGTCGAGGTCATCAGCACGACATTGCCGTACCAGCGCACCAGCTCGAAATAGAACAGCGCACGCAGCGCCCGGGCCTCGCCCAGGTAGACGGTCGCCAGTTCGCGGTCGGACGAACCCCAGTCGTCCATGCGGCCCGTAACGGTCTCGATGAAGTCGTTGGCGTCGTAGATCGCCGAATAGAGTTTCTGCCACGTGCGGGCGATCTGCGACGTCGAAGCATTGTGCGAGTTGGTCGGGATCTCGCGGAACGACGAGGTCGAATTGCCCTCGCACTGGGCGATGTCGGTCGAGATCGTGAACAGCAGCGACAGGTGGTAGGAATAGGTGTACTCGTTCGCCAGGTTCCTGTAAACGCCCTGAAGGACCGTCTCCGCCTCCTTGGCGTTGTTCAGGTAGTTGCCCTTGCCGGTCTCCGAGTAGGACTCCTCGTCGAGCAGGTCGGAGCACGAGGCGAACAGCAGGCAGAGCGGTATGCAGTATAAAAGTATCTTTTTCATGGTTTTAATCGTATTAGAAGGTCAGATCGACACCGAACGTATAGACTTTGCTCTTCGGATAGGCTCCCCAGTCGAGCGAAGGGGTCATGGGGTTCGACGCACGCATGTTCACCTCGGGGTCGTAGCCCGAATACCCCGACACCACGAAGAGGTTCTGGGCCGTGA
>CATKXN010000167.1 GCA_949840605.1 uncultured Alistipes sp.
AGGGCGGTGGACGGCTGCGGCCGCCGTCGTGACCGCCGCGCTGGTCTGGACCGCCGCCGCATACGCTTCGCGGGCGGTGTCGGGAGCAACCCGGCAAGGTCTCCGACATTTCCTGCCGATCCGGCGCATTTTCCGATACGATTAAGGAACCGAATATTTCACCATATCATAAATTCTTGCTACCTTTACCATGGCAATAAAAGTATCCGACCCCAAAACAAGAGTTACGATGATTAACGACAAGGTGAGAATGTATCTGCTGCCTCCTCTGTTCAATGCAGCGGTCCGAGCCGGAGCTTCGATCATGAACGTGTACAAGAATCTCGACGACTACGATATAAGCCTCAAGGAAGATAAAACCCCCATCACGGTGGCCGACCGCATGGCCCACCGGACCATCCGCGAATACCTCGGCTCCACACGCATCCCGATCCTTTCGGAGGAGGGCCGGGAGATGCGCTACGAGGAGCGCCGCAACTGGGAGCTTTACTGGCTGGTCGATCCGCTGGACGGCACGGTCGAATTCATCAAGGGCAACAACGAATTCACGGTGAACATCGCCCTGATGGAGAACAACGTCTGCATGGGGGCGGTGATCTATGTCCCCTATTTCGAAAAGATGTACGTCGCGGGGCGCGGCGGCGGAGCTTACCTCAAGGAGCGTATTGCGCCCGATGCGGCGGCGGCTTTCACCTACGACCAGATCGTGCAGGACTGGACGCCCCTGCCGCTCGCATCGGGGATGAATCGCGAACATCCGGTCGTGGCCGTGTCGCGTTCGCACCAGACCCCCGAGACCCACGAGCATATCGCCCGCCTGCGCGAAACGCACCCCGATCTGGAGGTCGTGGAGCAGGGGAGCTCCTACAAATTCTGCCTGCTGGCCGAGGGCCGGGTCGATTACTACGTCCGCACGACGCACACCTACGAATGGGACACCGCGGCCGGGGAGCTGATCCTCGCCGAAGCGGGCGGAAGCACGCGCTCGCTGCCCGGCGACGGGGAGCTGCTCTACAACGAGCCGGACCTCCGCAACCCGTGGTTCGTCTGCCGTTCGAAATTCTGCAAGCTGTAATTCCGTCGAAGAACGTCGGAGGCGAATTCCGAATTCGAATTGGGACCGTGCGTCCGCTGCGTCGGGTTCGAACGCTGCTTTTCGAAGGATCATGTTGCAAATTGGCTGTAAAATGCTTACTTTTGGAACATTAATACTTGGCCTCATGAAAAACTTCTTCCTGATTCTGTGTTTCGGATTGTTCGTATGCGGTTGTTCCAAAGAAGAGGAGCCTCCCTTTATCGTCTCCGACGACGATCCCGTGTTGTTCGACGATCCCGGGTTCGAAGATTTTTGTCTATACAAATTTGACCGCGATCACGATGGAAAACTTTTCGCACGGGATGTCAAAGAGGTGTGGACTTTGGGGGTACCGGGGAGTTTGAAAATCAGTTCGTTGAAGGGAATCGAATATTTCGTCAATTTGAGAGAGCTTAGTTGTGCAAATAATGCACTCGAATCGCTCGATGTGAGCCATAACACGAAGCTTACGAGCCTTATATGCAGCAACAATCCGTTCTTAAAAAAGCTGAATGTGTCGGGGAACCCGGAACTCGAATCTTTGTCGTGTGACGATTGTGGTTCGTTGACGCAACTCGACTTGAGCCGGACTCACAATTTGGAATTTCTTTATTTTGATCATACTCCGATTTCCCGGCTGGATGTGCGGCAGTGTTCCGAGTATTTCAAATGCTCGTTTTTGGATAGATTGGAGAGTTCCGACCTGAAGGTTTATATGATGTGGTATCAGGTAAGTCCGCATAGAAGTAAATATCTGTCGAGCAATTCTTTTCAGTATTTGACGGGGCCGTCGTTCGTGATCGACGGCGACCGGAACCTGAATTTTGCCGAACCGCATATCGAAGAAAAGGTTCTCGCTGCCGGTTTTCATGCATCGGGTTTTCATTCTATCGATGTAAATGCGGATGGCAGGGTATCCCGCCGGGAAGCCTGCCGGGTTTTGAAAATAAAGCTCGATGGGGAGCAGCTTGTTACATTGAAAGACATTGCCCATCTTCGGAATCTGGATGACCTGGAGATTGCGGCGTCGGACAAGGACAAGGTCCGGCTGAAATCGATGGACGATGTGGCGGAACATAACTGGTTGGTTGCTCTTTCGATGAAAAATTTGCCTTTGAAGGCGATCGATTTGGGTAAATTTCCGAATCTGGTTCGGTTGAGCCTGGATAATGTCGACATCGTTTCACTCGACGTGAGTGTGTGCCCGTGGTGGTTAAGAGGACTGACGATTGAAAATTGCCCTGCGCTGAAAGAGGTCTGGTTCCGGGATGAGGAGCAGCTTAGACATATGTGGTATCAGTACCTTGATCCCCCGTTCGAAATCAGGTTCAAAAATAATTGACGGATGGAGCGGTCGGAAAGGCCGCTCCGTTTATTGATGCTCGATGTCGCAGGCCCCGCAGTTGCCCGAGCAGCCTGCGGGCCGGCCGTCGGAGCATGCTGCGCCGCCGTCCGCCTCGCGGGTTTCGTGCACGGCGCATTTGATGCCCAGCCGCTGCATGTTCTTGTTGGTCGATATTTCGGAGTCGATGTGGTGGCCCTTGATCATCAGGGTCAGCGACATGCCGACGACGAACAGCCCGACGGCCGCGACGGCGCAAAGTATGACGATCAACCAGGTTGGCCTGGGAGGCTGTTTTTTACGGTTCGAAATTTGGGGTTTCCGGGACAAATGTATACATTTGTAAGATAAATTGCAAAAATGTTGCCCGAACGTTCGCAGCCGGGCGTGCGGGACGCAAACCGATAATGTTGTACTTATGAAAATCGTGATAGCGGGCGCGGGCGAGATGGGCAGCCATCTGGCGCGGATGCTCAGTGGCAACGGCCACGACATCACCGTCATCGACGGCGACCAGAAACTGCTTTCGGAAGTAAGCAGCCTGGCCGACGTGATCACCGTCGAGGGCGATTCGACGATATTCGCCGTGCTGCGCAAGGCTTCGGTGCGCAAATGCGACCTGTTCATCGCCGTCAACCACGAGGAGAACGCCAACGTCGTGGCGGCGATGCTGGCCAAGAAACTCGGGGCCAAGAAATCCATCGCCCGCATCGACAACAACGAATACCTCGAACCCAACAACAAGGAGATGTTCATCGACATGGGCATCGACTACCTGTTCTATCCCGAGAAGGTCGCGGCCCGCGAGGTCATCAACCTGCTGGGACACACCTCGACCACGGAGTACGTCGATTTCTCGAGCGGGAAGCTCTCGCTGGTGGTCTTCCGTCTCGAACCGGCCTCGCCGCTGGTGGGCCGGGTGCTCACGGGCTTCGCCGACGAAACGCCCCTGAGCTACCGCACGGTGGCCATCACGCGCGGCGGGCAGACGATCATCCCCCGCGAGGGCGAGCAGTTCATGGAGGGCGACATGGTCTACGTCATCGCGCGGCAGGACGCCGTCCGGGAGGTGATGGAGTTTTCGGGGCAGTCGAACATCGAGATCAAGAACATGATGATCCTCGGCGGTTCGCGCATCGGCATCCGCATCGCCACGGAGCTGCAGGACGAGGTGAACATCAAGTTGGTGGACTACAACGCCGACAAGGCTTACCGGCTGGCCGAGATGCTCGACAAGACGCTTATAATCAACGAGGACGGCCGCAACACGGACGCCATGATGGAGGAGGGCCTGTCGAACATGGACGCTTTCGTGGCGGTCACTGGCCGCAGCGAGACCAACATCCTGGCGGCGATGCTCGCCAAGCGCATGGGGGTCAAGAAGGTGATCGCGGAGGTCGAGAACATGAACTACATCAACCTCGCCGAGTCGATCGGCATCGACACGATCGTCAACAAGAAGCTGGTGACGGCGTCGAACATCTTCCGTTTCACGATGTCGACCGACGTGCAGGCCATCAAGTGCCTGACGGGCAGCGACGCCGAGGTGCTGGAATTCATCGTGAAACCCAACTCTCCGGCCACGAAGTCCCGGATCAAGGACCTCGGTCTGCCCGAGGATACGATCATCGGCGGCATCGTCCGCGGCGACAAGGTGTTCATCGCGGTGGACAACATGGAGATAAATCCCTACGACCGGGTGGTGGTCTTCGCCATGCCGGGTGCGGTGGGGAAGGTGGGATATTACTTTAATTAAGAATTGCAACGCACGATGTCTTTCCGCAGTGTAATTCTCAGGGCGTGGTTCTCGCAGCGCGAACGGTCGATCGACCGTTTCCGCCGCCGTCCTGTCGAAACGCAGGAACGGATGTTCCGCCGGCTGCTGCGCCGGGGGCGGCTGACGGAGTTCGGCGACCGCTACGACCTGCGGCATATCCGTTCGGTGGAACGGTTTCAGTCGCAGGTCGAGACGTTCGACTACGAGACCTTCAAACCCTATGTCGAACGGATGATGGAGGGGGTGCGGAGCGTTACCTACCCGGGCCGGGTGTCGCTGTTCGCCCGCTCGTCGGGCACCACCTCGGACCGGAGCAAATACATTCCCGTGACGATGGAGTCGCTGTGGTGGAACCATACGCTGGGCATGCGCGACGTGGCGACGGTCTTTTCGGCCAACAATCCCGGGTCGCGGGTATTCGAAGGCAAGACCCTGACGCTGGGCGGTTCGTGCAGCCGCGAGGGGCGCAACCTGGTGGGGGACCTCTCGGCGCTGCTGATTCACGAGACGACGTTCTGGAGCGGTTGGTTCCGGGCCCCGCGGACCGAGACGGCGATCATCCCGGATTTCGACGAGAAGGTCGCAGCGATCTGCCGCGAGTGCGTCGGCGAGCGGATCACGGCCTTTGCGGGCGTGCCGTCGTGGAACCTGGCGATGATGCGCCGCGTGCTGGAATACACCGGCAGGCGGAACCTGCTGGAGGTGTGGCCCGACCTGGAGATGTTCGCCCACGGGGGCGTGGAGTTCGCGCCCTACCGCGCGACGTTCGAGGAGCTGATCCCTTCGGAGCGGAAGAACTACATGGAGACATACAACGCCTCGGAGGGGTTGTACGCCATGGCCGACGATCCCGCGCGCAGCGACATGCTGCTGATGCTCGACTACGGCACCTTCTTCGAGTTCCGCAGCGGAACGGAGATCGTGCCGTTGGAGGGCGTGGAGTGCGGGAAGGTCTACGC
>CATKXN010000168.1 GCA_949840605.1 uncultured Alistipes sp.
AAATGTCGAAATCGAAATGGATGAGGCCGGCCTGATCGCCGACCCGCGGTTCGGCGCGACGGTGTACGAACTTCGCACATACGACGGGTAACAGTGGTGCTAGGCGCGACGTTTCTCGGCGCCGGAGCTCCGTTCCGGCCAGCGGGCCGAGCTCGCTTTCGGCGGGATCGACTGTCTGGGCGAAGTGTGGGTCAACGGCGTGCATGTCGGATCGTCGGACAACATGTTCATCGAACAGCGCTACGACGTGACCGACTGCCTGAAGGCGGGCGACGACAATCTGGTGCAGGTCATCCTGCGGCCCGTCGTGCTCGAAAGCCAGAAGCATCTGCTCGGCACGTTCAGCATGGGCAACTTCGCTTCGGAGGAGTCGGTCTACATCCGCAAGGCGCCGCACATGTACGGCTGGGACATCATGCCCCGGCTCGTCAGCGCGGGCCTCTGGCGCGACGTGGCGTTAGAGATCGTCGAACCGGTGCGGATCGCCGATGTCAACTGGGTGACGACGAACGTCGATGCGGAGACCGGAAACGCCCGCCTGTTCGTCGACTTCCAGACCCGGATGCCTTTCGACCGGTTCGATAAGGCCCGGATGCGCTTCACGCTGTCGCGCAACGGCAAACAGGTCTATCAGGGCGAGCGCATTCTCTTCACCCATGCCGGCCGCCAGATCATCGAGTTGCAGAATGCCGATCTGTGGTGGCCCCGCGGCTACGGCGAGCCTGCGCTGTACGAAGCCCGCGCCGAGCTGCTCGACATCGACGGCGAGGTGGTCGATACGGATGTCCGGAAGATCGGACTGCGTACCGTGAAGCTCGACCTCTCGGACATCAACCTGCCCGACGAACGGGGCCGGTTCTGCTTCGAGGTGAACGGCGAGAAAATCTTCGTCCGGGGGACGAACTGGGTGCCGCTCGACGCGCTGCACAGCCGCGACGCGGCCCAGTACGAAAGCGCGCTGAAGCTCGTCACCGACGCCAACTGCAACATGATCCGCTGCTGGGGCGGCAACGTGTACGAGGACACGCGCTTCTTCGAGCTCTGCGACGAGAACGGCCTGATGATCTGGCAGGACTTCGCGATGGGCTGCGCGTTCTATCCGCAGCGCGACGATTTTCTCGACGGGCTGCGCCGCGAGGTCATGTCCGTCGTGCTCAAGCTGCGCAACCATCCCTCGCTGGTGCTCTGGGCCGGCAACAACGAAGACGACGCGAACCTCTACTGGGGTCTCATGGCTTTCCACCTCGACCCGAACCGCGACGCCGTTTCGCGCCGGGTGATTCCCGAAGTGCTCTACGAGTTCGACGTGACGCGTCCCTACCTGCCCAGCTCGCCCTATTACAGCGAAGCGGTGTGGGAAAAGGGCAGCACCGACGAGTATCTGCCCGAAAACCATCTGTGGGGACCGCGTGGCTACTACAAGGACCCGTTCTATACGACGGCACCCTGTACGTTCGTCAGCGAAATCGGCTATCACGGCTGTCCGAACCGCAGCAGCATCGAGCGGATGATGTCGCCCGATTGCGTCTATCCGTGGACGGACAAGGACCGCCGCTGGAACGACGAATGGATCACCAAGTCCACCCGCCGCTTCGTGGCGTGGGGTCCGACGCAGGATAGAAACAATTTGATGCTCAATCAGGTGAATATCCTGTTCGGTTCCGTGCCCGACGACCTCGACGAGTTCGTCTTCGCCTCGCAGGCCGTGCAGGCCGAGGCCATGAAGTATTTCGTGGAGATGTGGCGCGGCCGCAAGTTCGAGCGTACGGGCATCATCTGGTGGAACGTGCGCGACGGATGGCCCATCATTTCGGACGCCGTGGTGGACTATTACGGGTCGAAGAAGCTGGCCTACTATTTCCTGAGCAACGTGCAGCGGAACGTGTGCCTGTTCATCAACGATCCGCGGGAGGGCACCTATCCGCTCGTGGCGGTGAACGATACGCGCGAGGCGGCGCGGGGCACGGTGACGGTGACCGATGCGGCTACGGGACGCGAAGTCTTCCGCGGCAGCTATACGGTGCCGGCCAACGGCCGCAGCGAGGTGGCCGCCCTGCCGGTGGCCGAAGGACAGGGCATGTTCGTCATCCGTTACGACGTGGGCGGAGAGACGTTCGCGAACCACTATCTGTACGGCGAGCCGCCCTATGCGCTCTCCGATTACAAAAAGTGGCTCTCCAAGACGAAACTTTACGATAACAGGGACAAATAGTCGAAACGGATGGAACGGAATATTCTGGGAGTCGACATCGGCGGGACCAAGTGCGCCGTTACCTACGGCCGCAAGCAGGGCGACCGTCTGCAAATCGTCGACAAGATACGCTTCGCCACGTCCGGCGTGAACGAAACGATAGGGGAAATCTTGGAGAGTATCGCGGCGCTCATGCAGCGCCACGGACTCGATGCCTCGAACACGGGCGCCGTGGGGATCAGTTGCGGCGGTCCGCTCGACAGCCGCACGGGGGTGGTCATGTCGCCGCCCAACCTGCCGGGATGGGACGATATCCCGATCGTGAAAACGATTTCCGACCGGTTCGCCGTCCGGACGGGCATCCACAACGACGCCAACGCCTGCGCGCTGGCCGAATGGAAGTTCGGCGCCGGGATCGGGACGCGCAACATGGTGTTCCTGACCTTCGGGACGGGCCTCGGCGCCGGGTTGATTCTCGACGGGAAGCTCTATGCCGGGACCAACGACAACGCCGGCGAGTTGGGCCATATCCGCCTCTCGGATTTCGGACCGGTGGGTTACGGCAAGTGCGGCTCGTTCGAAGGGTTCGCCAGCGGGGGCGGGATCGCCCAACTGGCGCGGTTCAAGCTCAGCGAGCGCTTCCAGTGCGGCGAGCGCGTGGCGTGGTGCGCGCCCGGCGAACTGGACCGGGTGACGGCGCAGACGGTGGCCGAAGCCGCTGCTGCCGGCGATGCGCTGGCGCTGGAGATTTACCGGATTTCGGCCACGTATTTAGGCCGGGGGCTGGCCATGGTGATCGACCTGCTCAACCCCGAAAAGATCGTTATCGGGAGCATCTACATCCGCAACCGGTCGATCATGGAGCCTTACGTGTTGCAGGAGATCGAGCGCGAAGCGCTCTCCCATGCCCGGCGGGTGTGCCGGGTCGTCCCGGCCGGTCTGGGCGAACAGATCGGCGATTATGCGGCCCTTTCGGTGGCCGCCGACTTGATCGAATAAAAACGGAATTATGCAGAAGATCATAACCGACAGTCTGTTGCAGGCCGAGAGGGCGCTGCACGACTTTATCGCCGATCCGCGCACGCTGGAGTCGATGTCGCGGGCGGTGGAAATCATGAAGGAAGCGCTCGGCGGCGGTTCCAAAATCATCAGTTGCGGCAACGGCGGATCGCTGTGCGATGCGACGCATTTCGCCGAAGAACTCACCGGACGCTTCCGCTCGGACCGCCGCCCGCTGCCCGCCATGGCGATCAACGATGCGGCCTACATGACCTGCGTGGGCAACGATTTCAGCTTCGAGCAGATTTTCGCCCGCTGGGTCGAGGCGTTCGGCCGGCCCGGCGACGTGTTGCTGGCCATCAGTACGAGCGGCAATTCGGGCAATATCGTACTGGCGGCCGAAGCGGCCCGCCGCTGCGGAATGAAGGTCGTCGTGCTGACGGCCGCCGGACCGACCCGGCTCGCCGCGCTGGCCGACGCGGCGATTCTCGCGCCCCGGACGCCCCATTCCGACCGGATACAGGAGATCCATCTCAAGGCGATCCACATCATGATCGAAGCGCTGGAGGCCGAATTGCTCTGAGACGAGGCGTCCGGACGCCGGTGCGGGACAGGGGTTCGGCGCCGGCATCGGGGCCGTCTCCGCTCTTCCGACCGGTCGGATGCGGGCCTTTCCGCGGCCGTTTCCGCTTCGGAAGGCCCGACGGGGAGTCGGCTCTTCCGGAGTACCCGGCGAAGAACGGACGGAGAAATCGGCCGCGAAAGCGCAGGGGAAAACTGCCTGCACTTGCTCGGCCGGAGCGAGGCCTGTAAATAAAAACTTAACCGAAAAACAAACCGATGAAACGATTTTTTGCGATTTGCAGTATATGGATATGGAGCGCGGCGTTCGCCGGAGCGCTGTCGGCTCAGGCCGTGTCGAAGGTGACGAGCGCTCCCGTCGATGCCGTGCGTTGGGTCGAAACCCGTTTCGGCCCCGGCAAGGTGCCTCCTTTTTCGTTCGTTTACGGAGGAAAATCCTCCCGTGAGCTGCTCCGGCAGTGGAAGTACCGGGCTTCGCGGCCCGAAAGTCCCGAACCGGGCGTGGAGGCGTTCCTTTACAGCTATACCGATCCGGTGACCGGGCTGGTCGCCGATTGCCGTGTGTGGGCCTATCCCGAATTCCATGCCGTGAAGTGGGAGCTCCGCTTTACCAACGGGGGAGGGAAGAACTCGCCCACGCTGGAAAAGGTGAAGGTGGCCGACATCGGGCTGCAATATCCCTCGGCCGGCGAGTTCATGCTCTATCGGGCCGACGGAAACCATATCTCGAAAGAGGATTTCCATCCCCGTGTCACGGCGCTCTCTCCGGGCGAGACGTTCCGCATGGCTCCCGAAGGGGGCCGTTCGTCGGAGGGCGACCATCTGCCTTTCTTCAACATCGCCGCTCCGGGCGGCCGGCAGGGCGTCACGGCGGCCGTGGGATGGACCGGAACGTGGTTCGCCGACATCACGGCCACGGGCGACCGGAGCGTGGAGCTGGCTTCGGGCATGCAGCACATGGAGCTGTACCTATTGCCCGGCGAGACGATCCGCACGCCGTCGTTCAGCCTGCTGTTCTGGCAGGGCGACGACCGCATGGAGGGACATAACCGTTTCCGCCGCTACGTGCTGGCGCACCATTCGCGCAAGATCGACGGCAAGTTCGCCGAATATCCGCTTTGCAGCGGCTTCAACTACCGCGATCCGGCGCCCTGTACCGAATATTCCTGCATCACGGCCGACTGGGCCTGCGCGTTGATTTCGCGGTACGCGCAGTTCGGCCTGACGCCCGAAGTCTTCTGGCTCGACGCCGGGTGGAACGAGGGGGCCGCCGACTATGCCCACGGACGTTCGTGGGCCAACACGACGGGCAACTGGACGATCGACTCGATCCGTTTC
>CATKXN010000169.1 GCA_949840605.1 uncultured Alistipes sp.
CGTGTGGTTCCGTATCGAGAAAGTGATTATTGCAGATTTTGTCGCTTCGGTTGCATAGATCGGTATTCGGCGATATTCTGCATTGATTATTTTTCATATATTGCAACCGCAAAATTGCTACTTCCATATTAGAGTTTTAGCCATCAATCCGACCTCGATTTTCATTTCATTTCATTTGTTTCACGAAAAAGGTTTACTTTGATTTTTCTCCCCATTATAATAAATACTAAAGTAAACTATATATATGCCCGCGCGAGCAGCAGCCCCTCCCCGAAAATTTACAGACAAGTTAATCGAACAGCCCGTTCACCAGATTGACCGCATCGTCTTTCTTCTGATTGATTATTTTGGTGTACACCTGTGTCATCTTCACGTCCGCATGGCAGAGGCTGCGGGAATAAACCCTACGGTGACAGCGATATATCCGTAAAGGTATTCTCCGGGTTTCCGCCCTTTTCCCCGGTTCGAGTTTCACGACGAAATACGACGCTCCGCTGCGGCGCGCCGTCTACGCTGGGCGTTTCGAGGAGCTCGTGGGTGAGACTCTCGCGAATAGTACGATTCCTCGATGCCGTTCCGCCAGTGCGAGGATGCCGACACCTGCAAGTTCTGCGATTTCAATATCATATGCAAGCGTAATGGTTGATCCCGACTCGATACCGAAGCCGTTGAACGACGGACTGGCTAAAAGCGCGAGCGGAGGGGACGGTTTGCTTGCAAACCCGCGAATAGTCGCCCGGAGCCAGCGTTAGACAGTCCAAAGTAGGCGGAGGTATCTGTCGGGGAGTTTTTGGTACTTTTTGCGGAAAAAAGTACATAAATTTTCGCGGCCGAAGCGTGCGGTTATTTCTGTTTCAGGAAAGTTTCACGACGAAATACGACGCTCCGCTGCGGCGCGCCGCCTCGACGCCGATCGGCGAATCCTCGAAGATCAGCGTCTCGCGCGGCGTGCAGCCCTCGCGGCGCATGGCCTCCAGGAAACAATCTGGGGCGGGTTTGGGATGCTCCACGTCGGCGCCCGAGAGGATGCCGTCGAGACCGCCGCCGATGCCCAGGTGGGCGATCGCGTTGTCGATATTTTCCCGGCTGCCCGTGGAAACCACCCACACGCGGCCGCCGTCGGTGCGGAACTGCCGGCAGAACTCCCACAGCGGGACGTTCAGACGCACGGAGTCGAAAAACGTGGGGTAGAGGGCGATCTTGCGCAGCCGTATCCGCTCGCGCTCGGCGGGGTCGGCGATTCCGAACCGGGTCAGGAACTCGTTGCACCGCATCCCGAAATAATTGGCGGCGTACTCCTCCTCGGTGAGCGTGTAACCCGCTTCGCCCAGGGCCGCGACATAGGCCAGCGTATTGGCCCGCCGGGTGTCGGCCAGCGTGCCGTCGAAGTCGAGCAGAAGAAGGCGAATGCGGGAATTTTCCATGATTGTTTCAAAGGTTCGTGGCCGCCTAAATCCCGGCTCTTGGCCGGGTTAGTCGAACGACTGCATGCCCGACTGGGCGATGCGCATCAGGCGTTGGTAGTCCGAGGGCGAAAGCTCCATGAAGAAGTAGTGGATCGGGTCCACGCGCATGCCATTGAACCGCACCTCGTAGTGGAGGTGGGGCGCCAGCGAGAGTCCCGTATCGCCCGACAGCGCGATGATGTCGCCGCGCCGCACGCTCTGGCCCTTGCGGACGTGGATTTTCGAGAGGTGGCCGTACAAGGTCTCGTAGCCGTTGCCGTGGTCGATCACCACGGTCTGCCCCTGCGTCGAGTTGCGCAGCGCCACGTCGCGCACTACGCCGTCGGCCGTGGCGAAGACGCGCGACCCTTCGGGAATGGTGTAGTCGACGCCCTGATGCGATTGCAGGGTCTTGTAGAAGGGGTGGATGCGCATGCCGTAGGAGGCCGTGAGCAGTGTCAGCTGCTTGTTGATGACCGGCTGGATCGCAGGGATGCTGTTGCACCCGCGGCCCGCCGAGTCGATGCGGCCCTGCAGTTCGAGGTAGGTGTCGTTGAGTTCGTCCAGCTGCCTCTCCATCGCTGCGACCCCTTCGCGCAGTTCGCGTTTGAGCTGGCGCGTCGAGCGTCCGATGATCTTTTCGTAGGTCGCCGACTGGCGCCGTTCGGACTCCGAGTCGAAGTCATAGGGCTCCGATTCGAACAACGTGCGGAAAACGCTGCGGTCGCGGTCGTTGAGATTTTCCAGAATGGTCGAAAGCGAGTCGTAACGTTCCGACAGGGCGTCGTATTCGCGGCGCAGGAGGTCGGTCGAATGCTTGAGCTGGTATTCGAACGGCGTGTCGAAGAAGACGGAGAACCCCAGGTAGTAGAGCACCGCCATGCCCAGCCACACGAAAGCGTGGACCGTGGCGCGGATGATGCGCTGCTTGCGGCGTTTGCGCCGGCGGAGCTTTTCGAGATCCTTTTTTCCTGCCATTTTACAGTTTTTCGAAGTTGGTGTCGCGCATGTTCTCCATGAGCTGTTCGTACTCTTCGGAGGTCATGTTGCGGTTGAAATAGTTGACCGGATTGACGGGCACGCCCTTATGGATCACCTCGTAGTGGAGGTGGGGGCCCGAGGAGATGCCCGTGTTGCCCGTCTCGGCGATGATCTGCCCGCGGGTGACCCGCTGGCCCGGCTGCACGAGGACTTTGCTCAGGTGCGCATAGCGGGTTTTGTAGCCGAATTCGTGGTTTAGCAGCACCATACGTCCGTAGCCGCCGTTGCCGCCGGCAGAGGCGATCTCCACCACGGCGTCGCCCGTGGCGTAGACCGGCGTGCCGCGGTCGCATCCCAGGTCGATGCCCCTGTGGGGGCGGATATATCCCAGCACAGGGTGCATGCGCCGCATGTTGAAAGCGCCGATATGGTTGTTGTGCAGGGCGTTGCGCTCGATGGGCCAGATGGCCGGAACGGCCGCCGAAAGCTGTTCCTTGTTCTTCGACAGTTGTTGCAGTTCGTCGAACGACACCGATTCGAGGTAGATCGTGCGGGCCAGTGCGTCGAGCTGGCGCCACGTCCCGACCATCAGCGGGGCGTACTCGTCTTCGGCCATCGAGGCGTATTTCGAGTCGGGGTAGGGCTGCCACACCCCCGGGATCGAGAGCGTGTCGGTCGAGAAGAGCGAACGGTAGACGTAGTTGTCGCGGTGGCGGATTTCGTCTACCCGCTGCTGGGCGGTGCGGATGCGGTCCTGGAGGATGCGGTATCCGATGACCGTCTCGCGGTTGTCGCGCAGGATGCGGTACATCTTGGGCGTGTAGAAGAAATAGGAGAAGACCACGTTGGCGATCGAGACGAGGATGAAACCGATCAGGATCTTGCGGATCAGGCGGTAGGTGCGCAGCCGGAACGGGGCCGTCACCACGTCGCGCGTGAGGACCTGCGCTTCGTGCGTCAGCTCCTCAGCACCGGTCCGGAGCGCCCCGGTATCGAATCTGTGTCCTTTTTGCCCCATCGCGGAAAAAACTCTTTAATAAGATGCAAATTTAGTATAAAATGTGTAATTTTGCAACCCGAATTGGATAACGGAAAAATAGGATAAATCAATATATCATGGAGTCAAATAAAATTCGCCAGGCTTTTCTCGACTTCTTCGAGTCGAAAGGCCACGTTATCGTGCCTTCGGCCCCGATGGTCGTGAAGGGCGACCCGACGCTGATGTTCACCAACGCGGGCATGAACCAGTTCAAGGACATCTTCCTGGGCAACGCTCCCCGCAAATATCCGCGTGCGGCCGATACGCAGAAATGCCTGCGCGTCTCGGGCAAGCACAACGACCTGGAGGAGGTCGGCCACGACACCTACCACCATACGATGTTCGAAATGCTGGGCAACTGGTCCTACGGCGACTACTTCAAGAAGGAGGCGATCGAGTGGGCCTGGGAGCTGCTGCACGACGTGTATAAACTGCCCGCCGAACGGATGTACGCCACGGTGTTCGAGGGCTCGGAGGAGGACGGCGTGCCGTTTGACCGGGAGGCCTACGACTACTGGAAGCAGTTTCTGCCCGAGGACCACATCATCCGCGGCAACAAGCACGACAACTTCTGGGAGATGGGCGAGACGGGTCCCTGCGGTCCCTGCTCGGAAATCCACTTCGACCTGCGCGACGAGGCGGAGATCGCCCTGAAGCCGGGCCGCGAGATGGTCAACACGAGCCATCCGCAGGTGATCGAGATCTGGAACCTCGTCTTCATGCAGTTCAACCGCAAGGCCAACGGTTCACTGGAGGAGCTTCCGGCGCGCAACGTCGATACGGGTATGGGCTTCGAGCGCCTGTGCATGATCCTGCAGGGCAAGAAATCGAATTACGACACCGATGTTTTCCAGCCCACGATCGGCCGCATCGCGGCGATGTCGGGCAAGAAATACGGCGAGGACGCCAAGGCCGACGTGGCCATGCGCGTGATCGCCGACCACCTGCGGGCCATCGCCTTTTCGATCGCCGATGGCCAGCTGCCGTCGAACGTCAAGGCGGGTTACGTCATCCGCCGCATCCTGCGCCGCGCCGTGCGTTACGGCTATACCTACCTCGGCTTCACCGAGCCGACGCTCTGCCGCCTGGTTCCCGGACTGGTCGAACAGATGGGCGGCCAGTTCCCCGAGCTGAAAGCGCAGCAGGGACTTATCGAGAAGGTTATCGAGGAGGAGGAGGCGTCGTTCCTGCGGACGCTGGCCACGGGCATCAACCTGCTGGACGGCGTCGTAGAGCGCACCAAGAAGGAGGGCCGCGGGCAGATATCGGGCAAAGACGCTTTCGAATTGTACGATACGTTCGGCTTCCCGATCGACCTCACGGAGCTGATCGCCCGCGAGCAGGGCGTAGGTGTGGACCTCGCGGCTTTCGAGAAGGAACTGCAGGCCCAGAAGGAGCGTTCGCGCAACGCCGCGGCCGTCGACACCGACGACTGGGTGGAGCTGATCCCCATCAAGGAGAGCGTCTTCACGGGTTACGACACGCTGACCGAGAAGGTCCGCATCGCCCGTTACC
>CATKXN010000170.1 GCA_949840605.1 uncultured Alistipes sp.
TTGGACCCCATGTTGCCGCCCGCAGCGTCGCTGACCACCCAGGCCGAAATATAATAGTCGTTCCCGACGGTCACGACCTGCCCGGGGCCGCACAGGGCGCGGATTTCGGCGAACGAACGCTCCGTGACGAAGTCGTCGCGGGCGTTGGCCTCCACGATGGAGAGCTTGGCCGCCGTAACCATGTCCCAGCCGTAGGTGAACGAGAGGGTAATCACCGCCGAGCGCATGTTCTCCGGATCGGGGTTGGCCTGCGCGGCGAAGAGCAGTTTGCCCGATGCGTCGTCGATGCGGACGTCGGAGAGCCAGCCGGCGGTCTCCTCGTCGGGATAGGCGATCTTCGTCGTGAGGCGTTCCGAACCGATGTTGGTGTCGAGCGGTACCGAAACGGAGCCTTCGGCGGCGCTGCCCTTCACCGAGACATTCGGCGCCGGGAAGACCAGCCGTTCTTCGATCAGTCCCTCCTGACGGATGTAGACCGTGTCGCGGCGGCGTCCGCTGTCGTCCTGCAGCAGCAGGCGCGCCACGCGGGCGAAGGAGTCGTTGGCTCCGTAGGTGACGCTGAACGCTCCGTCGCCCGGAATCCGGTCGGCGTGGGCCTCGGCCCAGGGAGTCGCTTCGAGGAACGAGACGTTGCAGCCGCGGTTGCTGTAGACCTCGACCTCGACCGTGCCGCTCTGCGCCGGCACGATGTATTCGCCCTTGACGGCCCCGAGTTCGATGACGGGAATTTCGTCCGGATCGTCGGCGCAGGCTGCCGCATACCCGGCGAGGAGCGTCAGCAGCAGCAGTTTCCAACTGTTTATCGTTTTCATGGTGTTTTTGTTTTTGAAAGGGTTTGTCAATCCAGCAGGCGCACCTCGATGTCGTCGACGAAATAGTAGCTCGTGGTCGCTGCCGTTCCGGCCTTTTCGAAGAAGTTGAACGAAGTGTTTTTCGATACGCCGCCGGCGACCAGCCGGACTTCGGCCCAGCCGTCGGTGCCGATCGCGGCATTGGGGATGTAGGCCGACGTGGCGGGTGTGAATGCCATCTTTTCTCCGTCGATGTAGACCTCCTGATAGGTTCCCTTGTCGATCCAGCTCTGGAACGAGTCGGTCATGTTCGCCCCCTTGACGTAGCAGATCCGGAAGGTGATCTCGGCCCTGCCCGAAGCGTCGGCGGGGATGTTCGCCAGTTTCGGCGTGTGGATCTTGCCGCGGCCCAGCGCCGGCGATCCGACCCGTATGCAGCCATGGAACTCGGCGCAGCGATAGAGGTAGGTCCAGTCGTAGAGGTTGCGGTTGCGCATGTACTCCGCCGTGACGTTGTTGGCGGCCGAAGGCGGCGCTACGTTCCACGAATTGGTGTAATCCGCCGTGCCGGCCGCATTTTCCATCACGTAAAAAGGTGCCTCCTCGACGCCCGTCGCCGATCCCGCCGCGGTCGTGCCGGCCAGACTGCCGTCGGCCTGCTGCTTTTCGGTCTGCGAGGGAGAATAGCCCTTCGTGTTGCCCACGTAGTCGCCGCCCCACACGCAGGCGTCGAAATACTCGGCGAAGACCAGGTCGGCGTCGGGGGCGTAGGCGATCGCCGGGGTCTGGGTGACGACGTTGCGTTTGATCGTGCGCGGCGTCGGCGAATCGATGGTCATCGCCCGGTGCGAACGGTCGGTGATGCGGATTTTCAGCCCCGAGGCATACTCGCGGGCCGGCATCACGATATGGAAATCGGTGCCGTTTTCGCTCAGCGCGACGCCTTCGCCCGCACCGCCGCAGTTCATCACCAGGTGGTAGGAGCGGGCCGAACTCTTCGTATCCGGCACGAGGATTCTGGCTCCTCCGTCGTCGGTCCCGAGCGTGGCGTAACCCGAAATCGGGGCGCCCGAACGGTCCTCGACGAGGATCGAGTTGATCGTCGCCGAGCCTTTCAGCGTCAGTTTCAGCACGCCGCACAGGTTGTGCAGCCGGATGTTCACATAGCCTTTCTCCGCGTCGATGCCCGTCGCTTCGCCGTACATCGGCATCGCGTTGCGGCCGAACGTGCCTGAACCGGCATGGAACTGCGCCAGGGGCAGTTTGAAATTGGCGCCCTCTTTCGTCTGCTGGAGGAAATTGCAGGCCGAAGGGAACACCGCTTCGTAGCGGTCGGCTTCGGGGACCTCGGGCACGGCGGCCGTTCCGTCGTCGAGCAGGAAGACCTCGTAGGCCGCGCCGTTGATGTCGATCATGTCGCCCGGCTGGAACTTCACCCGCAGGGCGTCGTCCAGCCCGGCGCGGGTGCCGGCTCCGGCGTCGAGGCGCAGCGAAACGTATTTCACCGGCGCGGGTCCGGGCAGTCCGCCGGCCTCTTCGGGGATTTCGGAACACCCCGCGAGCAGCAGGGCGCAGGCGATCGAGAGATTCTGTATCTTTTTCATGTTCGCGTCTGTTTAGTCGGTTACCATTCGTTGTCGTCCTTTTCATCCTCCATCGGGTCGCCTTCCACGCCGCCGATGTCGCACTTCTCCTGGGTCAGGGTCACGTAGCCGGTGGTGATACCCCCCCCCTCGCTGTCGTCGTAACGCAGGGCGATGCGCGCCGAACGCGGCGCGGCGGGATTGGCCGGGACCTTCACGCTCAGCAGACCCGTTTCGCGGTCGATCCGGTAATTCGTCAGCCAGCCTTCGGCTCCGGTCAGGTAGTCGCACAGGAGCGTTATTTCGCCGTAGATTTCCGGGATGTTGCACTCGAAAGCCTGTTCGAACGTCTCGCCGTAGCTCGCCGCCGCGTGGGTCTCCTCGGCGGGCGTCATCGTCAGGCGCAGCGCCTCGGCGCTTTGCGTGACGGTGGCGCGGGTCTCGTAGCGCGTGTCGCTGCCGTCGGTGACCCAGAGGGTTATCGTGGCGAAACGCATGGCTCCGGTCGTGTTGTCCGCCACCGTGAAGCGCAGCGACTCATCGTCGAGCGTCACGTCGCCGATCCACCCTTCGCCGCTCTCCTCGCCGTAGGATATTTCGTGCCGCACGCGTTCCAGATCGGGGCCGAGGTTGCTGGAGAGAACCATCGTCACGGGGCACCCGTCGCCCAGCAGCGCGACGCTTCCGGGTGTGACGGTAAGCGTCGGGTCGGTAATCCCCGCGGCCTGCGACATCACCACTTCGCAGGTGCGGTCCCCGGACTGGATGCGGATCGTCGCCTTGCGCGACAGACCGCCGTTGGTGTCGTATTCGAAGACGAAATCGCCGTTCTCGCTGCCCGACTCCCGGTCGATCCGCGCCCATGCGTCCCCGGACTCCGAATCCACGGAGAGCGACCACTTCCCGGTCGAGTAGACCATCACGCGGGTCATGCCCTCCGTCGCCGGCAGTGCGACCAGATTCTGGTCCACGGCCAGCCGGATCGTCGGTTCGAACGGCTCGTTGCAGCCGCCCAGCGCCCCGCAGAGCGCCGCCAGCCATGCAATGCCTTTATAGCTGAATCTCATAATGTTCCGTTTTTTAGGTTAAAGTCCGTATTTCTCATACTCCTTGTTGTCGAGCGCATAACCCGAGTAGACCACCTGCGTGTCGGGGATCGGGTAATACTCGTGGCAGGGCAGGATGGCGTTGCGCACGGTTTCGTAGTCGGCCGACTCGAGGGTTTTCGTGTACCAGATGCCCCACCGCACGAGGTCGAACTTGCGCTGGAACTCGCCGATCAGTTCGCGGGCGCGCTCGTTCTGAATCTCTTCGAGCGTGCGCTCCCAGCTCTTGAAGGCCGAGAATTCGGCGATGCCCGCGCGGTTCTTCACCTGGTTGAGATAGAGTTTGGTCTGTTCCAGATTCTCCTTCATGCACCAGCACTCGGCCGTCATCAGCACGGCGTCGGCGTAGCGGAACACCTTGTAGTTGTTCGAGTCGTAGCTGTCGCGCATGCCGGGGCACCAGAACTTCGGGCCCAGCCAGGGCCGTGTGCCGACGCTTTTGAACTCCTGTCCGCCGTATTCCCACGCGAGGTTCATCTCCACGCGGCGGTCGCCGCCCGTGCGGGTCTGCAGGCCGGCGCTGAAAACCAGGTTGGGCCGCATGCCGGGCCACACGTTGGCGTCGTCGCCCAGCTCCTCGATCTTCACGCCGTCGAAAACGTCCGACCCCGACTCGGCGGTGGTCTGGTTGGGCATGCAGATGCAGGCGTAGTTCGAGGTGTAGACCAGCCCGCCGGAGGTGTAGGAGTGCTGGATTTCGAGGATCGACTCGGGGGTGTTCTTCATGCGGAACGGAACGTCCGAAAGCGGGTACTGGTCGAGCGTGCCGTAGATCTTCTCCAGTTCGCCCAGCGCTTCGAGCGCCGTGTCCCACTGCTTGTTCCACATCGCCATCTTGGCGGCGAGCATCCAGCCGACGGCCGCACCCATGCGGTTGTCGGCGATCTCCGACGAACGCACCTGCTCGAGGTCGGGAACGACCTCCATCAGTTCTTCGATCAGGTAATTGCGGGTTTCGACGGCCGACATGCGCGGCAGGCGGGCCGTCTGGTCGAGCAGTTCCTCGGTGTTGACGTCGATCGTGTAGAACGGCACGTCGCCGAAGACCGACGTGAGCAGGTAATAGTACATCGCCCGCAGGATCACGCCCTCGGCCAGCAGCTTGCTGCGGTCGTCCTCGCTCACCGTGGCGTGGCGGATGCCCTCGATGGCGGCGTTGCAGTACATCACGGCTTTGTAGCACTGGGTCCACACCGTGGCGCCGTAGCCGGGCAGCGCGGGCGAGATCTCGAGGCGCGAATCGTAGACTGTCGGCGAATTGTGGTACATGAGGTCGGTGACGCCCTCGGTCATCACGCCGAAATTGAAGTTATAGATCGTCTTGAGCGGAATGTAGCAGCTGTTCAGTCCGGCGATGCACTCCGACTTGTTGCGGTAGAAATTGCTCCGGTTGACGAAAAACTCGGGCGACTCCTGAAGCGAGCAGGCTCCTGCGAGCGCCGCCGCGACCGTCAGCAAAACTATTTTCATCG
>CATKXN010000171.1 GCA_949840605.1 uncultured Alistipes sp.
ATGTACAACGTCGGCGAACCCGACGTTTTCTCGTTCGCCCGGATCGTCAAGGAGCGCCACCCCAACACCCCCGTCGCGCTGCTGACCTCCTTTTCGAAGGACATCTACCGCCGCATCGAGGAGCAGGACCGCTCGGGGCTGGACTACATCTTCTCGTGGCACGGCAACACGGACCTCATCATCGGCATCATCAAACTCGTCGAGGACAAGATGAACGCCGACGAGGACATCCTCGAAGGCGGCGTGCAGGCCATCCTGCTGGTCGAGGACTCCATCCGCTTCTATTCGACCTATCTGCCCGAGCTCTACAAGCTGATCCTGCTGCAGAACACCGAGTTCCTGAAGGACGCCTTCAACGAGCAGCAGCAGGTGCTCCGCAAGCGCGCCCGGCCCAAGATTCTGCTGGCCCGCTGCTACGAGGAAGCCGTGGAGCTGTACGAACGCTACAAAAAGAACCTGCTGGGCGTGATCTCCGACGTGGGATTCGTCCTCCGCCGCGACGACCCGCCCGAGAGCGAAAAGCTCGACGCCGGGATCGATCTCTGCCGACGCATCAAGCAGGACAATCCGCTGATGCCCGTGCTGCTGCAGTCGTCGCAGGTGGCTTTCGGCAAACAGGCCGCGGAGTTGGGTGCAGGATTCATCGCCAAGAACTCCAAGACGCTCCTTTCGCAGCTGAGCGAATACATCGCCAAGGAGTTCGCCTTCGGGGACTTCGTCTTCAAGGACCCCGACACGGGCGCCGAGATCGGACGCGCCAAGGACCTCACGCAGATGCAGCAGATGATCGCCACCATCCCCGACCAGGCGTTCGAATACCACACCTCGCAGAACCACCTCTCGAAATGGCTCTACTCGCGGGGCCTGTTCCCGCTCGCGGCGTCGATCCGCCAGTACAACAAGAGCCACTTCTCGTCGGTCGAAGACCACCGCAATGCGCTGGTGAACCTGATCCGCGACTACCGCACCCTGCTGGGGCAGGGCGTCGTGGCGCGTTTCGACGCCGAGACCTACTCCGACGCCGTGGCCTTCGCCCGCATCGGCGAGGGTTCGCTGGGCGGCAAGGCCCGCGGACTGGCCTTCATGAACTCGATGCTCATGAAGCACCGCCAGTACGACAAATACGACAACGTGCGCATCATGATCCCGCGGTCGGTGGTGATCGCCACGGAATACTTCGACGACTTCATCCGCCACAACGGACTGAAATACATCATCTCGCAGGATTTCTCCGACGAGGAGATCCTCTCGGAGTTCGTCAGCTCGGTACTGCCGTTCCGGCTGCGCGACGCCCTGAAAAGCTATATCCGCACGGTCCGCACGCCGTTGGCCATCCGCTCGTCGTCGAAGCTCGAGGACTCCCACTACCAGCCCTTCGCCGGCATCTACTCGACCTACATGATCCCCTACGTCGACAACGAAGACCAGATGCTCCGCCTGCTGCTCAAAGCCGTCAAGAGCGTCTATGCGTCGGTCTATTTCGCAGCGTCGAGGGCCTACATCCAGACGTCGCAGAATCTCATCTCGGAGGAGAAGATGGCCGTCATCATCCAGGAGGTGTGCGGCACGGAGCAGGACGGGCTCTTCTTCCCGACCTGCTCGGGCGTGGCGCGGTCGATCAACTACTACCCCATCGGCGACGAACAGCCCGCGGACGGCGTCTGCAACGTGGCGATGGGGCTCGGCAAACTGGTCGTGGACGGAGGGCGCACGCTGCGGTTCTCGCCCCGCTACCCGCAGAAGGTGCTCCAGACCTCGACCCCCGAGCTGGCGCTGCGCGACACGCAGAACGAGGTGCTGGCCCTGAGTCTGCGTCCCGAAGAGTTCCGCACGTCGATCGACGACGCGGTGAACCTGCGCCGCCTGAGCCTGACGGAGATCGGCCGGTTCCGCAATGCGAAATACGTCTGCTCGGTCTGGGACCGCGAGAACGAACGCATCTCCGACAGCCCCTTCGACACCGGGCGCAAAGTTATAACGTTCAACAACATCCTCAAATACAACACCTTCCCGCTGGCGAAGATCGTTTCGGACATCCTCCGCATGGGCGCCGAGGAGATGCGCTGCCCCGTGGAGGTGGAGTTCGCCGTCAACATGGACGTCGCCCCGGGCCAGCAGCAGATCTTCAACCTGCTGCAAATCCGCCCGATCATCGACAACCAGGACAACCGCGCCATCGACTGGGAGGCGGAGGACACCTCCCGGGCGCTGATCTACGGCGAGCAGGCTCTCGGAATCGGCATGATGGCGGACATCGCCGACATCATCTACATCAAGTCCGAGGCCTTCGACTCGCTCTCGACGGAGAAGATCGCCGACGAACTGCTGACGTTCAACAACCGCATGCGCGACGAGGGCCGTTCGTACGTCCTCGTGGGTCCCGGGCGCTGGGGTTCCTCGGACCCCTTCCTCGGGGTGCCGGTCAAGTGGAACCACATTTCGGAGGCGAAGGTGATCGTCGAGTGCGGCATCGAGAAATTCGACGTCGAGCCGTCGCAGGGCACGCACTTCTTCCAGAACGTCACCTCGCTGGGCGTGGGATACCTGACGATCAACCCCTTCCGCGGCGACGGCATCTTCCGCGAAGAGGAGCTCGACGCCCGGCAGGCCCTCTTCGAAGGAACCTACCTGCGGCAGGTGCGCTTCGAAAAACCGCTGTGGGTCTGCGTCGACGGGCGTTCGAACAAGGGCATGATCCGCGAAGCGACGGCAGAAGATTAAGATTTATCCGAAATTTTCGAAAAAAGGATTACAATCTATAAGAAATATTTTTATATTTGTGATAGATAGAACCAACCAATTAAATTTCAGCATATGAATGTAAGCAAACTGATGACCGAACTCGAGCGCAGGCATCCAGGCGAAAGCGAATACCTGCAGGCCGTGCGCGAAGTCCTCATGACCGTCGAGGAGAGTTACAACCAGCATCCGGAATTCGAAGCCAACCGCATCGCGGAGCGCATCGTGGAACCCGACCGCATCTTCACCTTCAAGGTGGTCTGGGTGGACGACAAGGGCGAGGTGCAGGTCAACACCGGCTACCGCGTGCAGTTCAACAACGCGATCGGCCCCTACAAGGGCGGCCTGCGGTTCCACCCCTCGGTGAACCTCTCGATCCTGAAATTCCTCGGCTTCGAGCAGATCTTCAAGAACGCCCTCACCACGCTGCCGATGGGCGGCGCGAAGGGAGGTTCGGATTTCAACCCCAAAGGCAAGTCGGACCGCGAGGTGATGCGTTTCTGCCAGGCTTTCATGACCGAACTGTGGCGCCACATCGGCCCCCAGACGGACGTTCCGGCGGGCGACATCGGCGTCGGCGGGCGTGAGATCGGATTCCTCTACGGCATGTACCGCAAGCTGGCCCGGGAAAACACGGGCGTGCTGACGGGCAAGGGCATGACCTACGGCGGATCGCTGATCCGTCCCGAGGCGACGGGCTTCGGCGCCGTCTATTTCCTGCGCCAGATGCTCGAGAAGGCCGGCATGGACATCAAGGGCCAGACCATCGCCATTTCGGGCTTCGGCAACGTGGCGTGGGGCGCCGCGACGAAGGCGACCGAACTGGGCGCCAAGGTGGTTACGATTTCGGGTCCTGACGGCTACATCTACGATCCCGACGGCCTCGACGCCGAGAAGATCGCCTACATGCTGGAGCTGCGCGCGTCGAACAACGACGTGGTGGAGCCCTACGCCAAGAAGTTCCCGGGTTCGAAGTTCTTCGCCGGCCGGAAGCCGTGGGAGGTCAAGGTGGACATCGCCATGCCGTGCGCCACGCAGAACGAACTGGACGGCGAAGACGCCAAAAAACTGCTGGCCAATGGCGTGAAGATCGTGGCCGAGGTTTCGAACATGGGCTGCCGTCCGGAGGCTATCGACGCCTTCATCGCGGCGAAGATCCCCTACGGACCGGGCAAGGCCGTGAACGCCGGCGGCGTGGCAACGTCGGGTCTCGAAATGACGCAGAATTCCCAGAAACTCAACTGGACGGCCGAGGAGGTCGACGCCAAGCTGCACCAGATCATGTCGTCGATCCACCACGCCTGCGTGGAGTACGGCACGGAGAAGGACGGCTACCTCAACTACATGAAAGGCGCCAACATCGCCGGATTCATGAAGGTCGCCAAGTCGATGGTCGAGCAGGGAGTGCTGTAAACCTGAAAACCTGTTCATACGAAAAAAGCGGAACTTCCGTCGCGAAGTTCCGCTTTTTTCGTATATTTCTCCTACCTAACCCTCAGCGTCATGCGTCACTAACTACTGATCGCCTGCATCGCTGTCGTGCGCCGCCCAGCGATGCCCGCAGCTCTACATGAACAGAACCCGGTGAAGCACCCTGTTATTTCACCGACGAATACGGTCGTGTCTCATTCGACGACGCCCATTACGAAGACGCCCGGCAGTTTATCGGCGACCGGGCCGCGCCGTGCGGCTGAACGGCAAATGGGGCTGCGTCGACCCGAAAGGCCGCCTCATGGCACCGTGCGTCTACGAGCTGGTCTATCTGCTAAAAGCCACTACCTAATTCACGGTCGTCCGGCGCGACGACAAGTGGGGTCTGCTGAACGACCGCGGCCAGCCGATCGTCCCGTACGTTTACGACGCCGTTTATAACAAGAATGGGCATAACGTCATCAACATGCCGGCCGGCCACACGAACGAAGGCGGGAAAAGCGGATTTACATGCTCAAAGACGGCAAAGCGGAGATCTTTGCCCCGAAGGGGAAACGGGTGCGCGTCCGATAAGCACCGCGGTCAATAAAAAAGCCAATCCCCGACCGGGGATTGGCTATTTCGGTATCGGACCGTCGTTTACAGCCGGGCCTTGATGGCTTTCGAAGCCTCCTCGTAGCCGGGTTTGTCCAGCAGAGCGAACATGTTCTTCTTGTAGGCCTCGACGCCGGGCTGGTCGAAGGGG
>CATKXN010000172.1 GCA_949840605.1 uncultured Alistipes sp.
CGCAGCTATGTCGACCGCGGCTATATCATCGTTCAGCAGGATGTCCGGGGACGTTACATGAGCGAAGGCGAGTTCATGCACGTCCGCCCGGTGGGCTTCGGCGACACGGACGAGGCCACGGACAGCTACGACACCGTGGACTGGCTCGTAAAGCATATTCCCGGCAACAACGGCCGCGTGGGGTTTGCGGGCTGTTCCTACCCGGGATTCTACGCGCTGATGGGGGCCCTGAGCGGACACCCGGCGGTGAAGGCCGTATCGCCGCAGGCGCCCGTGACCGACTGGTATATGGGCGACGACGTGCACCACAACGGCATCCTAATGCTGAGCGACGCCGTGCGGTTCCTCCATTCGATGAACACCCCTCCGGGACATACCCCGACGGACCGGATGCCCCGGCGCAACCTGACGTTCTCGCCCGACGACCGCACGTTCTTCCTGGAACACCCGACGCGGTCCGATCTGACGAAACTGCTGGCTCCCAACGTTTTCTGGGAGGAGATGTCGGGACATCCCGACTACGACGAGTGGTGGCGGGTCCGCGATACGCGCCGGGCGTGCTACAACATCCGTCCTGCGATGCTCGTCGTGGGCGGAACTTACGACGCCGAAGACTGCTACGGGGCGTGGAACCTCTATCGGGCTGTGGTGCGGCAGAGCGCGCAGACTCCGGTGCATCTGGTCGTAGGACCGTGGGCGCACGGGGCATGGCGCGGCGACGGCCGCAGGCTCGGGGACTTCGATTTCGGCGAGGAGGCTTCCGGACGCTATTACATGGAGCATTTCGAGGCGCCGTTCTTCGACTGCTACCTCTGGGCCCGCGATACGGTCGACCGGCTGCCAGCCGTGGCGGTCTTCTCCTCGGGCGACGACCGCTGGCACACGTTCGACCGCTGGACGCCCGCCGAAGCCCGCCGGATGACCCTCTACCTGGCCGACGGGGGACGCTTGACGGAAGAACGCCCCACGGTCAAAAACTCCTCGACCGGTTACCTCTCCGATCCCGCCGACCCCGTGCCGTATGTCGAAACTCCGGGACTCGGGCGGCCCAAGGAGTATATGGTCGCCGACCAGCGGTTCCTTGCAGGACGCGGGGACGTGCTGACTTTCGTGACCGAACCCCTTGCGGAGGATATGACCCTCGTGGGACCCGTCGAGGCGGCGCTCGAAACGGCCCTGTCGACCTCGGACGCCGATTTCGTCGTGAAGCTGATCGACTGCTTCCCCGACGGCGGCGGAAAGGCCGGGATGCAGATGCTCGTGCGGGGCGACGCCGTGCGGGGACGCTACCGCGACGGGTTCACCCGTCCGAAAGCCTTCTCCCCGGGCAAACCCGAGTGTGTGCGACTGCGCACGACGGACATCGCCCATACGTTCCGCGCCGGACACCGCATCATGGTGCAGGTGCAGAGCTCGTGGTTTCCGCTCATGGAGCGCAGTCCCCAGCAATTCGTGGATTTGCGGGGCTGCGCGGCGTCGGATTTCGTGCCCTGCCGGGTGACGATCTTCCACCAGCGCGACCGCTCCTCGTCCATCACCGTTCATAAACTCTGATTCCGATGCAGCTGCGTATCGCCCTCTGTCAGACCGATATCGCGTGGGAACAGCCCACGCGTAACCTCGCCCGGCTGGAACCGCTGGTGGCCGCCGCCGATGCCGACGTGGCAGTGCTGCCCGAGCTGTTCGCCACGGGATTCACCCTCGATCCCGCGGCTGTCGCCGAAGCTCCCGGCGGGGAGGTCGTAACGGCTATGCACCGCTGGTCCGTGCGGTATGGCAAGGCGGTTGCGGGCAGCGTCGCCGTCGCCGAAGGGGGATGTTTCTTCAACCGGATGTATTTCGTGACGCCCGACGGCGGGTGCGTTCACTATGACAAACGCCATCTGTTCGCGCCCGGCGGCGAAGCCCGGAACTACACCCCCGGCCGCAGCCGCGTGGTGGCCGAATACCGGGGCTTCCGGTTCCTGCTGATGGTCTGCTACGACCTGCGGTTTCCGGTCTGGAGCCGCTGCCGCGGGGATTACGACGCCATCCTGTGCTGCGCCTCGTGGCCCGCGTCACGGCGCGAAGCGTGGCGGACGCTGCTGCGCGCCCGGGCCGTCGAGAACCAGTGCTACGTCGCGGGGGTGAATCGGGTGGGGGACGATCCCGCGGGGCATTACGCCGGGGATTCGGTCCTCGTCGATTTCAGGGGTCGCACGCTGGCCGAGGCCGGCGACCGCGAACAGACGCTCTGCGCGGCGTTCGATTCCGACGCGCTGGCGGCTTTCCGCACCGAATTCCCCGCTTGGCGCGACGCGGACGATTTCCTGATTCGAATGTGATTTGCACGGCTTGTTTTTCAGGCGCAAATGTCGTATCTTTACGCACTTTTCGCGCCGGATTTCCCGCACACTCAATAAAAGGGGCCTCCGGTACGTTTTCTGAGGACAATGGAAGATACGATCAAAATATTCGGCGCCCGGGTCCACAACCTCCGGAACGTGGATCTCGAAATCCCGCGCCGCAAACTGGTAGTCATCACCGGGCTTTCGGGCTCGGGCAAATCGTCGCTGGCCTTCGACACGATCTATGCCGAGGGGCAGCGACGCTATATGGAGACGCTTTCGACCTACGCGCGGCAGTTCGTGGGGACGATGGAGCGTCCCGACGTGGACAAGATCACGGGCCTGAGCCCCGTGGTGGCCATCGAACAGAAGACCACCAACAAGAATCCCCGTTCGACGGTCGGCACCGTCACCGAGATCAACGACTTCCTGCGCCTTCTCTATGCGCGGGCGTCGCGGGCCTATTCGCCCGTCACGGGCGAGGAGATGGTCCACTATTCCGACGACCGGATCGCCGACCTGATCCTCGAGGGTTTCGCCGGGCGCAGGATCGCTCTGATGGCCCCTGTGGTGAAGGGCCGCAAGGGCCACTACCGCGAATTGTTCGAGTCGCTGGCCAAGAAGGGCTACATCTACGCCCGCATCGACGGCGAAATCCGCGAAATATCGTCCGGCATGCGCCTCGACCGTTACAAGATACACACCATCGACCTGGTGGTCGACCGGCTGACGGTGAACGAGGAGTCCCGCGACCGGCTGATGACCTCGCTCAAGGAGTCGATGCGCCAGGGCAAGGGCACGATGGCCGTCTACGACTACGGCACCGAGCAGCAGCGGTTCTATTCGCGCCACCTGATGTGCCCGTCGACGGGCATGGCCTTCGAGGACCCCGCGCCCCACACCTTCTCGTTCAACTCTCCGAAGGGCGCCTGCCCCCATTGCAACGGACTGGGCGAGGAGGCGGTGTTCGACATCGGAAAGATCATCCCCGACACCCGCCTTTCGCTGCGCGACGGGGCCGTCGAACCGTTGGGCAAATACCGCAACAACATGCTTTTCGCCATCCTCGAGATGCTCGGCCGGCGTTACGATTTCACGCTGGACGATCCTGTCGAGAGCTTCTCCCAGGAGGCGCTGAACGCCGTGCTGTACGGCGATTCCGAACCGCTGACGGTCGATCTTTCGGAGTTCAGCTCCCCGGGCGGACGGCAGTTTCTCTCGTGGGAGGGAGTCGCCGAATACATCGGCCGCACCGAGGACGACGATTCGAAACGCGGCCAGAAGTGGCGCGACCAGTTCCTCGTCTACCGCAAATGTTCGGTCTGCAACGGCACGCGCCTCAAGAAGGAGGCTTTGCAGTTCCGCATCGCCGGCAAGAATATCGCCGAGGTCTCGGCCATGTCCATTTCGGAATTCTCGGAGTGGGTGCCGACTGTCCGCGGGCAGATGACGGAAAAAGAGTGGAAGATCGCCCAGGAGATCGTCAAGGAGATCCGCGAACGGCTGCGCTTCCTGATGGACGTGGGGCTGGGGTATCTTTCGCTGGCGCGTTCGTCGCGCTCGCTGTCGGGCGGCGAGAGTCAGCGCATCCGCCTCGCCACGCAGATCGGCTCGAAGCTCGTCAACGTGCTCTACATCCTCGACGAACCCTCGATCGGACTGCACCAGCGCGACAACCGGCGGTTGATCCGCAGTCTCGAGGAGCTGCGCGACGCGGGCAACTCGGTGATCGTCGTCGAGCACGACGAGGACATGATGCGCGCCGCCGACTTCATCGTCGACGTGGGGCCCCGCGCGGGCCGCAAGGGCGGCAACATCGTCGCTGCCGGAACTTTCGACGACATTTTGCAATCCGATACCATCACCGCCGACTACCTCACGGGGCGCCGGCGGATCGAGATCCCCGAAACGCTGCGCAAGGGTACGGGCGAGCGCATCGTCATCCGCGGGGCCCGGGGCAACAACCTCAGGAACGTCACGGCGGAGTTTCCGCTGGGCAAGTTCATCTGCGTGACGGGCGTCAGCGGTTCGGGCAAGTCGACGCTGGTCAACGAGACCCTGCGGCCGATCCTTGCGAAGGCGCTCTACCGTTCTTTCGACCAGCCGTTGGAATACGATGCGGTCGAGGGCATCGACCGTATCGACAAACTGGTGGTCGTGGACCAGTCGCCCATCGGGCGCACCCCGCGGTCGAATCCCGCGACCTATTCGAACGTCTTCGCCGACATCCGCAAGTTGTTCGAGATGACCCCCGACGCCCAGATCCGCGGCTTCAAGGCGGGGCGTTTCTCGTTCAACGTCAAGGGCGGCCGCTGCGAGGAGTGCCGGGGAGCGGGCGTGCAGACCATCGAGATGAATTTCCTGCCCGACGTCTACGTGCGCTGCAAGGCTTGCGGCGGCCACCGCTACAACCGCGAGACGCTCGAGGTGAAATACAAGGGCAAGAACATCGACGACGTG
>CATKXN010000173.1 GCA_949840605.1 uncultured Alistipes sp.
GGTTGACGATGTACGAACGGTGTACGCGCATGAACAGTTCCGACGGCAGCGCCGTCTCCATGTTCTTGAGGCGGAACAGCGTGGTGATGGTCGACCCGTCGGCAAGGTGCATGCGCACATATTCGCCTTCGCTTTCGAGGTAGACGATGTCCGATATTTTCACCAGCGACACCTTGTAGTCGGCCTTAACGGAGATATACTCCTTGTCCTTGGGCAGCGCCTCCGATTCGATCTGCTGGGGCGTGCGCTGGTTATGACGCAGTTCGTAGAGCGATTTGGCCTTGGCGGCCGAGCGGTTGAAATCGGCGAATCCGAAGGGTTTGAGCAGGTAGTCCACGGCGTCGAGCTTGAAGCCTTCGACGGCGTATTCCGAGTAGGCCGTCGTGAAGATGATCATCGGACGCTCGATCAGTCCGCGGACGAAATCCACGCCGCTGAGGTCGGGCATGTTGATATCCACGAAGATCAGGTCCACGTTCTGTCCGGTCAGCATCTGCTGCGCATCGAGGGCGTTGTTGAACGTCGCCGTGAGTTCCAGATAGGGAATTTTCGAGATGTACGTTGTCAGTTGACGCAGAGCCAGCGGCTCGTCGTCGATGGCGATACATTTAAGCATTGAGCGTCGGAATTACGAGTTTTACGGTATAGGTCCGCTCCTCCTCGCGGATGTCGAGCGTGTAGTTTTTCTCGCCGTAGATCAGGGCCAGTCGTTTGCGGACGTTCTCCAGTCCGATGCCGGCCTGTTTGGCGGCGGCGGCCGGATGGCGGCTGTTCGAGAGCGTTCCCGTGACCGTCCTGTCGGCATAGTCGATCCGCAGGTGGATGAACGACGGATGGTTGTAGCTGATGCCGTGCTTGAAGGCGTTCTCGACGAACACGATCAGCAGCAGCGGGGGGATCGACACCTGCTCGGGCAGGTCGCGGGGATACTCCACGCGGATATCCACGTCGTCGGTGTAGCGGATGCGCATCAGCTCGATGTAATTCTTCAGGAACTGGATGTCGCGGTTCAGCGAGATGATCTCGCGGCCCGAGTCGTAGAGCACGTAGCGCATCATCTTCGAGAGCTCGATCACGGCGTTCTTGGCCGACTCGGTGTCGATGTCGATCAGCGCGTGGATGTTGTTGAGCGTGTTCATGAAGAAGTGCGGATTGATCTGATATTTCAGATAGTCCATTTCGGCCTGCAGGTTCTGGCGTTTGAGCACCTCCATCTGCTGCTCGTCGCGCATCGACTGGTATATGAGCTTGATACCTGTGTTGGCGCCGGTCATGAAGAAGCCCAGCACCACGCTCCAGTACATCTCCAGATTGGAGAACGATGCCTTGCGGTAGGCGTCGATCGCTTCGGGGTCGGCCTGCTTGAGGAGATGGTCCGAGAGATGGTCCTCGTAGACCTGCACCAGCCAGAAGACGCTGATGATCAGCGCGAGGTTGCTCGCCAGGTATTTCACGTACTTGCGCCGGAGCATGTAGCGCGGCGCGATGACGGCGTTGTGGATGAGGAAGATGATCAGATAGGGCGCGATCTGCCGCCAGGCGATCAGCACGTTCTCCAGGTTGACGTGCATCTCCGACATCATCTGGGAGTTGAGTACGGGGACCAGGATGATGGCCGCCCAGACCATCACGTAGAGCAGGTTTTCCCCGATAGCTTGTTTTTTCTGAATCTTCATGCGTCAAAGATAGTAAAAAAAGCCGGACGGGTGTACAAAATCCCCGGCTCTGCAGGGAGCCGGGGATTAAAAAAAGCAGGTAACCGAACTAATTAGTGACGCCTCATTTGTTAGAAATTGGATTCAAGTGACTATGAAGAATTTTGGGATAGAGAATCCAAATGGTTACCTGCCGTGCCGTTATTTGCTCAATAGTGAAGGTGCGTATAAGTAGCGTTTGATACTCCGTTTGGGGGTCTTTTCGAATTCGGTGGGGTAGAGCGTGATCTCCGCGACCCGTTCGTAGGCGGCCAGCTGCGCGTTGAGTTCCTGCAGGTTGTTCTGCATGATCTGCGGCAGCTCCGATTTGTCCACGCCTTCGTTTTCGGCCTGTTCGTAGTCGGGGACCACCAAGGCCCTGAGGCGGCCGTTGTCGCCCTCGAGGATCAGCGATTCGAGCACGAGGTACATGTTGTTGAGCTTGTCCTCGATCTCCTCGGGATAGATGTTCTGTCCGTTGCCCGAGAGGATCATGGTCTTCGAGCGGCCGCGGATGTAGAGCGTGCCGTCGGGGTCCATCGTGGCCATGTCGCCTGTGTGGAGCCATCCCTCCTCATCGAGCACCTTCCGGGTGTCCTTGTCGTTCTTGTAATACCCGGTCATCACGTGCTCGCCGCGGACGAGTATCTCTCCGGCTTCGCGCTCGGGGTTCTCCGAGTCGATCTTCACTTCGAGCAACCCTTTCAGATAACGGCCGCACGAACCCGCCTTGAACTCGTTGTCGGGGGTGAAACTGATGAGCGGGGCGCATTCGGTCATGCCGTATCCGATGGTGATCGGGAATTTGATCTTCATCAGGAACGACTCGGTCTCCTGGTTCATGGGGGCGCCGCCGACGATGAAAATCCCGACGTTGCCGCCGAAGGCGTCCATCAGCTTCTTGCGGATCACCGAGTAGATGGCCGAGTTGAGCAGCGGAATCTTCATGGCGATCGACATCGGGCCCTTTTCCAGCATCGGGAGCACCTGCTTGCGGTAGACCTTTTCGAGGATCATCGGCACGCAGCAGATGATCGTGGGTTTCACGACGGCCATCGCTTCGATCAGAATCTTCGCCGCCGGAATCTTTCCCAGCAGGGTGATGTGCCCGCCGACGGCCAGCGGGGCCAGGAAATCGAACGCGCAGCCGTAGGCATGCGCCAGCGGGAGGAACGACAGCGTGCGTCCGCCTTTCTGGAAATAGTGCTGTCCGGTCTGGGTGTTGATCATCGTCATGGCGAACACCACGTTGCCCGTGAGGTTGTTCACCGTGAGCATCACGCCCTTGGAATAGCCCGTCGTCCCGGAGGTGTAATTCAGCAGAACCACCTGGTCGTTGGGTATCTCGGGGTATTTGATGTCGTTGATGCTGAATCCGCGCGGATATTTGGCGCGGTAGTTTTTCACGATGTCGCGCTGGAACTTGGTGATCGACTTCCCGTCGCGCTCGTACACCACATGGAAATCCGTGAGCGAGAACACGGCTTCGATCCGCTTGATCTGGTCCTCCTCGATCACGTCCCAGAAGTTGTCGCCCAGGAACAGCAGGCGGCTCTCCGAGTGGTTGATGATGTGGATGATGTCCGCGGGGGTGAAATCCTGGAGGATCGGCACGATCACGGCGCCGTAGGTGATGGTTCCTATGTAGGTGATGCACCAGCGGGGATTGTTGCGGCCGATCAGCGCGATCTTGTCGCCCTGTTTGATGCCGGCTTTCTTGAACAGCAGGTGCAGTTTGGCGATCTCCTTGGCCATTTCATAATACGAAAAGGTTTCGTCCTTGAAATAGTCGGTCAGGGCCGACATTTCACGGTTTTCCCGAAAACTCGTTTCGTATATTTTCAGCAGGTTCTCCTGTAACATATCTCTTGCGATGAATGCCGATTGCGGCGCAAATATAACGCAAAAAAATATTTTTGCCGCATGTCGCGGCGGAAAAAATATCCTTTTTGGCCGATAATTTCGCCTGAAACGGCTGCGGGCCTATTTCCGGACATCATCCTTCTCTTTCGGCCCTTCGCCGGGGTTCGTGTGCCGGGGCTTCCAGATGTAGATTTTCGATTCGGTGCCGGCTTTCAGGCGTTCGATATTCTTGCGGTGGGTGTAGATCAGCAGGATGGCGATCACGAACGAGAAGACCACGAAAGGGACCGATCCGTTGACCTTGGGCGAGATGAGCGTGAAGACCGGGAAACAGCATCCGGCGACCATCGACGAGAGCGACACGTAGTGCGAAACCATCAGCATCACGAACCATACCCCGAAGCAGAGCAGCGCCACCGGCGGATAGATGCCCGTCACGGCCCCGACGAGCGTGGCCACGCCCTTGCCGCCGCGGAATCCCGCGAAGACCGGGAAGATATGGCCCAGGACGGCGGCGAAGACGGCTCCGATCTTGAGATTGATGATGTCGTTCATGCCGATCAGGTCGTCGTACTGCATCAGTTCGATGAAGGTCACGGCCACGAATCCTTTCAGGAAATCGAGTGCGAAGACCGGCAGGGCGGCCCGGCGTCCCAGTACGCGGAGCATGTTGGTCGTTCCGGCGTTCTTCGAGCCGTGTTCGCGGATGTCGATGCCGTAGTATTTTTTGCCGATCCACACGGCGCTCGGAATCGAGCCCAGCAGATAGGCGATGATAATCATGGTCGTAGCCGTATAAATCGTCAGAATCATCTCTTTTTGCCAGTTGATTGTTTATGCAAATATAATAAAAATTTTCAGATATGGACCGGGCCGCCGAAAAATCCTGCGCCTGCGCCTGCATTTCCGGAGAATTTAGTATCTTTGCATTTTATTAATATAAATATTGGGGTACATCCGGTCGCGTTGCGGCAAGTCCCCTCCGAGGAGGGGATTTGGGGAAGGGTCGGGCTTGGATACGCGGCGGTACGCTGCGAAGACGGCGCCGGGAAACGAGACAGCGGGTGTAATATATAAATTTGGTTAATCGTATGAACACTAAGGCTTTGCTCGAACCGATGGGCTCGTGGGCGTGGTGGCGCTCGTGGTTCCTGATCTTTCTCGGCTGCTCGGTGATGGGTGCGG
>CATKXN010000174.1 GCA_949840605.1 uncultured Alistipes sp.
CCTCTCCGGACTGGCTGTAGGGTCTTGGGGCAGCCTCGCCGAAATCGGGGAACAATGGCAGGCGGAGCACATTTTCGAGCCCACGGAGGAGCGCACGCGGATCGACAAAGCCGTCGCCGGATGGGAAGACGCCGTGCGGCGGGTTCTGCACACCGAAAACGACTGAGCGATGGAGACGACACTGATGACCAAATGCCTGTTCGAGTTCATCGGAACGCTGGTGCTCGTACTGCTGGGCGACGGGGTAGTGGCCTCTACCGTCCTGAAACGTTCGAAAGGTTACGGCGGCGGCTGGGTCGTGATCACGATGGCCTGGGGTCTCGCCGTGATGTGCGGCGTACTGATCGCCGGGCCCTGGTCGGGCGCGCACCTCAATCCCGCGGTTTCGGTCGGGCTGGCCGTCGCGGGCTCGTTCCCGTGGGAGTACGTGCCGGGGTACGTCGCAGCCCAGCTGCTGGGCGGATTCTGCGGGGCCGTGCTGGTATACCTTTATTATAAGGACCATTTCGACGCCACGGATGACCCGGCGACCAAACTGGGAGTCTTCTGCACGATGCCCGCCATCATGAACAAACCCCGCAATTTCTTCTGCGAGGCGGTCGGCACGTTCCTGCTGGTGTTTGTCATCCTTGCGATCGGCAACGAACTGAACACGCCCGAAATCGGAATGGGCAGTCTAGGAAGTTTCCCGGTGACGATGCTCATCATGGCGATCGGCATGTCTTTGGGCGGCACGACGGGCTATGCCATCAATCCTGCCCGCGACCTCCCGCCGCGGCTGGTCCACACCCTCCTGCCTATCCGGGGCAAAGGCCCGAGCGGGTGGGGATACAGCTGGGTGCCCGTCGCAGGCCCCCTTGCAGGAGCGCTCGCGGCCGGACTGGTATACGGATGCATCTACATCTGCGGATAGACACCGACAGCCGACTGAAAACGAAAACCCTTCCGCCAATGCGGAAGGGTTTTTCACACACAAACATTAACAATACAAACCATGCAACGGCTGAAATCGGTTTTCATTGTTTCCGGTGCAAAGATCGGGCAAAATTCAGCGCCGTGCAATCGCCATTAATAGGTATTTCAAAGGGCGTTTCACCCCGCAAACAGGCGATTTCACCCGCCGGACGCACCGGGAAACGCTTTTTTATTTTGAATTTCAAAATTATGCATTATCTTTGCAAGCAAATTCGAACGAACCGGGCAACCGTCCGGTTTTTGAAAATCACATTGAACAACACAACCATATGCAGGATCTGAAAGCGCTGGAAGGAAAAAGCCTTGCCGAATTGCGTGAAATCGCCAAGGCCCTGGGCATCAAGAATATCATGATCAAGAAGCGCGAACTGATAGCGGAAATAGCCGGCAACGTCCCCGCAGAGGAGGCCGCACCCGCAGACCCCCGACAGGAGAAGAAGGAAGAAGAGGCTCCCCGCACAGCGGTCCGGGCGAAATCGCCCCGCGGACGACGCCCGCGGCTGGCAAAGACCGAACCGGCCGCAACGGCGCCTCAGCCCGAAGCCGCAACGGAACCCGAGCTGCCGATAGAGACGGCTCCCGCCGCGAAACCCGAAGCGTCAGCTCCGGTCGCCGAACAGCCCGAACAAACGGAACAAACGGAACAGGCCGTGCAGACTCCGCAACCCGCCGCCGAACCCAAGCGCCGCGGCCGCAAGCCCAAGGCACAGCTGCAGGCCCAGGCCCAGGCCCAGGTTCAGGTTCAGGAGGCCGCCGCGCCCCAGCCCGCAGCCGAAACGCATGCGGAAGAGCCCGCCCCCCGCACCGTCGAAGTCGAGGAGGAGGTCATCACCAAGGACGATTTCGCAGGCGAGATCGAGGGCGAAGGTGTTCTGGAGATCATGCCCGACGGCTACGGATTCCTCCGCTCGGCCGACTACAACTACCTCAATTCCCCCGACGACATTTACGTCTCCCCGTCGCAGATCAAACTTTTCGGTCTCAAACCCGGCGACACGGTCAACGGCGCGATCCGCCCCCCGAAAGAGGGCGAGAAATATTTCCCGCTGGTGCGCGTGAACGAGATCAACGGACTCAAACCCGAGTACATCCGCGACCGCGTGCAGTTCGAATACATGACGCCGCTGTTTCCCAGCGAGAAATTCTGCCTCACGGGCAACGGCCACAACAACATGTCCACCCGCGTCGTGGACCTCTTTTCCCCCATCGGCAAAGGCCAGCGCGCGCTGATCGTCGCCCAGCCCAAAACGGGTAAGACGATGCTTCTGCAGTCGATTGCCAACGCCATCGCCGACAACCATCCCGAAGTCTACATGATCGTCCTGCTGATCGACGAGCGTCCGGAGGAGGTGACCGAAATGGCCCGCAACGTCAAGGCCGAGGTCGTGGCCTCGACGTTCGACGAGCAGGCGTCGCGCCACGTGAAAGTGGCCGAGATGGTGCTCGACAAGGCCAAGCGTATGGTCGAGAGCGGTCACGACGTGGTGATCTTCCTCGACTCGATCACCCGTCTGGCACGCGCCTACAACTCGGTGCAGCCCGCCTCGGGCAAGGTGCTCTCGGGCGGTGTCGACGCCAACGCCCTGCACAAACCCAAGCGCTTCTTCGGCGCAGCCCGCAACACGGAGGAGAGGGGGTCGCTGACGATCATCGCCACAGCGCTGATCGACACCGGTTCGAAGATGGACGAAGTGATCTTCGAGGAGTTCAAGGGTACGGGCAACATGGAATTGCAGCTCGACCGCAAGCTGGCCAACAAGCGCGTCTACCCGGCTGTGGACGTCATCGCCTCGGGAACCCGCCGCGAAGACCTGCTGCTGCCGCGCGACGTGATGAACCGCACGTGGGTGCTGCGCAAATACCTCTCGGACATGACCCCTGTGGAGGCCATGGAGTTCCTGCAGAAACAGATGAGCCTCACGGATTCCAACGAGGAGTTCCTCGCCACGATGAACCACTGAAAAAGGACCACGAACCAAACTGCATACCCATCGAATACATGAAAAACTACCTGCTCTTAGGCCTGTGCCTCCTCTGCGCCCGCGGCGCGTTCGCTTGGGGACAGAAAGGGCACGACGTAACGGCCTGCATCGCCGAATGCCATCTGACGCCCGAAGCTGCCGAAAAAGTTCACAAAGCGCTGGGAGGTTACTCTCCCGTCTACTTCGCCAACTGGCTCGATTTCGCCAGCTACTGGCCCGAGTACGCCTATACGAAGACCTGGCACTACCTCAATGTCGACGAAGGGGAAACGATCGGGACTATGCCCAAGAATCCTAAAGGCGACGTGCTGAAAGCCGTCACCGAGATCATCGAAAAGCTCAAATCCGGGAAACTCACCCCCGACGAAGAGACGTTGAACCTCAAGATGCTGGTGCATCTGGTAGGGGATATGCACTGTCCGATGCATCTGGGACGCCTGAGCGACCTGGGCGGCAACCGGCGCCCGGTGCGGTTCTTCGACCGCGAGACCAGCCTGCATTCGGTCTGGGACACGAGCCTGCCCGAAGCGGTCCACAACTGGAGCTATTCCGAATGGCAGGAGCAGATCGACCGGCTGACCGACGCGGAAAAAGCCGAGATCACGGCCGGAGAGCCTGCCGACTGGGTGAAGGAGACGCACGAAATCTGCAAGGAGGTCTACGCTTCGAGCCCCGAAGGCACGAAGATCGAGTACGACTACATTTTCAAATACACGCCCGTGATCGAAAAGCAGTTCCTGCGCGGCGGACACCGCCTGGCGCGCCTGCTGAACGAGATCTACCGGTAGGGTAACCCCGTATGACGAAAACGCCCGCGGACCACAAGGTCTGCGGGCGTTCGGTCTTACGGAAATGCCGGACGGATGAAAACTATTCTCCCGGTTCGTGCCGATACCCCTCTTCGTCGTATACCGGGCGGTCATCCGCGACGATCTCGCCGATGCCGTCCGGAATCCGGTCGTCAAGCGGAATTTCAGTATCCGTCAAATCTTCTTCGATCAGATTCTCGTCGCGTTCGTCGCCGGCGAAACCGTTGTTCTGCGTGGAGAGAATCGTGCGGTCGTTCCGAATTTCAATTTTTCCCATGATTTTCGTTTTTCGGTTATACGTCTTTCCGCCGCAACAACGATACCACGATACGCCACTCCGGCAAGCGGTTTCCCGAGGGGCTTTACGGGGTAATATCCCTTTTTGTTTATAATTTGTTCATTAAAAAAAGGGGCGTTCGCTTGCCCGTCGGGGAACTATGCCTACATTTGTTTCCGTGCAAGGTTCTCCGCCGGTCGCTGCCGGCATGGGATCAAAAGGGAACGCCTGTGAAAATCAGGGACTATTCCCGTAGCTGTAAGCTCCGTAACGGTCCGCATACTCTCTGAGCCACTGTCCGCAAGGGCGGGAAGGCGTGCGGAAGGAGCGAGTCAGAAGACCTGCCTTGCCGGGAAAGGTACCAGCCTTCGGGATATAGGGCGATACCCGAACA
>CATKXN010000175.1 GCA_949840605.1 uncultured Alistipes sp.
ACCCCCAACCCCCGCCTTGGCGGGGGCTCAGCCGCATCGCGACCGGAATATCGCCAAAATTTTCAGCTTCAATTGCGCAGCATCCTCACGGCCCGTTCGACTCCGGCGACCAGCGCATCGGCCTCCGCAAGCGTATTGTACATCGCGAACGAGGCCCGGCACATCCCTGTGGTGCCGTAGTGGTCCATCACGGGTTCGGCGCAGTGCTGGCCCGTGCGGACCGCAATGCCCAGTTTGTCGAGGATCATCCCCATATCGTAGGGATGCACCCCCTCGACGTTGAACGACACGATGGCGCACTTGCCGGGCGTCGTGCCGTAGATCCGCAGTCCGTCGACGGCCGACAGACGCTCCGTGGCGCGGCGCAGCAGCGCCTCCTCGTGGGCCTCGATCTCCGCCGCATCGAACCGCTGTACGAATTTCACCGCCTCGCCCAATCCGATGGCGTCCACGAAATTGGCCGTCCCGGCCTCGAATTTCAACGGCACGGGGGCATAGGTGGTCTCCTTGAAAGTCACCGTGTCCACCATGTCGCCGCCCCCGAGGAACGGCGGCATCCTCTCCAACAGCTCCCGCTTGCCGTACAGCACGCCGATGCCCGTCGGACCGTAGAGCTTGTGGCCCGAAAAGGCATAAAAGTCGCAGTCCGTCTCGCGGACGTTCACCCCGCCGTGGACCACGCCCTGACAGCCGTCCACGACGACGACCGCTCCGACGGCATGCGCCGCCTCGACGACGGGCCGCAGGTCGGGCCGCGTGCCGAGCGTGTTCGACGCCTGCGTCACGGCCACCACGCGGGTCCTTTCGTCCACGAGTTCCGGGAGCAGCTCCGTGCGCAGCGCTCCCGCATCGTCGAACGGCAATACGCGTATCTGAGCCCCTTTACGCCGGGCCAGCAGCTGCCACGGCACGATGTTGGAGTGGTGCTCCATCTCGCTGACGAGAATGTTGTCCCCCGCCCCGACGAACGCGTCGCCCCAGGCGTAAGCCACCGTGTTGAGCGACGCCGTAGCGCCCGCCGTAAAGACGATCTCCTCCTTTTCAGCCGCCCCGACGAACGCGGCGATCCGCTCCCGGGCCGCCTCGTACAACTCCGTGGCCTGCTCCGAGAGATAATGCACCCCGCGGTGGATGTTCGAGTTCAGGTCCCGGTAGAGGTGATCGACCGTATCGATCACCTGACGAGGCTTTTGCGCCGTAGCTCCGCTGTCGAGATAAACCAGCGGCCGGCCGTAGACCTCGCGGTGCAGGATCGGAAACTCCCCGCGTATTTTCTCGATGTCGAACATGCCTATAGTCTTTCCATTTTCACCGAGGCCAGCTCCATGACCGCCCCGCACAGCGGCTCGATGCCGCAACGGGTCACGACGTCGCCGACGAATCCTTCGATCTGCAGCCGCCGGGCCTGCGCTTCGCTCAGCCCCCGCTGGCGCATGTACAGAATCGCATCGGCATCCATCTGCCCCACCGTCGCGCCGTGCGAACACTTCACGTCGTCGGCGTAAATCTCCAGCTGCGGCTGGGTCTCGATGCGCGCCGTCTCGCTCAGCAGGATGTTGCGGCTCTGCTGCCGGGCGTCGGTGCGCTGGGCGTCGGGAGCAACGTAGACCAGTCCGCAGAACTCCCCGACGGCACGCCCCCCGGCGACGCCCTTGACATAGGAGTCGCTACGGCAGTCGGCGGCGTTGTGCGCCGTGCGTAGTTTTACGACGCAGTGTTCGGCGTCCGCGGCGAGGAACACCCCGCCCAGTTCGTTTTCGGCATCCGCACCGTCGAGGTCGATGCGGTACGAGGCGTTGGCGCTCGACAGCTGAACCGTCGTCAGACGGCAGCGGCTGCGGGCGGCCTGCTTCACCGCGACCTCGGCGAATGCCTCCGCGGTGAACAGCTCCGTCAGCACCAGCTGCGCCCCTTCGGCCAGCTCCAGCGTCAACGACGAGAGGTCGGGGGCCGTATGCAGCACGACCAGATGCGCCGAGGCCCCCGCAGCCACCTCGACGCGCAGGCGCCGCGGATCGACCGCCGCGAAAGGTTCCGCTGCGGCCCCGTCGATCCGGAGTGCCTCGCCATCCGCCGGACGGAACCCGCGGATTATGTCGAGAATCGTCTCCATCACTTGTCGTATTCGTTGATGAGCCAGTCGTAACCCTCCTTTTCGAGCCGGAGGGCCAGCGACTTGTCTCCGGAATGGATGATGCGGCCCTTGTAGAGCACGTGCACCACGTCGGGGACGATGTAATCCAGCAGACGCTGGTAGTGCGTGATGACCACCGTGGCGTTATCCGCCCGGTGGAGTTTGGTGACGCCCGTGGCGACGATCCGCAGGGCGTCGATGTCGAGGCCCGAATCGGTCTCGTCGAGGATCGCCAGCTTCGGGTCGAGCATCGCCATCTGGAAAATCTCGTTCTTCTTCTTCTCGCCGCCCGAGAACCCTTCGTTCACGGCCCGCGAGGTGAGTTTCGACGAAAGCTCCACCACAGCGCTCTTCTCGCGCATCAGGCGCAGGAACTCGGCGGCCGTCAGCGGTTCCTCGCCGCGGAACTTGCGCTGCTCGTTGACGGCCAGCTTCATGAAATTGGCCATCGTGACGCCCGGAATCTCCACCGGATACTGGAAGCCCAGGAACAGACCCAGCCGCGCGCGGTCCTCGATGGGCATCGACAGCAGGTCGCGGCCCAGAAACTCGGCCGAACCCTCCGTAACGGTGAATTTCTCGTTGCCCGCGAGCACCGACGCCAGCGTCGACTTGCCCGAGCCGTTGGGACCCATGATGGCGTGCACCTCGCCGGCGCGGACTTCGAGGTCGATGCCCCGGAGAATCTCCTTGCCGTCGACCGAGGCGTGCAGATTTTTTACCTTTAACATATCTTTTTTGCCAGTTTTTTACATTTCTCAATCTCCCGGGGCGTCAGCTCCCCGTGTTTTCGGCATCCGCTCCGGCCCAAAGTCCCGGCGACCCGGAAACCGCTCCATTTCAATATCTCGCGCAAAGCACGGAACACGCCGGTCGTCTGACGGAACCACACGCTGAACGGATAGACCGTATTGCATGTGGCGACCAGCACAGCCCGCTTGCCCTTGTGCAGCGGAACCGGCATGCCGTTCTCCCGCTCGCCCATCATCGCATAGACCATGCGGTCGAAAAGCACCTTCAGCGCACCGCTCATGTTGCCCCAATAGCAGGGCGACCCGACGATCAGGGCGTCGGCCCCGCGAATCGCTTCCGCCGCACGGTGGGCGTCATCCTCCGGCAGCACGCAGCGGCCCAGCGAACGGCATTGCATGCACCCGGTGCAGGGCCGCACCTGCATGTCGCGGACAAACAGCGTCTCGACTTCGCACCCCTCGGGCAGCCCGCCGGCCACCTGGCCGAGCAGTTGCGAAACCAGCCCGTCGCGGCGGGGACTTCCGTTTATGAGGACGACTTTCATCCTTTCACTACCCTACCGATCCCTCCAACTGCAGGGCCAGCAGTTTCTGCGCCTCGACGGCGAATTCCATCGGCAGTTTCGACAGCACCTCGCGGGCGTAGCCGTTGACGATCAGCCCCACGGCATCCTCCGTCGACAATCCGCGCTGGTTGCAGTAGAACAATTGGTCGTCGGAGATCTTCGAGGTCGTGGCCTCGTGCTCCACGACGCCCGTGCGGTTGCGCACGTCGATCACCGGGAAGGTATGCGCCCCGCACCGGTCGCCGATCAGCAGCGAATCGCACTGCGAATAGTTGCGGGCGTTCTCCGCCCCCTTCGCCACACGGACCATGCCGCGGTAGGAATTCTCGCTCCGGCCCGCGGAGATGCCTTTCGACACGATGCGGCTGCGGGTGTTGCGGCCGATATGGATCATCTTCGTACCCGTGTCGGCCTGCTGGAAATTGTTGGTCATGGCCACCGAATAGAACTCCCCGACGGAGTTGTCGCCCGCGAGGATGCAGCTCGGGTATTTCCACGTGATCGCCGAACCCGTCTCGACCTGCGTCCACGACAACCGCGCATTCTCGCGGCAGATGCCGCGTTTGGTCACGAAGTTATAGACGCCGCCCCGGCCCTGCCGGTCGCCGGGATACCAGTTCTGGACGGTGGAGTATTTCACCTCGGCGTCCCGCTCGACGACGATCTCCACGACGGCGGCGTGCAGCTGGTTCTCGTCGCGCTGGGGCGCGGTGCACCCTTCGAGGTAGCTCACGTAGGCCCCCTCGTCGGCCACGATCAGCGTGCGTTCGAACTGCCCCGTGCCGGCGGCGTTGATGCGGAAATAGGTCGACAGCTCCATCGGACAGCGCACCCCCTTGGGGATGTAGCAGAACGAACCGTCGGAAAAGACCGCGGCGTTCAGCGCGGCGTAGAAGTTGTCGGTGTAGGGCACGACGCTCCCGAGGTATTTTTTCACC
>CATKXN010000176.1 GCA_949840605.1 uncultured Alistipes sp.
ACTGGCGTCGTCGGCCGTGGTACGAATCTTGCGAGGGTGACGGCAGAAATAACCAACACCATTTTTAGCGTGAAAACAATCGTATCTACATTCGCTCTTTCTTTCGCGTTGTGTGCCGCTGCCGGAGCGACGGCCCGTACCGGGCATGCGGTGGCAGCGCCTGCGGCCGATACCGTATTGCTGTCGGAGACGACCGACGGGGATTACATCGTCCGCAGGGTTCTCGTCAGAAGCCGGAACGACTCCGACTATTCGGTCCGCTACCGGATCAACCTGGCGACGCTCAACGCCGCGCTCAACGGCAATTCGAAGGAGCTCGACGAACTCGGCGCCTTCGTCGGCGGCCTGAACGCCGACACCTTGAAACAGGTCAGCGCGGTGACCGTCACGGGCTATTCGTCGCCCGACGGACCCGTGAAATTCAACGAGACGCTGGCCGCCCGCCGGGCCAACGATTTCAGGGCCTATCTCGACCGGAGGTACGGATTTTCGAAGAAGTACGATGTGACGGTGAACTCCGTCGCCGAGGATTGGGAGATGTGCCGCACGCTGGTCGCGCAGTCGTCCGTGCCCGACAAGCAGGCCGTGCTGGGTATTCTCGACAGCCGGCAGTCTCCGGACCAGAAAGAGCTGGCGCTGAAAAAGATGACCGCTGCATGGGATTATATGAAGGAGCATATCCTGCCGCCGCTGCGCCGTGTCGAGCTGACGATCGATTATCGGGTCAACAGCATCGTTGAGCAGCGCACGCTGATTCCCAGGCCCCGGCCGGAGCCTCAGCCCGCACAGCCGGCTGAACCCTATGTGGTTGTCGATGAGCAGATAAACGGGATCATCGTCGAGATGCCCGGCGAGCACGAATACGGAAAGGAGTTCCGCTGGGAGTCCCGCGAGGCGAGGAGGGAGGCCCGCGAAGCGCAGAAGATCGCCCGCCGGCAGGAGAGGGCGGCCCGTAAGATCGCCAAAATGGAGGCCAAGGCCGCCAGAAAGGCCGGGAACGCCGCCAAGGTAACCTACAGGGAACTCGAAAATATGTAGCCCACAAAAAGATTCCGGATTTCCGGAATCTTTTTGTGTCCGTCCCCGCCCGGGAATTATTTCCCGGGGCCGCAGACTGAAAATGTTTGATAATCCGAAAGGTTTTACTACCTTTGCCGTAGCAAAAATTCTAAATCGACCGAATATGGCAAATTTACGTAACCTGAAAAAGGAGATTGATTACCGCCTCGAAGAGGTTGTTTTCGACTGCGATATGGCTATCTGTTTCCAGCCTTCGAAAGAGAAGGAGATCTTCGCGGTGATGCAGGAGGCCGTCGCCGTGCGCAACGATCTGTTCGTCAAAGCGATGAATCCCGCCGAGCCGCACAATGCGTCGCTCGTCCGCAAGCACTATGCCGCGCTGCGCGCCGAGATGGACGACCTTTTCGGCAAACTCTTCGAGAAGCTGAGCCAGATCAACGGCCAGAAGTAGGGTAGTCCCCGCCTCTTGAAAACGAAGGAGCGTTCCGCAAAAGGGGCGCTCCTTCATTTTATTCGTGGTCGCAGCATCCGTCGCCCGGATGGTGTTCCAGCACGGTGTGGGGAATATGACCGTGCGAAACGAGCTGGATAGGGCAGTCGTAGTTGCGCAGCTGCTCCTCGGTCAGCACGTTCGAACGGTGACGATGTACGCGGCGATTGACGCAGACGATCTCCTTCACGACGCTCGTGATCGTGCCGATGTCGTGCGACACCATGACGATCGCCATGCGCTGATTCAGTTCGTGCAGCGTGCGGTAAAGCTCTTTCTCGAACTTGTTGTCCACGAAATTCGCGGGTTCGTCCAGAATCAGCAGTTTCGGGTCCGAGATCACGGCCCGGGCCAGCAGCGCCCGCTGCATCTGGCCGCCCGACACCTCTCCGATCGGATTCCGGGCCGTGTCGGCAATCCCCGACGACGCCAGCAGTTCCATCGCCTTTTCGCGGTCCTCGCGGGTGTAGGGGGAGCGGAACCCGCGGCGCCCCTGCAATCCCGACAGCACGACCTCGAGAACCGAGATCGGGAATGCCCGGTCGAAATCCGACAACTGCGGCATATAGCCGATCAGCCGTTCCTTGTCCCGGAACAATTCCGGCGCAAGACGTATCTCGCCCGTGTGGGGCACGGTTCCGAGTATGGCCTTTACGAGCGTCGTCTTTCCGCCGCCGTTGGGGCCTATGACACCCAGGAAATCGTCGGCGCCGATCTCCAGATCGACGTGCTGGAGGGCTTCGTATCCGTCGTATGCGACGCTTACGTCGCGCATCGTTACCAGATTCATTTTGCGGTGATTAAATCGGTTATCGTGTCGATATTGGCTATGGCGTTCGGGTTCAGCGGGTCGATCGCTACGTATTCGGCGTCGATGTCCCGGGCGATAACCTCCACGGTCGATGCAGGGAACTGATTCTGATAGAAAATCCTGCGGACGCCGTCCTCGCGGGCCTGCCGGATGATTGCCGTCAATTGCCTGGCCGAAGGTTCCTTGCCGTCGGCTTCGATGGCCACCTGCCGCAGTCCGTAATCTCGGGCGTAGTAGGTGAGGGCAGGGTGATAGACGATGAAATATTCGACGCCGCTCTGCGCGATTTTCTCCGCCGTACGAATGTCCAGTGCCTGCAGTTCCGCCTGCAGCCGTTTGTAATTGGCTTCGTATTTCACCGAATCGGGATAGGCTTTGTGAATTGCCTCATAGGCATTTGCCGTCATGGTCTGCAGCGCTTTCGGGGAGGTCCAGACGTGAGGATCGACGCCGTGCGTATGCCTGTGCCCGTGGCTGCCGTGCGAACAGGAGCCTTCGATCAGGTCGATTCCGCGGCTCAGGTCGATAATCCTGTCATGTTGTTCGATTTTGCCCAAAAGCGAAGTCTCGAAATCTATAAGTCCTACATTGAAAATAAGTTGCGCTTTATTGAGCTCCGAGAACTGCCTGGGTGTAGGTTCGAATGTCTCGGGACTGGCTCCGGCGGGAACGAGCACTTCGACCTTGAAATCTCCGCCGACGATACGTTCCACAAGGCTTTGCAAAGGCAGTATCGACACGTATAACGTATTGTTATTCTGTTGTTTATTTGTTGTGCAAGCCGTCAGTAACAGGATGGCCGAAAGAAATGTCGCAATTTTTCGCATGGTGATAATCTCTGCTGATTTGTAAACCGAACAAAGGTAATAAAATTCTGCGAAGGCCCAGCATCTGGATGCTGTTTTGTCGAATATTTGAGATGCTAATAGTTTGGTTATCAGATTATTATATTAATAATTTAACATAATGCCAATATTAATTCATTTATCTTTGTACTGTATTGGATGTGTATTGAGCCTCAATTGCCGCAAAAGATTTGCCATTTGTAAATGATCACAAACAAAATGTAACTTTAACCGAATTTAACACCCCATTATTATGATTGATTACGACCGTTTTATCAAGGAGTTGGGACCGTGCTACCAACTGCATATCGAGGCCCACGGCGGCACGCCCGAACACCTGCACCGTCTTTATATCAACGATTTCTACAAGGCCATGCGCCTACGGTCTATCCGCCGCGTCCGTCCGACTTACCTGCGACTGGTCAACATTCAGGATCACACCAAAAGCATCCATAGTGGCGGCTACCGCTACATCTCCGACATCATTTCGCCGTCCCTTGCACTTTTGGCCGAAATGTGTCCGCCCCGATCGATAGACGTCGATGCGCGCAAACTCAGCGTCTACCAAATTATGAAATGCTTCGAATGGCCTATCAAAGTCGAAACCGTCGATCATTTCACCCAACGAATTATCACTCGCATACATCCGCTGGTTGCCATGACCAAACTACTGACCGCCTATCCCAAACAAATCCAATCGTTCCGGTTCGGACTGTCGCACACCGTATATATGACCCCATCCATCGACGAGGACGACTATTTCGAATCCGATCCCATGCCGTTCCGGTACAAGCGCATAACGCGGTTTCAACCCATTTCGTTTCATCACAACAATATGTAAACCATGACAGTACGAGAATTATTTCAAGTAGCGGAAGAACGTCGTTTGCTCGACGCTCAAATCCGAATATGCGACGGCATGGCCGTCAGTTTCTACCCCGAACCGTCGTGCATCATGCCGGCCCACTATGAGGTCGTAATCGACGTCTCAGCCCTCCCGGTCATTGAGTACGACGAACTGATGGAACGCCTCAACCCTGCCGAAAATGTTGAGGATTAACCCGATGGCTTTACATGAAACCTGCCTCCGCGGGCTCTGCGTGGTGCGGCCCGCGGCGGCATCTTTCTCCGAAGGTCACGCCGCTGCGGCCTCGCGCGGGCGGCGATCAACGCCGCCCCGCGGCGACGGGCTGGCCGCGTCGGGGGCGCCGGAGGCGCACGTC
>CATKXN010000177.1 GCA_949840605.1 uncultured Alistipes sp.
TTAAGAAAGCACTCTTTGGGGCGGTTGTGAGTTCTCGCGTTTTCCATCCGGTTCTGCGCGCTCCCGCCCGCTTAAGAAGCGGGTTTTAGGGGCGATGAGAGACTGGAGTGCTTACAGCGGTTTTGCACGCTCAGGATGAAGGAGATATGGATAAATAGATACAACTATGTCAGAATTTGAAAAATACGCACGGAACCACTGCGGGATCAGTTCGCTGAAACTGCACGATTTCCAGTCGATAAGCTCGGCCTATGTGTCGCCGACGATCATCGAGGAACGCCAGTTGAACATCGCTACGATGGACGTTTTCTCGCGCCTGATGATGGACCGCATCATCTTCCTCGGTGCGCCGATCTACGACGACGCGGCCAACATCATCCAGGCACAACTGCTGTTTCTCGAATCGGTCGATCCCGAGAAGGACATCCAGATCTACATCAACTCGCCCGGCGGTTCGGTTTCGGCCGGACTGGGCATCTACGACACGATGCAGCTGGTGAACTCCGACGTGGCGACCATCTGCACGGGACTGGCGGCCTCGATGGCCGCCGTGCTGCTCACGGCGGGTGCCAAGGGCAAGCGCTCGGCGCTGCCGCATTCGCGGGTGATGATCCATCAGCCGCTGGGCGGCGCTCAGGGGCAGGCTTCGGACATCGAAATTACGGCGCGCGAGATCATGAAGACCAAGCGCGAGCTGTACGAGATCCTCGCCGCCCATTCGGGCGTCTCGGCGAAGAAGATCGAGAAGGACGCCGACCGCGACTACTGGCTTACGGCCCGCGAGGCCAGGGATTACGGCCTGATCGACGAAGTGCTCTCCAAACGCGAAAAATAGACCGCATGGCACAGAACAGGAACAACAAGACGAACGGCGGCGACTGCTGCTCGTTCTGCGGCGCCAAGCGCTCGGACGTGGAGATCATGTTCCAGGGCTCGGACGGCGCCAACATCTGCAACAAATGTATCGAGAACGGTTATAAGATCATCGTCGAAAACGATATCGCCACCGAACAGCGCCGCCGCCCCTCGGCGGCTCCGCTGAAGATGGAGGAGCTGCTGAAGCCGGCGCAGATCAAGGAGTTTCTCGATCAATATGTCATCGGGCAGGATGCCGCCAAACGCTATATGTCGGTGGCGGTCTACAACCATTACAAACGGCTGCTGTACGCTCCGAAGGAGGACGAGGTGGAGATCGACAAGTCGAACATCGTGCTGGTAGGCCCGACGGGCACCGGCAAGACGCTGATGGCCCGCACGATCGCCAAGCTGTTGAAAGTGCCGTTCACGATCGTCGACGCGACGGTCCTGACCGAAGCGGGCTACGTGGGCGAGGATGTCGAAAGCATCCTTTCGCGGCTGCTGCAGGTCGCCGACTACAACGTCGAGCAGGCCGAGCGCGGCATCGTCTTCATCGACGAGATCGACAAGATCGCGCGCAAGGGCGACAACCCCTCGATCACGCGCGACGTCTCGGGCGAAGGCGTGCAGCAGGCCCTGCTGAAAATCCTCGAAGGAACGGTGGTCAACGTTCCGCCGCAGGGCGGGCGCAAGCACCCCGAGCAGAAGTTCATCCAGGTCGATACGCGCAATATTCTCTTCATCTGCGGCGGCGCTTTCGACGGCATCGAGAAGAAGATCGCCCAGCGTCTGAACACCCGTGCGATGGGATACGGACGTCTGAACGCCGATCCCGTGGACCGTTCGAACCTGATGCAGTACGTCACGCCGCAGGACTTGAAATCGTTCGGGCTGATCCCCGAACTGGTGGGACGCCTTCCGGTGCTGACCTACATGCGGCCGCTGGAGCGCGCCGCGCTGCGGTCGATTCTCACCGAACCGAAGAACGCCATCGTCAAGCAGTACAAACGGCTGTTCGAGCTGGACGGCGTGAAGCTCTCGTTCGACAACGAGGCGCTGGACTACATCGTCGACAAGGCCGTCGAGTTCAAACTCGGAGCCCGCGGCCTGCGTTCGATCTGCGAGGCGATCATGATGGACACGATGTTCGACATCCCGTCGACCGACACCCGGAAATTTACCGTCACCTTGCCTTATGCAAAGAAAAAGATAGAAAAAGCAAATATTTTAGAGCTTAAACAAGTCGGATAATTTCTTTTTAGCTATCTTTGCCCGTCTGAGAGGCGGATTTTAAGGGCGACGGACGGTCATGGCGTATCGGATGCCGGTTTCGCGCTTTTTCCCGTCCGGATGCCGAGACTGAATAACGACGAACTGAAACTTAAATAACTTTACCCTATGTCTACAACGAACTCGAAACTGACGCGCGTAGCCGACAACATCCGCATCCTGTCGGCCGCAATGGTCGAAAAGGCGAAGTCGGGCCATCCCGGCGGCGCGATGGGCGGTGCCGATTTCATCACGGTGCTGTTCGCGGAATTCCTGCGCTACGATCCCGACAATATGGCTTATCCCTACCGTGATCGGTTCTTCCTCGATCCGGGCCACATGTCTCCGATGCTCTATTCGACGCTGTCGCTGACGGGGCGCTATACGACCGAGGATCTGCAGTCGCTGCGCCAGTGGGGGAGCGTGACGCCGGGCCATCCCGAGGTGGATGTGCTGCGCGGCGTGGAGAACACCTCGGGTCCGCTGGGCCAGGGACATGCGATGGCGCTGGGCGCCGCCATTGCGGAGCGCTTCATGGCGGCGCGCTTCGGCGAGTGGATGGCGCACAAGACCTACGCCTATATTTCGGACGGCGCCGTCGAGGAGGAGATTTCGCAGGGCGTGGGCCGCATTGCGGGTCACCTGGGGCTGTCGAACTTCGTGATGTACTACGACTCGAACAACATCCAGCTCTCGACGAAGGTCGACGAGGTGATGACCGAGAACGTGGCCATGAAATACGAGGCCTGGGGCTGGAACGTGCTGTCGGTGGACGGACACAACATCAACGAGATCCGCGAGGCGCTGGTCGCCGCCGAGAGCGAAACGGAGCGTCCGACGCTCATCATCGGCCGTACGGTCATGGGCAAGGGCGCCAAAGGTCCCGCCGGAGAGAGCTTCGAGGACAAGGTTTCGACCCACGGCCAGCCGCTGACGGCCGCCGGCGCCGATTTCGCCGCCACGGTGAAGAATCTGGGCGGCGATGCGGAGAATCCGTTCGCCGTCTTCGAGGAGAGCCGCGAGGTCTTTGCCGAGCGCCGCGAGGCGCTGAGGGAGTGGGCCGCCAAGCAGGCCGCCGTCGAGAAGTCGTGGCGCACCGAGCACAAGGACCTGGCGCGCAAGCTCGACGATTTCCTTTCGGGCAAACTCCCCGAGATCGACTACAAGTCCATCGAGATGAAGGCCGGTGTGGCTACGCGCGCGGCATCGTCGACGGTGTTGGGCGTCTATGCCGAGAAGATCGACAACATGATCGTCGCTTCGGCCGACCTGTCGAACTCGGACAAGACCGACGGATTCCTGAAGAAAACCAAAGCGTTCACGAAGGGCGATTTCTCCGGAAAATTCTTCCAGGCGGGCGTCTCGGAGCTGACGATGGCCTGCGTGATGAACGGCATGGCGCTGCACGGCGGCGTGATTCCCGTCTGCGGCACGTTCTTCGTCTTCTCGGACTATATGAAACCGGCGGTGCGCCTCTCGGCGCTGATGCGCCTGCACGTGATCTATGTCTGGACCCACGACTCGTTCCGCGTGGGCGAGGACGGTCCTACGCACCAGCCCGTGGAGCATGAGGCGCAGATTCGTCTGATGGAGCACCTGAAGAACCACCACGGCGAGCGTTCGATGGTCGTGCTGCGTCCGGCCGACGGCGAAGAGACCGTCATGGCGTGGAAACTGGCCGTCGAGGAGCATCGGCCCGTTGCGCTGGTGCTGTCGCGCCAGAACATCAAGAACCTGCCGACGCTGGGCGCCAGCCGCCGCGAGGAGGCCGCACAGGTCGCCAAGGGCGGTTATGTGGTGATGGACGCCGCCAAACCCGCCGCGGTGCTGATCGCCACGGGATCGGAGGTTTCGACGCTGGTCGACGGCGCCGAACTGCTGGCCGCCGAGGGTATTCCGGTCCGTGTGGTGAGCATCCCGAGCGAGGGTCTGTTCCGCGACCAGCCTAAGTCGTACCAGGAGAGCGTGCTGCCCGTGGGTGTTGCGCGCTACGGCATGACTTCGGGTCTTCCGGTCAACTTGTTGGGCCTGGTGGGCGAGAAGGGCGTGATCCACGGTCTGGACCACTTCGGCTACTCGGCTCCCTACACGGTGCTCGACGAGAAGTTCGGCTACAACGGGGCTACCGTCGCCGCCGAAGTGAAGAAGATGCTCGGGAAATAGCTGTCATTGAGAGACCTTCGGCGGCAACGATTTTTAGTGGCCGCCGAAGTGAAGAAGATGCTCGGGAAATAGCTGTCATTGAGAGACCTTCGGC
>CATKXN010000178.1 GCA_949840605.1 uncultured Alistipes sp.
TCCCCGCCTCTTATGCTGCTCCGAACCGGACGGAGAGCGGAAAAACCTCCGGCCGCCCCTAAAACCCGCCTCTTAGGCGGGCGCAGAACCGGACGGAGAGCGGGGAAACCTCCGGCCGCCCTTAAAACCCGCCTCTTAGGCGGGCGCAGAACCGGACGGAGAGCGAGGGAACCTCCGGCCGCCCCTAAAAACCGCCTCTTAGGCGGGCGCAGAACCGGGCGGAGAGCGGGGAAACCTCCGGCCGCCCCTAAAAACCGCCTCTTAGGCGGGGCGGGCGGGACACATCACCTGCAAGCCGCCAGCGAGGCACTCGATGTGCAGCGGGAATTCGGCGCCCTTCTGCCCGTCGACATCCGTCGGTTCGTTGACCGTCGAGCGGATGTCGATCGTCCGGGCCCGCAGGTGGCGGACGATCTTCGGGTTGCCGCCCGCCAGGTAACGGCACATGGCCAGCGTCGAACGGAAAAAGTTCTTCTTCTCCAGCAGGATGCAGTCGAAAAGCCCGTCCTTGATCGACGAACGGCGCGCCAGGCGGAAACCGCCCGCGGTTTCGCCGTTGAAAATCAACGCCATCAGCGACCGCAGGCCGAAGCGTTCGCCGTCGGCCTCGATCTCCAGCGGCACGGCGTGCATCGAGCGGAGCTCCTTGGCACCCTCGATGATATAGGCCAGTTTGCCGATCTTGTGCTTGCGCGCATCGGGCGTGCGCTGCGAAGTGGTCGTGAAGATGCCGAACGAGAAGATATTGACGAACCAGAGTCCGTTCACACACCCCACGTCGACCCGGTCGACGCTTCCCGAAGCGATCTGCCGCGCCGCCTCGAGCGGTTCGCGCGACATGCCCAGCGCCCCGGCGAAATCGTTGGCCGTACCCGCCGGGATCACCCCGACGGGAATGTCCAGTCCCTTGCGTTTCATGGCGTTGACCACGTAGTTGACCGTTCCGTCACCGCCCGCCGCGACCATCAGGTCGATCGTCTCGCAGCCGTCGAAGGGATTGGCGCCGAAATCGATCAGCCGGGGCTCGATCTCGTATCCGTAGGCCCGGAAGACCGTGCAGATAGCCTCGACGTTGCGGGCGATCTTTCCTTTGCCCGACTGGGTGTTGTAGAGAAATACAGCTCGTTTCATTATCTCGTTATTGCAGGATCAACGCTTCCATAGCCGGCGAAACATACTCCTCGTATTCGTCGCCGCCGCCCGCGAGGATGAAGTAGACCTTCACCTCCGGCATCGCGGCCGCCGCGGCCAGCGCATCGTCGGCGCCCATCGCCAGGAACATCGTTCCCAGGGCGTCGGCCTCGGCGCAGGTCGGGGCCGCGACCGTCACCGACAGCAGCCGCGAAACGGCGCTGCGCCCCGTGCGGGGATCGATCGTATGGGCTATCTTGTTCCCCCCGGCATCGAGGTAGAATCGGCGGTAATTGCCCGAAGTAGCCAGCCCGCCGTCGCTCAGCCGCACCCGCTTCTGGAGATACTCGCCGTCGGTCATGTTGCCGTCGAAAGGGGTTTCGATGCCGATGCGCCACGCATCGCCCCGGGGATTGACGCCCCGGCAGCGGACCTCGCCGCCGATGTCGACGATATAATTTTCGGCTCCGTACCGCTCGACCAGCGCCGCCAGCAGGTCGACGACGTACCCTTTGGCCACGGAGTTGAAATCGAGCTGCACGCGGGGATCGTCCTTCACCAGCCGCCCGTCCTCGACACGCACCTTCTCCCGCCCCACGAATGCGAGGATCGAATCGACGTTCGGACGCTCGACGCGTCCCTTTCCGGCGAATCCCCACGCCTCGACCAGCGGTTTGACGGTCACGTCGTAGCGTCCGTCGCTGAGCGAACCGATGCTGTCGGCCAGCCGGAGGTTGAAGGCGATATGGCGGTCGACGCTGTCGGTCTCGTTGCGGTTCAGGCGGCTCAGCAGCGACGCGGAATCGAAGATCGACATCGACGCCTTGGCCTCGCGGTCCAGCTCCATCGCGGCGGCGTAAAGTTCCTGCGGCGAGACGCCCCGCACGTCGGCCGCCAGGTGCAGCGTCGTGCCCAGCATCACCCCGTCGACCGAGACGTAGGCGGGACGGCGTCCGCAGCCCCAGAAAGCGGTTGCGGCAAGCACGGCCAAAGCCCCGCAGATACCCTTTTTCAGCATAATTCTCACTCGTTTAGCCGCAAAAATACGATTTTCCGGAGTATATCGTAAGTTTTCCGGCCAAAAAGGTAAATAAATTTTTATTTTCAATGCTTAATTATTAATTATTTCGTACCTTTGCGGAACGCTCTGGCGTTATCCACGGTAAGGGGGATGCGTCGTAGAGTGGAACGTAAAATAATTTTACCCAATGGCTTATTTAACAGCTGAGAAAAAGCAGGAGCTTTTCGGCCAGTACGGCAAGTCTAACACCGACACGGGTTCGCCCGAAAGTCAGATCGCGTTGTTTTCCTACCGTATCAGCCACCTTACGAACCACCTCAAAAGCAACAAGCACGACTTCGGAACCCAGCGCGCCCTGCTGCGCCTGGTCGGCAAGCGCCGCGCGTTGCTGGAGTACCTCAAGGAGGTCGACATCGAGCGCTACCGCGCAATCGTCAAGACGCTCAATCTCCGCAAGTAATCCCGAGGAAGAAATGAAGGCAATTCCCGAGAGGGGTTGCCTTCATTTTCGTTGCGAAAACAATTCGAAAAAACACTCATAGGTTTAATTTTTATGGAAGAAAAGAAGCTGTACAACGCAGTCCGCAAAACGATCACGCTGGCCGACGGACGCCAGATCGAGATCGAAACGGGCAAACTGGCCAAACAGGCCGACGGCTCGGTCGTCGTCAAGATGGGCGACACGATGCTGCTCGGTACCGTGGTGGCCGCAAAGGATGCAAAACCCGACACCGATTTCATGCCCCTCCAGGTCGAATACAAGGAGAAATACGCCTCCGTCGGCCGCTACCCCGGCGGCTTCATGAAGCGCGAAGGCCGCGCCAACGACAGCGAAATCCTCGTCGCCCGCCTGATCGACCGCGCCCTGCGCCCCCTGTTCCCCGCAGACTACCACGCCGAAGTCTACGTGACGGTCACGCTCATCTCGGCCGACAAGGACATTCAGCCCGACGCACTGGCCGGACTGGCAGCCTCGGCCGCACTGGCCGTGTCGGACATTCCGTTCGGAGGCCCCATTTCGGAGGTCCGCGTAGCCCGCATCGACGGACAGTATGTCATCAACCCCAACTACTCGGATATGGATAAGGTCGACCTCGACATCATGGTCGGAGGTACGATCGACAATATCCTGATGGTCGAGGGCGAGATGAAGGAGGTTTCGGAAGAGGTCATGCTCGGCGCCATCAAGTTCGCGCACGAGGAGATCAAGAAGCACTGCGCCGTACAGATCGAGCTTTCGAAGGAGCTGGGCAAGGACGTGAAGCGCGCCTACTGCCACGAAGTCAACGACGAAGAGCTCCGCCAGACGATCATCAAAGAGCTCTACGACAAGGCTTACGCCATCGCCACGAGCGGTACGATGAAGCACGAGCGCGAGGACAAGTTCAACGCCCTCGAAGCCGAGTTCGCCGCCCGCTACTCGGAGGAGGAGCTCGTGGAGAAGGCTCCGCTGATCCACAAATATTTCCACGACGACGTACAGAAGAAGGCCATGCGCAACATGGTCCTCGACGAAGGCAAACGCCTCGACGGCCGCAAGACCGACGAGATCCGCCCGATCTGGTGCGAGGTGGGCTACCTGCCCGCAGCGCACGGCTCGGCGATCTTCACCCGCGGCGAAACCCAGTCGCTCACGACCGTGACGCTCGGCACGAAACTCGACGAGAAGGTCAAGGACGAGGTGCTCGTGCAGGGCACCGAGCAGTTTGTGCTCCACTACAACTTCCCGCCCTTCTCGACGGGCGAAGCCAAGGCCGCACGCGGTCTGAGCCGCCGCGAGATCGGCCACGGACACCTGGCATGGCGCGCCCTGAAGCCGATGATCCCGCTGGGCGAGGAGAACCCCTACGCCGTGCGCGTGGTGTCGGACATCCTCGAGTCGAACGGCTCGTCGTCGATGGCCACCGTCTGCGCCGGTACGCTCGCGCTGATGGACGCCGGCGTGAAGATCAAGAAGCCCGTGTCGGGTATCGCCATGGGTCTGATCTCCGACTCGGCCACAGGCAAGTGGGCCGTGCTGTCGGACATTCTGGGCGATGAGGACCATCTGGGCGACATGGACTTCAAGGTAACGGGTACCCGCGACGGTATTACCGCTACGCAGATGGATATCAAGGTCGACGGCCTCTCGTACGAGGTGCTCGCCGCAGCACTCGAGCAGGCCCGCAAGGGACGCATGCACATCCTCGGCAAGATCACC
>CATKXN010000179.1 GCA_949840605.1 uncultured Alistipes sp.
GAACTCCCCGCGCTGCGTCTTCGACGTGCGGGCGTAGCCGTAGCCGGGCAGGTCGACGAGATACCAGGCGTCGTTGACGCGGAAATGGTTCACCAGACGGGTTTTGCCGGGCGTCCCCGACACCTTGGCCAGTCCTCCGCGGGCGGTGAGCATGTTGATGAGCGACGATTTGCCGACGTTGCTGCGCCCGATGAAGGCGATGTCTTTCAGGTCGTCCTTCGGGACCTGCGATATGCGCTCCGACGAGCATTTGAATTCGGCTTTGGTGATCTGCATCGTTCCTGGGTTTTCTGCAAAGACAGTGCATGCCGAGGCGCCGCCTGTCCAAGCGGTGGTTTATCCTCCGCAAAGATAGTGCAATCCCTCCGCCGAACCAAATTTATCCCGGTCATTGCTTCCGTACGCTTCCTTTTCGGCGAACGGCGCGTCACGGCGGGCGGCGGATCGCGTCATGGCGGGACTCTGCCGCGGTCGGTTGGAGATGTCGGTCGTTTTTGTATAGTCCGGTGTTGAAAAGACGGGTTTTCGCCCTGTTTTGCATCTCTTTTGCAGCGGAACCCCCGGACTAAAAACACCTGCTTATGAAAATTCACGCTTTGACGATGCTGTGCGCAGCTGCGCTGGCCGTCCATTCACCCCGAGCCGAAGCCTGCACCCGTGCCGTTTACCTCGGACCCGACGGAATGACCGTGACGGGCCGCACGATGGACTGGCGCGAGGACCCGCTCACCAACCTCTACATCTTCCCGCGCGGCATCGAACGCCGCGGTGCGAATACGGACAATACGATCGTCTGGACCTCGAAATACGGCTCGCTTTCGGCCGCAGGATACGACATCGGCGTCGCCGACGGCATGAACGAGGCCGGGCTGGTCGCCAGCCTGCTGTTCCTACCCGAATCGGTCTACGAGCGTCCCGGCGACACGCGCCCCGTGATGGGACTGAGCATCTGGACGCAGTATGTGCTGGACAATTTCGCGACGGTGGACGAGGCCGTGGCCGAACTGGCCAAGGAGAAGTTCCGCCTCGACGCCCCCGACCTGCCGAACGGCGTGCAGTCGCGGCTCCACCTGGCGATTTCCGATCCTTCGGGCGACAGCGCGATCTTCGAATACCGCGACGGCAGGCTGGAGATCCACCACGGTCGCCAGTATCAGGTGATGACCAATTCGCCCTTCTACGACGACCAGCTGGCAATCCTCGGCTATTGGCAGCAGATCGGGGGCCTCACGATGCTGCCGGGAACCAACCGCGCCCCGGACCGCTTCGTGAGGGCTTCGTTCTACGTCAACGCCGTCGTGCAGTCGGCCGATCCGAAAGTCGCCGTGCCGGCCGTGATGTCGGTCATGCGCAACGTCTCGGTGCCCTACGGCATCTCGACGCCCGACAAGCCGCACATCGCCTCGACGCGCTGGCGTTCGGTTTGCGACCAGAAGAACCGGGTCTATTATTTCGAGCCGACGCTGGCGATGGAGACCTTCTGGATCGACCTTGCGGCGATCGACTTTTCGAAAGGCAGCGGTGAGCGGACCCTCACGCTCGCCGGCGGAAAGAACTACACGGGCGACGCTACGGCGCAATTCCGCCCGAGTTCCAAGCCCTTCGTTTTTCTTTTCGGAGCCTGACTAATTCACAATTCTGAATTGCTCAGCGGTGCCGGGGGTATTTGTTGTTGAAGCGGTAGCCGACGCCCAGCATCAGGAAATTGGGCATGTGGAAATCGCGCAGGCTGTATCCGATATGGACGTAGGAACTGTGCGTCACGGCGATTTTGAGGGTCAGCATCTGGTAGAAGGACTTCAGGTCGCCGCCCTTGTGCAGGACGTTGACGCCCAGTCCGATGCCGATGTTGAAATAGGGCATCACGAACTCCCCGCGGGCCGAAACTCCCAGGGCGATCTGTCTGTCGAATCCGGGTTTCTCCACCACGAGGTCCCGGCGGCCGCCCATCGGCACGATCTGGTCGGCGATGGCGATGTTGGCGCTGCCGTCGTAGACGCCGTCGAGCGACACGCCCGCGCGGAATTTGTAACCGAAGTTATACATCGAGGCGAAGTTGAATCCCACGACCGTATAGGCGTCCGGTGCGGCAACCTGTATGTCGCCGTCTTCGATGCCCTTGCGGCGCCACGACCCGAACAGCGTGAGGTCGTAGCTCATGTGGCGCGGGAATGCCGGGTAGACGGTTCGCGTGGGGGCTTCGGAGGGGTTGCGGCCGAAATTGTAGGTCAGTCCGGCGCGCAGGCCCACGGAGTTGAGGCCCGCGTTGGGGAACTTGGTGTTGCCGTTGGAGAAATGCGAGAGCGAGAGACCCGCCGAGAAATCGACCTCGCGCGTGACCATCCAGTTGAGGAAAAAGTCGACGTTGAGGAAGGCGTTCATCTTCGATCCCATCATCATGTTGAGCCGGTTGGTCTCCTCGTCGTAGGGTTTCCAGCCGAACGAAAGGCCGAAATTCCACTCGTAGTCGAACGACAGCCGGGGAGTGATGCGGGCGATGCGGGCGCCCTGGAATAGGTAGGCCGCGATCGGGCTGCCCAGCTCGTCGGGATTCCCGAAGTCGTAGTAGGCGACGCCGATGCCCTGGTAGGCGCCGCCGTAGATCCGGTCGGGCAGTGACCCGGGACGGTATTGGAACGAGTAGCGGAGATGCCCCGAGAGCGAGAGGTCGATGGGCTGTCCGGCCGTGTTGTTGCCCTGCACGAAGGGATTGGTCGGGAAGATGTATTCGGGGCGGAACTCCCCTCCGAGGCGGTGCATGAAGCGTCGTTCGGAGGCCGCCGGGCCGATGCGGGCCGTATTCCCTGCGGCCGTATTTCCTGCGGCCGTGTTACCTGCGGCGGAGAACCGGTCGGCGCCGATTCCGGACCGGCCGCGCAGCCCGGCTTCGTAACCTGCGCGGTAACCAGCGCGGTATCCCGCCCGGTAGGCGCTGGAATCATTGGCGTCGCTGCGGCGGAGGCTGTCGGGGGCTTCGGCCGGCGCACCGGCAGCCGGGAATGCCGCGCCCGGAGGCGGCTGCGCCGCGACCGTTCCGGAGAGGATGAGCAGGGTCCCCGCAAGAACCGCCGTTTTCCAGATCCGTATCTTGTTTTTCATCGTGAGGCTGAAATTGATGTTTTGACGCCGAAGTTACGAATTTTTTCTCGAATCGTGGCTGCTTCGGTCCGAATTGTCGCAAAATCAAGCCGGGCGACGGATCGTTCGATGCGGGTTGTTTGATATTTCTTTTTATCTGTTCTTTTTTGAGGTAATATGGGGTTATATTTTATTTATTGTTTTTTTTATATTAAATTGTAAGGAAACAAAATAGCATGATGGCTCCATCCAATATTATTCGATACTTGCAGGCTGTTTTTGCGGACAGATGGATCGACTGGGGCGTGAGCGCCGTTTTTCTGTCGCTCATAGCGAGTTGGTTTCTGGCACCCAATGCGGCGGATTTCGTGATCGACGTTCTCGCTACGGGGATTATGCTGGCCGTAGCGGTTCGGATCGGCTATGTGATCGCCTGCGTTCGCCTGGGCCGCAAATTGCACGCGGAATCCTCCCGGGCAGTCCGGTTTCGGGAAACGGTAAGCCATGTCGTTGTCCTGTCATTTGTCGTCATTGCCGTACTGCTGATCGGTTGGCGTTATCTGAGGTAGCGACCATGTGATAATGGAAAAGCCTCCGTTTCGTACGGAGGCTTTTTTTGTATCAGGGGATGTACGTGTTGTAATACGCGTTTTTTCGGATGCGCCGGATCAGTAGCCGAGTATGCGTAGCATCGATCGGTAGGACTGCTCCTTGGCGAACAGACGAGCCCGTGAAAGCCCTCCTTACCAAGGAGGGCTTGGGCGGATTGTCTGTATTATGGTATTACACGCGTCTCCGGGAGGGTAGGACTCAGTAGCCGAGTATGCGTAGCATCGATCGGTAGGACTGCTCCTTGGCGAACAGACGCGTGTAATACTCGTTGTCGGACTTGTCGCGGTCGATGATGATGTGCTTGGGGGCGGGGATCAGGCAGTGCTGGATGCCGCCGAAGCCGCCCAGCGACTCCTGATAGGCTCCCGTGTGGAAGAATCCGATGTACTGCGTGTTGCCTTTTTCGAGCTTCGGGAGGAAGATGGCGCTGGTGTGGCACTCCGAGTTGTAGAAATCCTCGCTGTCGCACGTCAGTCCGCCCAGCAGCACGCGCTGGTACTCCTTGTCCCAGTTGTTCACGGCCAGCATGATGTAGCGCTGGTTGATGCCCCACGTGTCGGGCAGGGTGGTGATGAACGACGAGTCGATCATGTACCAGTTCTCGCGGTCGTTCTGCTGCTTCTGGTTGACGATCGAGTAGAGCGCCGCGCCGCTTTCGCC
>CATKXN010000180.1 GCA_949840605.1 uncultured Alistipes sp.
TGAGCTGGCTGCGCCGCATGCAGCAGCTCGTTCAGAAGTCCTGCGAACGGCATCTGTTCTATCTGAAATACGGCAAGCCGAAGGCCCGGATGGAGGAAGAAGCCGCGTTCCGGCCCGTACGGACCGATTTCGCCCCGGCGCCGAGAATCGTCCCTTCATCGGATGAACCCATAGGGGCTGATGATAACGATCGGTCCGTAAATCCATAACCCATGTGCTTCGACACGGAGATCGATCCGGTGCTTTTCGACGAACTGCTCGAAGAATCCAGACGTTTCGTCGACGGCTGCGGTTATCGCGTGCTATCCGACGAACTGCCACATTAGCGCTTTGCCATGAAAAAACAAATGAACTCCTGCTGGGAGAGAATCGAGCGTATACTCGACGAACAGAAAATGTCCGCCAATAAGTTCGCCAAACATATCGGATTGTTGCGCGGCGAAAACCTCTACCAGATCAAACGCGGCAACAACAGAATCAGTATCGACGTGGCACGGCGCATACATGCGCTTTATCCGCAATATACGGTGGCGTGGCTGCTGACCGGAGAGGAAGAGAGTATATCGGCAGGACATATGGAAATCCTTCGGCTTGTATGGCTTCCCTATTATGAATCGGTAATGGAAGATTCACTGGGGCGGTTGCCTATCCCGATGTTTCTAAGCAAGGGGGCCCGGATGGTTCTGCGCTGCGGCGATCTCGAGCGATGTCCCGGATTCATGCCTCGCCCCATGCTGTTGCTTCGTCGCGTCGAGCTGAGCGAAACGGACGAAAACAATGTGTATTATATTCTGACCGATAAGTTACAAGGGGTATTTACAGTCCGGTCAAATGACGAAGCCGGGTCGTTGCGACTGGAAAGCATCTGGGATTCATATACTGCGGAAGTTCCCGCAAACGAAATCTGTGGTGTATGGTTAGTCTGCAATATCTTTGCAGACATGGAGTAATTCCGACACGCAGGACATGAAATTCATAGTTTATCTATCGGATTCTTGCGTTTTCTCGGATTTGCTAATCCCCGAAATTTTTCGTATCTTGCAAAAAGTTATTTGAAATGCGGCATTCGAACGCAATGGACTGAAAATAAACCGTTGCCTACCCGTTACCTATTCTCCTATATATAAATGTAACGGCCCGAATTATCGAATCGTTACATCATTTTGAAACCGCTTCTTCGGGGAACGGCTTTTTTATTTCAGGCCCGCGAGCAGGGCGAAAAGGAAGAAGAACTTGCTGAGTTTGAGCCGCAGCGAGCGGTATCCGCGGTACTTCTGGGTTTTGACCGTATTGATGCTGATACCCAGCCGGCGGGCGATCTCGGCGCCCTTAACCCCGTCGATCGAAAGCCGGATGATCCGGCGCTGCTCCGCAGGCAGGGCGCGGATGTCGCTGTAAAGGCGGCGTATGACCTCCTCGCCGACCATTCCGGCAAACTGCCCGGACTCCTCCTCGGGATCGACGTGAGGGGGGGGGGAAATTTCTGTCTCGCAGGCTTTGCTCGTGCATACGACGCAGCAGCGATTCGCGGTTGCTGCGGTCACGGCGGTAGGCCAGCGAATTGTGATAGACCGAACGGTAGAGGTAGGCCGCGAGTTCGGGAAGCACCGAAAAGGTCCGGTCCGACTGCCACATACGGAGCAGCAGTTCCTGGACGAGATCCTCGGCGAACGCGGCATCGCCCGTCAGCGACGCGGAGTAGGCACAGAGCGCCTTGTAATAACGGTCGTAGAGCTCCTCCCAGGCAGCGGGCACCTTCCCGTTGATCCGGCTCACGAACTCTTCCGATTCCGTCGGTCTTATCTCCATGACTGTTTTTTCCGACCTGCACATAGGGGGTCTGTTCGCAAATATAGGCATTTTACACCATATATATATGTGTTTCGGACATTTTTCTGCACGGTCCGGGCAATGCCGTCCGTTACATTTTTCAACAAAAATCCGGACCGGAACGACATTTATTCCGAATTCCGGCAGCCGATATAATAAATCGTCGTAAAAAGTTGCATTTCAATTAAGTTTTCCTAATTTTGTAGTATCCGAACCACACCGCAAATCCTATGAAAAAACGCGAACTCTTACTCGGAGACGAAGCCCTCGCGCTGGGGGCGCTCCATGCGGGACTGTCGGGCGTCTATGCTTATCCGGGTACACCCTCGACCGAAATCACCGAATACATCCAGGGACATCCCCTCGCCGCCGCGCGGGGCGTGCACCGCACGTGGTCGACGAACGAAAAGACGGCCATGGAGGAGGCGCTCGGCATGTCGTTCGCCGGCAAGCGCGCGCTGGTCTGCATGAAACACGTAGGCCTGAACGTGGCGGCCGACGCCTTCGTCAACGCGGCGATGACCGGAGCCAACGGCGGACTGGTCGTCACGGTAGCCGATGACCCCTCGATGCACTCCTCGCAGAACGAGCAGGATTCGCGTTTCTACGGAAAATTCGCCCTCGTGCCGACTTTCGAACCATCGACCCAGCAGGAGGCCTACGACATGGTGAAGGCCGCGTTCGACCTCTCGGAACGGTTCCGGATTCCGGTGCTGATGCGCCTGACGACCCGCATGGCCCACTCGCGGGCGGTGGTCGAGGTGACGGAGCCCCGCGCCGAAAACGAACCGCACACGCCGGCCGAAACCCGCCAATGGGTGCTTATGCCCGGTAACTCGCGCATGCGATACAAGGCCCTGCTGGACGATTACGCCCGGCTGGAGGAGGCCGCCGCCGCAAGCCCGTTCAACGCCTATGCGGAAGGCCCCGACAAACGGCTGGGCATCATCGCCTGCGGCATCGCCCACAACTACGTGATGGAGAACTTCCCCGACGGCTGTCCGCATCCGGTGCTGAAGTTGTCGCAATACCCGCTGCCGCGCGATCTGGTGCGGCGCATGGCCTCGGAATGTCAGGCGCTGCTCGTAGTCGAGGAAGGGCAGCCCGTCGTCGAGGAGGCCGTGCGGGGCGTACTGCCGAGTCCCCTGCCGATCCGGGGCCGCCTGACGGGCGAACTGCCCCGCACCGGAGAACTCACGCCCGACAGCGTGCGCGCGGCCCTCGGAATGACCCCGCGCCGGACGCACCCCGCCTGCGAGATCGTCGTACCCCGTCCGCCCGCGCTGTGCCAGGGATGCGGACACCGCGACATGTACGCCGCGCTGACCGAAGTGGTCCGCGAGGAATACCCCGCCGCCAAGGTTTTCAGCGACATCGGCTGCTACACGCTGGGGTGGCTGGCTCCGTTCCACGCCATCGACACCTGCGTGGACATGGGGGCCTCGATCACCATGGCCAAAGGGGCCGCCGATGCGGGACAGCACCCCTCGATCGCCGTGATCGGCGACTCGACCTTCACCCATTCGGGCATGACGGGGCTGCTGGACGCCGTGAACGAACGGGCGAACATCACGGTCATCATCTCGGACAACCTCACAACGGGCATGACCGGCGGCCAGGATTCGGCCGGCACGGGACGCCTCGAACAGATATGCGCCGGCATCGGCGTCGACCCGGCGCACATCCGCGCGGTGGCGGCCCTGCCCAAAAACCGCGAGGAGCTGAAAACGATGATCCGCGAGGAGATCGCCTGGCCGGGCGTCTCGGTCATCATCCCGCGCCGCGAGTGCATCCAGACCGCAAAGAAACATAACACGGCAAAAAAATAAAGGCTTATGAAACGCGACATCATACTCTCAGGAGTCGGAGGACAGGGAATCCTCTCCATCGCCACCGTCATCGGACGGGCGGCCCTGGCCGAAGGGCTGCAGCTGAAGCAGGCCGAAGTCCACGGCATGAGCCAGCGGGGCGGCGACGTGCAGTCGAATCTGCGCATCTCCTCGTCGGCGATTCATGCGGACCTCATCCCGCGGGGCGAGGCCGACCTCATCGTCTCGCTCGAGCCGATGGAGGCGCTGCGCTACCTGCCGTGGCTGGCGTCCGACGGCTGGGTCGTCACCAACACGGTCCCGCTGGTCAACATCCCGAACTACCCCGACGCCGAGGCCCTGCGACGCGAACTGGAGGCCCTGCCGCACGCGGTGACGCTCGACGCCGACGCCCTGGCCCGGGCCGCGGCATCGCCCCGCTCGGCCAACATGGTCCTGCTGGGAGCCGCCGCGCCGATGCTGGGCATCGGGGCCGACCGGCTCGCAGCGGGCATCCGCGACATCTTCGCCCGCAAGGGCGACGAGGTGGTGGAGATGAACCTCGCGGCATTCCGCGCCGGTTACGAAACGGCCCGAAAACAGACGAAATAATGAAAATCCCCTTCGACAGGTCCTGTCTGCGCTCCGCGCTGGAGCGGATGGACATCGCGGACATCG
>CATKXN010000181.1 GCA_949840605.1 uncultured Alistipes sp.
GACATTACAGACCGGAAACCCGATCCAAGACGCGCCGACGGAGATTCTTACTCCTCCACGTAATCGATATAGATCTTGTAGATGTAGAATGCGGCAGTCGAACGGATCGTTATCTCGATTTCCCCTTCTGCAGGAGAGCCGCACTCGGCAGCATATTCGAAGCCTGTATTCTTCACGGCGGTCGTACTGACGGCCGCCTCCGTTAGGGGAAGATACTCCCGGTCGCCGATGCTGACGGAGACGCGCGAAGGCTTCTCCTTCACTCCGCTCGACATCCATACGGAGACTCTCGAAATCTTCTTTCCGGCAAGTCCGTTCGTCTTCAAGACAAACGGGTCCACATAGTCGGCGTTGGCCCCGATCTTATAGCGCCCGTTGGCGCTGCCGTTGAGAATGACGAACTTGTCGTGGGCCTCGCCCGAAATCTCCCAGTCGAGCCCCACGGGAGCGCCGGCTTTTCTGATCGTACACACGCCACCGAGGGCATCTTCCAGGGAGATCGGATAATCGCTGAGTTTCAGGACGTAATTCACCAGACCCGCGACAGGGGGCTTCTCCTCGGACATCCTCGTAACCCGGAAGGGTTCCTTGAGGGCGTTCAAGGCTGCTTCGACCGCTATGGGCCGGGTCCGGTCGTCGACGGGCGTCGAGCACTTGCCCGGGGTGTCGTCGCTCTTGCCGAAAGCATAACGGCACTCCGAGATGTCCGCTCCGAGAAACGGTTTCAGGACATACTGGAAAAACAGGGCCGATTCACAGAAGCGCGTGACGCCGTAGTCTGAATGGGTTCCGTCGCGGCTGAGATCGAGCGGATGATTCTCATTGAGTTCCGAAGTGCGAAGATTCTGCACGGCGGTCGCATTCGAGAAAAACAGATCGACAGGCGTCCGGGAGGTCGCTTCCCGCAATTGGGCGGCGAACGCTTCGAAACATTTGTCCTGGTCTCCGTCGAACAGTTCCCACAGGATCGTGTTATGGGTGGTATAAAGCTTGGCGGCGGGACAATGAGGGGCGAAATAGACGATGCTCGGACGATGCGTCGGCTGCGCATGCTGCACGCAGTCGACCAGTTCGAGAAAAGCCGCCCGGCCCTCTTCGGACCATCCGCTGCAATTTGTCCTCGTGTCGTCCTGCAAGGTCACGACATCGTATTCCCGCAATGCGAGGACATCCGCAGCGCAGTCATCCAGCAGATTCGGATTGAACTCCGTCCAGTCGTCCTTGCCCGCTTCGTAGATATAACGGGAGCATTTCATGTCCCGGAAATTGTTCCAGTGATTCAGGAGCGACCATCCCCCGTGATAGATCACGTCGATATTGACGCTGCCGATGCCCATACCTTTCAGCATCCTCGGCAGATGTTCCACGGCATCGGCCGTCAGGCTGTTGCCGATACAGAGCACATTGAGCGTCCGGCCCTCTTCCATCCTGCGCAGCGGCGGATTGTACGGCATCGTGATATCGCTTCCGAGAACGACGTCCTCCCTTCCCGGCATGGAAAACAGGAAGTAACGGCCCTTGTCCTCGACTTTCAGCCCGGATTTCAGATCCTCCAAAGAGACTTCGATGGATTCATTGTCCCGCAGGAGGGTTATTTGCATGGACCCGTCTTCGCGGGAAACCACGCCCGACGCATAATTACTTACCTTATTGAGCGAGTCGACCCTCCCGAGGTCAAAAAACTGGAGGGGGGGGGGAACCGGTTCGCCCGGGTTATCCTCCCCCGGAGCGGACGATTTCGCACATGAAACGGCAGCAGAAATTGCAGCTGCCCAAAAAAGCCATTGAAATTTTCTGATTTGCATTGCGGTGACGTTTAGTTTAGGTTTCCGCAAATAAAATCATTATCGAACAACTTTCCACGCCCGTTCCGAACAATGACAATTTAGTCGCATTTTTTGGAAAAATCGTGTAACGCCCTCCGGTCCCGTCACACGGAGAGCCGACAAAAAAGGCCGCATCCTTCGGGATGCGGCCTTTTGTATAACGGACACCTTTCGACCGGTTTACATCCGCTCGGGGACGTCGATGCCCAGCAGCTTCATACCGCTGCGAATGACGCGGGCGACCTGTCGGGCCAGCTGAAGGCGCATCCGCCGCGTGTCGGCATTCTCCTCCTTGAGGATCGAGTGGTCGTGGTAGTAGCCGTTGAACTGCTTGGCCAGTTCGTAGACGTAGGCCCCGATGATCGACGGCGCGAAATTCTCCCCTGCGGCGGCCACGACCGAAGGATATTCGGTCAGCGTCTTCACCAGGTCGATCTCCTCGGGCAGGTAGTCGGCGGCGGCAGCCCCTTCGAAATCGATGCCCGCCTCGGCGGCTTTGCGCAGGATCGAGCGGATACGCGCGTGGGTGTACTGGATGAAAGGCCCCGTATTGCCGTTGAAGTCGATCGACTCGCGGGGATCGAACAGCATCGTTTTCTTGGGGTCCACCTTTAATATAAAGTATTTGAGGGCGCCCAGTCCGACCATCGCCGAGACGGCGTTCGCCTCCTCTTCCGTGCATCCGTCCAGCTTGCCCAGTTCGGCCGACATCTCGCGGGCCGTCGAGATCATGCCTTCGATCAGGTCGTCGGCATCGACCACCGTGCCTTCGCGCGACTTCATTTTGCCCTCGGGAAGCTCCACCATGCCGTAGGACAGGTGGGTGATATGGTCGCTCCAGTCGGCGTAGCCCAGCTTCTTAAGCACCAGCTTCAGCACCTGGAAATGGTAGTTCTGCTCGTTGCCCACGACGTAGATCATGTCGTCGAGCCTGTTGTCCTCGAAACGACGGAAAGCCGTGCCCAGGTCCTGCGTCATGTAGACCGACGTGCCGTCGCCGCGCAGCAGCAGTTTCTCGTCGAGTCCGTCGGCCGTGAGGTCGATCCACACCGAATTGTCGGGACGGCGGTAGAAAACGCCCTTTTCGAGCCCCTCCTCCACCAGCGCCTTGCCCAGCAGGTAGGTCTGCGATTCGTAGTAAACCTTGTCGAAATCGACTCCCAGCGCCTTGTAGGTCACGTCGAAGCCTTCGTACACCCAGCCGTTCATGGTCTCCCACAGCGAGTAGACCTCGGGGTCCTTGGCCTCCCATCTGCGCAGCATCTCCTGCGCTTCGAGCATGATCGGGGCGTTCTTCTTGGCCTCGTCCTCCGGCTGTCCCTGCGCCACGAGCTCCTTGATCTGAGCCTTGTAGTGTTTGTCGAACTCCACGTAGTACTTGCCCACGAGGTGGTCGCCCTTCATGCCCGTCGAAGCGGGCGTCTCGCCGTTGCCGTAGAGTTTCCACGCCAGCATCGACTTGCAGATGTGGATGCCGCGGTCGTTCACCAGGTTGGCCTTGATGACCGTGTGGCCGTTCGCCGCGAGGATCTGCGCCACGGAATACCCCAGCAGGTTGTTGCGGATGTGCCCCAGGTGCAGCGGTTTGTTGGTGTTGGGCGACGAATATTCGATCATCACCGTACGGCCCGTCGCGGGAGCCTGTCCGAAGGCTTCGTCGTCGGCGATCTCGGCGAAGCGCGCCCCCCAGAAACTGCTGTCGAGCGAGAGGTTCAGGAAGCCCTTGATCACATTGAAAGCCCTGACCTCCGGGATGTTGGCCGTCATATATTCGCCGATCTCGGTCGCGGTGGCCTCGGGCGACTTGCGGCTTCGTCGCAACAGCGGAAACGTCACGAGGGTATAGTCGCCCTCGAACTCCTTGCGGGTCTTCTGAATCTGCAGCTGCTCGTCGCCGAGCTCTCCGTAAAGCGCCTCCACCGAACGGCGGACCGCACCCGAAATAAAGGTCTCGATATTCATGTCCGAATTGATTTTTGCCTGCAAATTTAAGGTTTTTCGCCGAATTATCAATTCCCGGCCCCTATATATTCTGAAACAATCCGTATATTTGCCGGGTAAACCGACCAGACATTCCATGGAAATACTCGTCATTCTGCTGCTGATCCTGCTTAACGGGCTTTTCGCCATGTCGGAGATCGCGCTGATCTCGGCCCGCCGTTCGAATCTGGAAATGCAGGCCCGTCAGGGCAGCGCAGGGGCCCGCCAGGCTTTGAAGCTGGCCAAAGACCCCGACCGTTTCCTTTCGACCGTACAGATCGGCATCACGCTCATCGGTATCCTCACGGGTATCTATTCGGGGGACACGCTGGCCGCCAAATTCGGCAAGGAACTGGCCGAACGCGGCATTCCGCTGCGCGCGGCGACCGTCACGGCGCAGGTCACGATCATCATCGTGGTCACCTACCTCACGATCATCTTCGGCGAACTGGTGCCCAAGCGCATCGGCATGAACGCTGCGGAAAAGGCCGCCAAGATC
>CATKXN010000182.1 GCA_949840605.1 uncultured Alistipes sp.
AGTCGCCGCCCGCGGCCAGGGCCTTCACCAGGTCGCCCGAGTAGCGCAGACCGCCGTCGGCGATGACGGGCACGCCCGTTCCGGCGGCGGCCGACGCGGCGTCGAAGATGGCCGAAAGCTGGGGAACGCCCACACCGGCGATGATGCGCGTCGTGCAGATCGATCCCGGGCCGATGCCGACCTTCACGCCGTCGGCGCCGTTCTCGATCAGGAACTTCGCGGCCTCAGCCGTGGCGACATTGCCGGCGATGACCTCGAGCGACGGGAACTCGGTCTTGATCTCCTTGAGTTTACGGACCATAGCGACCGAATGGCCGTGCGCGGAGTCGAGCACCACGGCGTCGACATCCTCGGCGACCAGCGCACGCACGCGGTCCAGCGCATCGGGCGTGATGCCCACGCCGGCGGCCACGCGCAGACGCCCCTTGGCGTCCTTGCAGGCGTTGGGATGGTCCTGCACCTTGGTAATGTCCTTATAAGTAATGAGCCCCACCAGACGGCCCGCGTCGTCCACCACGGGGAGCTTTTCGATCTTGCTGTTCAGCAGGATCTCCGACGCATGTTCGAGTTCGGGGTTCCGGGTCGTGATCAGACGGTCGCCGGGAGTCATCACCTCCTCGATGCGGCGCGACATGTCGCGCTGGAAACGCAGGTCGCGGTTGGTGACGATGCCGATGAGTTTCCGGTCCGAATCCACGACCGGAATGCCTCCGATCCGGTTCTCCTTCATCAGGTTCAGGGCGTCGCCGACGGTGTTCTCCTTGGAAATGGTCACCGGATCGTAGATCATGCCGTTCTCGGCACGTTTCACCTTGCGGACCTGCGCGGCCTGTTCGGCGATGGACATATTCTTGTGGATCACGCCGATACCTCCTTCGCGGGCCAGAGCGATGGCCAGCGGCGCCTCGGTGACGGTGTCCATGGCGGCGGACACGATGGGGATGTTGAGCTTGATATTTCGCGAAAAACGGGTCTGGACATTGACCTCTCGCGGCAACACTTCCGAATAGGCGGGTATAAGCAGCACGTCGTCGAAGGTAAGTCCTTCGGGCTGAACCCTTTCATTGATAAAAGACATAATGAACGTGGATTTTTGTTGCTCGCAAAAGTAATCATTTTTTTCGAAACGGCCTAATTTCCGGACCTATCCGCCGATTTTTTTATCAACAAAATGTAAACGCCCCGCCCGAACGGTCCGACTGATTAGGTCATCCGGCGGTAAAACGCCTGCAAGCCACGAAAAAAGCTGCATCTCCTGACGGGATGCAGCTTCGTATTTTGCGGGAGAAGGATCAGTACTGCTCCTTATCGTTGGGGAAGTCGCACTCCTTCACGTCGCGGACATACTGCTCCACGGCCCCGGTCATCACGCTGTGCAGGTCGGCATAGCGACGCAGGAAACGGGGCGAAAAACCCTTGTTGATGCCCAGCATGTCGTGAATCACAAGCACCTGGCCGTCGCAGGCACCGCCGGCGCCGATGCCGATCGTCGGGGCCGAAACCTCCTTCGTCACCCGGGCGGCCAATGCCGCGGGAATCTTTTCCAGCACGATGCCGAAGCACCCCGCATCGCTCAGCAGATGGGCGTCGCGCACCAGTTTCTCGGCCTCGGCCTCCTCCTTGGCCCGGACCGCATAGGTGCCGAACTTGTGGATCGACTGGGGCGTCAGGCCGAGGTGACCCATGATGGGAATGCCGGCCGAAAGGATGCGCTGGACCGATTCGAGAATCTCCTCGCCGCCCTCGATCTTGATGGCGTCGGCCTCGGTCTCCTTCATGATGCGAATGGCCGAATCGAGCGCCACCTTCGAATTGCCCTGGTAAGAACCGAACGGCAGGTCGACGACGACCAGCGCACGCTCGACGGCGCGCACGACCGAACGTGCGTGATAGATCATCATATCGAGGGTGATGGGGAGCGTGGTTTCGTAACCGGCCATGACGTTGGCCGCCGAGTCGCCCACGAGAATCACGTCGACACCCGCAGCATCGACGATCTTCGCCATCGAATAGTCGTAAGAGGTGAGCATGGCGATCTTCTCGCCCCGCTGTTTCATCTCCGTCAGGCGGTAAGTCGTTACCGCACGGACGGTGCTTTCTACTGACATATTTTCAGATTTTAGGTTTTTAATCGGGGCAAAGATAGCGCAAGGCGAGCGCAATGGCAAATTTATTTGGACATTGCCGAGCTGCAGCCTATCTAAACCGGGGTTTATCCCCGGTAAAGCCCGCAAGGCGAGCGCAATGGCAAATTTATTCGGACATTGCCGAGCCGCAACCTATCTAAACCGGGGCTTATCCCCGGTAAAGTCCGCAAGGCGAGCGCAATGGCTAATTTATTCGGGCATTGCCGGGAATAGATGTGCAAAATCCGGATCGGCGGCGCCACAATCTGCCATCAGCTCCAAAACCGGCATCTTTCGCCAAAGCTTCTAAAACCCAGCTCTTAGCTGGGAAAAAATGTCCCATAGAACGACGCCTCCGGCGACCGAAACGTTGATCGAATGCTTGGTTCCGGACTGCGGAATCTCGACAGCCCCGTCGCACATATCGACCGCCTCCTGCCCCACGCCGTCGACCTCGTTGCCGAAGACCAGCGCATATTTCACACCCGACCGGGCACGGAACGCATCGAGCATCACGGCCCCTTCGACCTGCTCCACGGCGTATATCTCATATCCCTCGGCACGCAGCCGCGCGAGGCACTCGGAAGTCGTCGCATAATGGCTCCACGCGACGGTCTGTTCGGCCCCGAGGGCCGTCTTGTGGATGTCACGCGAGGGCGGCACGGCGGTAATGCCGCACAGGGCGATCCGCTCCACGGCGAATGCGTCGCCCGTGCGAAAAAAAGCCCCGACGTTCTGGGCCGAACGAACGTTGTCCAGCACCACCGTGACGGGCATTTTCTCCATCGCGGCGAACTCTTCGGCCGTCGGCCTGCCGAGTTCTTCGTTGGTGATTTTGCGCATAATGGCTTCGGAATGGTTGATTTCGGGGTCAAAAGTAAATAAAATTAAAATCTTTTCCCTACCTTTGTGACTCTATCAATCAGGAAACCGATGAAAAAACTGTTGCTTCTGCTCGCACTCGGCGGATTTTCCGTCGTCGGACACGCCCAGGAAATCCTCGTGGGCGCCGACTTCAACATGTATTTCGACAACAAGGAGTTCGGGAGCAACGAATTCGCGGTCCCCGGACTGGACATCGAGTCGGGCACGGATTTCGCCGCCCGACTGCTGCCCCGCGTCGGCATCCGCTGGGACGAGAAAAACACCCTCGTCGTCGCCGCGGACATGATCAAGAATTTCGGATCGGCGGAATCGGCCTATCTGTCGGAGGTGAAACCCGTCTTCTACTACCAGTTCCAGACCCCCAAAGTCACGGCTGTGGCCGGTATCTTCACCCGCGACATGATGCACGACGACGATTACTCGACGGCGTTCTTCTCCGAATCGTACCGTTTCTACCACAACCGCATGAACGGCGTGCTGGCCCAGTATAACGGCCGGCGGAATTCCTACGTGGAGTTCGTGTGCGACTGGGAGGGCATGTATTCGACCCTCTCGCGCGAAAAATTCCGCATCCTGCTCGCGGGACGCCACTACCTCGACACGTTCTACTACGGATTCAACTACTCGATGTTCCATTTCGCGGGACAGCAGGACGCGCCGATCGAAAACGTCGTCGACCTGCAGTTGCTGAACCCCTGCGTAGGCGTCCGGTTCAACGCCTTTTTCGATTTCGACATCAAGTTAGGAGCGCTGCTCACGGCCCAGCGCGACCGCAGTTTCGGCCATTCGTGGGAGACGCCTTGCATGGGTGAATTCGCTTTCCGCATCAGCCGCTGGGGGCTTTCGCTCGACGAGCGGTTGTACGTGGGCGACAACATCCACCCGTTCTTCTCCGGGCACGAACTCGAGGACGGCACGCCGCTGCCCTACGGCCGCGAGCTCTACCCCGCCGAGAGTTTCTTCCGCACCGACCAGAAGGTGTACAGCCGCACGGCGCTCTCCTACCGCCGTTCGTTCTTCAACGACACGGTTTCGGTGCGCGCCGAGTTCGCCGCCCATCACGACGGAACGGCCCTGGGAACCCAGCAGATGCTGGTCGTGGGCGTAAAACTGCTCAAAACGGTATACGACAGCAAGAATCACAAAAAATAACCAGAATATGGCAAGCGAAACAACCGAAACCCGGGAGAAGTCGCTGAACTTCCTCGAAGAGATCATCGAAGAGTCGATCGCAAAAGGCGAAAAACACATACAGACCCCGTTTACC
>CATKXN010000183.1 GCA_949840605.1 uncultured Alistipes sp.
AACCAGCAGTGGATGGACGACATCACCTCCGGAGAGTATGAAAAATACTACGAGGAGATGTACCGGCTTTAGAAGCCGGATTTAGGGGCGACGGAAGAATTTCCCGTATCAGAGCCCGTTCCACGCTCCGACCCTTTTTTAGATTTCGACGAACGTCGCCCGCACATAGGCCGCCAGGTCGGCGGGAGCGATCTTGAGCTGCAGCCCGCGGACCCCGGCGCTGACATAGATAAGGGGGTGTTCGGAAGCCGATGCGTGGATGTAGGTCGGGAAGGCTTTCTTCATGCCGATCGGCGAACAACCCCCGCGGATATATCCCGTCACGGGCAGCAGCTCCTTCATCGGAATCAGATCGACCTTCTTGTTGCCCGAAACCTTCGCCGCGGCTTTCAGATCAACCTCGTGGTCGCCCGGCACGACGCAGACGAAACAGCCCGTGCGGTCGCCGCGGAGCACCAGGGTCTTGAAGACGCAGGCGATATCCTCGCCCAGCTGTTCGGCGACGTGCGTGGCGGCGAGGTGCTCCTCGTCCACGCGGTAAGGTATCAGTTCGTAGGCGATCTTCGCGCGGTCGAGCAGCCGCGCAGCGTTTGTCTTTTCGACTTTCCCGTGTGCCATATTGTTCCTTTTATCGGCTAATCTGCCGCAAAGGTAATTCAAATTACCCGAATGTGTACATTTTTGCTACTTTTGCCGCGGTATGACGCAAAGGACGATTATCATGTTTCTGCTCGGCATCGTCTGGGCGGCAGGCGCCCCGGCACAGACCACCCGTGTCCGCGGGCAGGTGACCGACGCCGCCGACGGAAAGCCCCTGCAGTTCGTCAGCGTCGTATTCCCCGGCACCACGACGGGCATCACCACCGACGGGCAGGGCATCTACGCCCTCGAAACCCGCGACACGGTGAGCCGCGTGCAGGCCTCGATGGTCGGCTACGCCGCGCAGACCCGTCCGGTGACACCCGGAACGTTCAACCGCGTGGATTTCGCCCTCGAAGCCGTTGAATTCGGCATCGGGCAAGTGGTCGTCACCCCCGGCGAGAACCCCGCGCACCCGATCCTCGACGGCGTGATCCGCAACAAGCCGCAGAACGACCCCGACCGGTACGATACGTACAGCTGCAGCACCTATACCAAGATGGAACTCGACCTGACGAACATCCGGCCGCAGTTCCGGAGCAAACGCCTGCAGCGCAACTTCGGTTTCGTGTTCGACTACGTCGACACCTCGGCGCTCACGGGTCAGGCCTACCTCCCGGCCATGATCTCCGAATCGACGGCCGACCTCTACCGCAGCAGCCGTCCGGAGTTCAAGCGCGAGGTGATCCGCGCCAGCCGCGTTTCGGGTGTCGAGGACAGCTTCACCGTGGCGCAGTTCACGGGCGGCATGCACGGCGACGTGAATTTCTACGACAACTTCATCGACATCTTCAACGTGCGCTTCGCCGGTCCGCTGGCCGACGGGGGCCGCGCCTTCTACGACTACTTCCTCGTGGACAGCGTGCTGCACGAAGGCCGCAAGACCTACAAGATACGCTTCCACCCCAAGCGCCTGACGACCCCGGTGCTCGACGGCGAAATCAACATCGACTCGGCGACCTACGCCCTGCAATCGGCGTCGGCACGCATGCCCAAAGGGGTAAACGTCAACTGGATCAGGCACCTGATGCTCGAAAGCGAGAACCGGCAGACCGATGGCGGCCGCTGGTTCCGCAGCCGCGACCGCGTATCGGCGGAGTTCTCCGTTTCGGAGGCCGACTCGTCGAAGCTCACGTCGTTCATCGGCACACGCGAGGTGGCGTACAGCGACGTGCGTATCGGCGAGCCGATTCCCGATGAAATCCTGCGCATGGACAACAACGTCGTGGTCCGCGACGAACAGCCCTCGCAGCACGACGAAGCCTACTGGGAGCGCATACGCCCCTACTCACTGAGCGAAAAGGAAAAGGGCATCTACTCGATGGTCGACTCGGTGCAGCAGGTGCCCCTCTACCGCAACATCTACACCTTCATCAACACGGTGATCGTCGGCTACTGGAACACGAAATACATCGGCATAGGTCCCTACTACAAGCTCGCCAGTTTCAACAAGCTCGAAGGCTTCCGCATGCAGCTGGGAGGGCGCACGACCGCCCGCGTCAGCCGCACGGTGCGCGTCGGAGGCTACGCGGCCTACGGCACGCGCGACGAGGACGTGAAGGGCGGCGGGAGCGTCGAACTGGCCTTCAACCGGCGGCTGACGCGCAAGCTGACCCTCTCGGCCCGGCACGACGTGATGCAACTGGGCGCCGGACAGAACGCCCTCACCGAAAGCAACATCCTCTCGTCGATCCTCTCGCGCGGCGACCAGCGCCTCTCAATGGTCAACCGCGGCGAAGCAGTCTACGAACACGAGTGGTGCCACGGCGTGAGTTCGTTCGCGGGGATGCGCATGCAGCGCATCTTCGCCAACCGCTACGTCCCGATGCTGAAGCCCGACGGCACGCCGGTCAACTCCGTATCGGACGCCGCGGCGAGCGTCGGGCTGCGTCTCTCGAAGAACGAGACGGTCTACCGCATGCCTTTCGACAAGCAGTACCTGGGATCGGCCTACCCCGTCCTCACGCTCGGATTCACGGCCGGGATACGCGACGCCCTCTCCGGCAGCCCCGAATACTACCGCCTCGACGCCGGCATCCGCTACCGGCCCGAACTGCCTCCCGTGGGCTATTCGGACATCACGGTGCAGGGCGGGCGCATCTTCGGCAAAGTCCCTTACCTGCTGCTCAAACTCCACGAGGGCAACGGCACCTATTTCTACGATCCCTACGCCTTTTCGTGCATGAATTTCTACGAGTTCGCGTCGGACGCCTGGGTCGCGTGGTTCTGGGAACACCACTTCAACGGCGTCCTGCTGGGGCGCCTGCCACTCATCCGGAAGCTGAAATGGCGCGAAGTGCTGATCTGCAAAGGCGTCTGGGGCACCCTTTCGAAGGAGAACGACGGTTCGCTGGCCGGAACGCAGGCCGACCTGCTGTTTCCCGTGGGCATGACTTCCGTATCGGACCCTTATGTCGAGCTGGGATTCGGCGTGGAGAACATCTTCAGGCTCTTCCGCGTGGACTGCATCTGGCGGCTCACCCACCGCGACCCCATGCCCGGGCAGGAGGTGCAGAATTTCGCCGTCAACCTCAGTCTGCAGCTCAAATTCTGACCCATCCGATTTTGCAACCGTCGGGCTTTTTTCCTACCTTTGCTTTGCCAAAATGAAAACAACGATGAAAAAAGCAGCCCTGTTCGACATGGACGGCACGCTGGTGGACAACTCCCCGGTGCATATCCGCGCCTTCGAGCTATTTTGCGACCGCTACGGCGTCACCGACTGGAAAGAGAAACTTGCCGGGAGTTTCGGCATGGGCAACGACGACATCATGCGCGCAATCATGCCCGAAGAGATCATCCGCGAAAAGGGCCTCGCGGCGCTGGCCGACGAGAAGGAGGCCATCTACCGCGAGATCTACGCCCCCGACATCCACCCCGTCGAGGGGCTCGTCGAACTGCTCGAACGGCTCCGCGCGGCAGGCGTCCGCTGCGCCGTAGGTTCGTCGGGATGCAAGACCAACGTCGATTTCGTGCTCGAAAAGTGCGCCATAGGCCCCTATTTCGACGCCAAGATTTCAGGCGACATGGTCACGCACTGCAAACCCGACCCGGAAATCTACCTCACGGCTGCCGCCGCACTGGGCGCCGCACCCGCCGACTGCGTGATCTTCGAGGACGCCAAAGCGGGTCTGGAAGCCGCCCGCCGGGCCGGAGCGGGCCGCATCGTGGCCCTCACGACGACCCTACCCCGTGCGGTGCTGGAGCGCGAAACCCCGGCCGATAGGATCGTCAACAACTTCGCCGAACTGACCGACCTCGACGCCCTGCTGGCCTAAAACAGCCGGGCGACGGCGGGAATACGCAGCACCCAGCGCACCGCCCATGCCGGAAGCAGGCGGCAGACGCCGACGCAAATCTTCGTGAAAACGCCCGGAATACAGCGGTTCCGGCCCCGGAACAAGGCCCGAAGTCCCCTGCGCGCCACCTCCTGCGGAGTCGACATCACGCCCCAGCGGACCAGCCGTCGCCGGAGAACGGCATTCAGGTCATACAACGGCGTATCGACCGCTCCCGGGAAAACACCCGTCACGCGAACGCCGTATTTCCGCATTTCGAAACCGAGCGACCGGGCGAATGTCCCCAGAAAACTCTTCGTCGCGGCGTAGGCCGCAATCGTCGGATACG
>CATKXN010000184.1 GCA_949840605.1 uncultured Alistipes sp.
GTGGGCCCCTACGGGACGGTACAGAGCGTGGCCGACATGATCAAGATGCTCATCAAGGAGCTCATCTCGATCGACCACATCGACCGGTTCCTGTTCAATCTGGCGCCGTTCATCGTCATCATTTCGTCGGTGCTCGCCTTCGGCTGCCTGCCTTTTGCCAAGAACTTCCAAGTGCTGGACTACAACGTCGGGATTTTCTTCCTGATGGCCGTCTCGTCGATCGGCATCGTCGGCATTCTGCTGGCCGGATGGTCGTCCAACAACAAGTATTCGCTCATCGGCGCCATGCGAAGCGGCGCGCAGATGATCAGCTACGAGCTCTCCATCGGCCTGTCGATCATGACGATGGTGGTGCTGGCCGGTACGATGCAGATTTCCGAGATCGTCGAACGTCAAGCCGACGGGTGGTTCCTCTTCACGGGACACGTGCCTGCCGTGATCGCATTCTTGATCTATTTAGTGGCCGGTACGGCCGAGACGAACCGCGGACCGTTCGACTTGCCCGAAGCCGATTCGGAGCTGACGGCCGGGTACCATACCGAGTATTCGGGCATGCACTTCGGATTTTTCTATCTAGCCGAATACCTCAACCTGTTCATCGTGGCCGGTATCGCCACGACGCTTTTCCTCGGCGGGTGGATGCCGCTGCACGTCGCCGGCTGGGACTCTTTCAATGCCGTGATGGACTACATCCCGTCCATCGTCTGGTTCCTGGCCAAGGTCGGCTTCGTGATCTTCGTCATCATGTGGTTCAAGTGGACGTTCCCCCGTCTGAGGATCGACCAGCTGCTCCGGCTCGAATGGAAATACCTGCTGCCGCTCAATCTGGTCAACCTGATGCTCATGGTGATCGTCGTGGTGTTCGGACTTCATTTTTAGCGAATCGGGTTTAACCGTAAAAGAGATTGGATATGAATGGATTTAAGAAATATATGACCTCCTTTTTCTCCGGGCTGCTGTCGCTGCTCAAGGGGATGAAGGTGACGATTCGGGTTTTCTTCCGCAAGAAAACCACCGAACAATATCCCGAAAACCGGGACACGCTGAAGATGTTCGACCGTTTCCGCGGGCAGTTGGTCATGCCCCACAACGAGAACAACGAACACAAGTGCGTGGCCTGCGGCATCTGTCAGATGAACTGTCCCAACGGTTCGATCCGGGTGGTGTCCGAGACGGTGACCGACGAAGAGGGCAAGAAGAAAAAGGTGCTGACCCGCTACGAGTACGATCTGGGCAGCTGCCTCTATTGCCAGCTCTGCGTGCGCAGCTGCCCGCACGGGGCCATCGAGTTCGACACGAAGTTCGAACATGCGGTATTCACGCGCGAGAAACTGGTGCGCCGGCTCAATCGCGAAGGTTCAACATTAGTAAAAAAATAGACGAAGATGGAAATAACCTTACAACAGGCCGGTTTCGCCTTCCTCGCCGCGGTGATCCTCGTTTTTTCCGTGATGACGGTCACGACCAAACGGATCCTGCGGGCGGCCACATACCTGCTTTTCGTGCTTTTCGCTACGGCGGGCATCTATTTTCAACTCAATTACTCGTTCCTCGGCGCCGTGCAGCTGCTCATCTATGCGGGCGGCATCATCGTGCTGTACGTCTTCTCGATTCTGCTGACGAGTTCCGACGCCGAGAAGAAGGAGCCGCTGCGCAACCGCCGCATCGTGCCGGGGCTCGTCGCTTCGCTGGCCGGCGGGGCACTGTGCCTGTTCCTGCTGCTGACCCACTCGTTCGCGCCGACGGTTTCGGCCGACTGCGAGGTGGACATGCACACGATAGGCCATACGCTCATGGGAACGGGGAAATACCAGTATTTGCTGCCCTTCGAGGCGATCAGCGTGTTGCTGCTGGCCTGCATCGTGGGGGGATTGTTAATCGCACGTAAACGGAAATAGAGCTATGGAAATACAAATGGAATATTACCTGATTCTGGGCGCCGTGATGTTTTTCGCCGGCGTATACGGATTCATCACGCGTCGCAACCTGATCGCCGTGCTCATATCCATAGAGTTGATCCTCAATGCGGTGGATATCAATTTCGCCGTTTTCAACCGCTATCTGTTTCCCGCGCAGCTCGAAGGCTTTTTCTTCACGCTGTTCGCCATCGCCATCGCGGCCGCCGAGACGGCCGTGGCCATCGCGATCATCATCAACATATACCGCAACCTGCACAATATCGAGGTGAAGAATCTGGACGAGCTCAAGGACTGAGCGGACAACGGATGCCGGGGAGCGGGTTGCTCGTCCGGCGCGAACGAATCGGAACGAAAATAATTTAAGTTACCCAATATGGAATACACTGTACTTATCGTGCTGCTGCCGATGCTGACGTTTTTCGTGCTCGGTCTGCTGGGGACCCGGCTCAAGCCCTGCGCGTCGGGGCTGGTCGGTACGTTGTCGATGGGCGTGACCGCCGCGCTCTCGTACTGGACGGCATGGCAGTATTTCACGACGGCCAAAATAGACGGCGTCTACCGCAAGATCACGGCTTTCGACGTCGAGTGGCTGCGTTTTACCGATAACCTGCATATCGATCTGGGCGTGCTGCTCGACCCGATCTCGGTGATGATGCTCATCGTCATCTCGACCGTGTCGCTCATGGTGCACATCTACAGCCTCGGTTACATGAAGGGCGAACGCGGCTTCGAACGCTATTACGCTTTCCTGTCGCTGTTCAGTTGCTCGATGCTCGGACTCGTCGTGGCGACGAACATTTTCCAGATGTACATTTTCTGGGAGCTGGTGGGCGTGTCGTCCTATCTGCTCATCGGATTCTACTATACGAAGCCCGAAGCGATCGCCGCTTCGAAGAAAGCCTTCATCGTGACGCGTTTCGCCGACCTCGGCTTCCTGATCGGTATCCTGCTGCTTTCGTTCTACACGAAGACCTTCGACTTCGGCCTGCTCACGTCGGGCGACGGAAGCATCTTCTCGCAGGCGGCCGGTACGACGTTCATGGGCGGATCGGCGATCGCATGGGCGCTGGCGCTGATTTTCGTCGGCGGGGCCGGCAAGTCGGCCATGTTCCCGCTGCACATCTGGCTGCCCGATGCGATGGAAGGCCCCACGCCCGTGTCGGCGCTGATCCATGCCGCGACGATGGTCGTGGCCGGCGTCTATCTGGTGGCGCGCCTCTTCCCTGTGTACTACTTCCAAGCGCCGGAGGTGCTGCACGGCATCGCCTATCTGGCTGCGTTCACTTCGCTGTTCGCCGCCGTGATCGCCTGCGTGCAGACCGACATCAAGCGGGTGTTGGCCTTTTCGACGATTTCGCAGATCGGCTTCATGATGGTCGCCCTCGGCGTGTCGGGTTACGGCGGACACGCCGGAACGGGTTACATGGCCGGGATGTTCCACCTCTTTACGCACGCGATGTTCAAGGCGCTGCTGTTCCTCGGAGCGGGCGCCATCATCCATGCCGTGCACAGCAACGAAATGAGCCGCATGGGCGGCCTGCGCAAGCAGATGCCCGTGACGCATATCACGTTCCTTATCGCCTGTCTGGCCATCGCGGGCATTCCGCCGTTCTCCGGATTCTTCAGCAAGGACGAGATCTTGGCCGCGACGTTCCATTTCCAGCCGGTGCTGGGCGGCGTGATGAGCTTCATCGCCGCGTTGACGGCATTCTACATGTTCCGTCTCTATTACAACATCTTCTGGGCTACGCCGGCCGAGCATGAACACGAGCCGCACGAAGCGCCGAAGACGATGACGACGCCGCTGATCGTTCTGGCCCTCATCACCTGCGTGGCCGGGTTCATTCCTTTCGGCAAGTTCGTCAGCAGCGACGGAGCCGACTACATCATCCACCTCGATCCCGTGATTGCCGTGGCGAGCGTCGCCATCGCGCTCGTGTCCATCGGCATCGCGACGCTGTTCTATCGCAAGCACAGCCCCGTGCCCGATGCGCTGGAGCGCCGCTTCAGCGGACTGCACCGTGCGGCTTCGCATCGGTTCTACATCGACGAGATTTATCTTTTCGTGACCAAGAAGATCATTTTCAACGGCATTTCGCGTCCCATCGCATGGTTCGACCGCCATGTGATCGACGGAGCGATGGACGGTCTGGCCTTCGTGACCAACAAGATGTCGCTCGCCGTGCGCGGGTTGCAGTCGGGACGGATCCAGCAGTATGTGCTGGTGTTCCTGTGCGGCGTGCTGGTCGTCACCGTTTTGGTCCTGTTTTTCGAATAAAATAAAC
>CATKXN010000185.1 GCA_949840605.1 uncultured Alistipes sp.
GGGGCGACGCCTTCGACGCCTCGCAGATCGGCAGCCTGCTGTTCTACGAAGCCCACGTGTGCATGTCCCAGGAACGCGAGGGCGTGAGCACCTACCGCGAATTCACCGATAAGATACTCCCGATCATCAAGAAGGACGGCTACAACGCCGTGCAGCTGATGGCCGTGGCCGAACACCCCTATTACGGCTCGTTCGGCTACCACGTGTCGAGCTTCTTCGCCCCGACGTCGCGCTGCGGCACGCCCGAGGAGCTGAAGGAACTGATCCGCCGGGCCCACGAACTGGGGCTCGCGGTCATCATGGACCTCGTGCACGCCCATTACGTGAAAAACCTCAACGAGGGGATCAACGAACTCGACGGCACCGACCATCTCTATTCGCCGGCGGGCGAGGCGGGCTACCAGCCCTACTGGGATTCGATGCTCTTCGACTACGGCAAGGACGAGGTGCGCCATTTCCTGCTGTCGAACGTCAAATACTGGCTCGACGAGTTCCATTTCGACGGATACCGCTTCGACGGCGTGACCTCGATGATCTACCATCACCACGGCTACGTCACCTTCGACTCGCGCGACCGCTTCTTCGATCCGGGGGTCAACGAGGAGGCCCTGACCTACCTCACCCTCGCCAACCGCCTCGCGCACGACTTCCGGCCTTCGGCCGTGACCATCGCCGAGGACGTGAGCGGCATGCCGGGCATGTGCATCCCGATCGCCGACGGCGGCGTGGGCTTCGACTACCGCCTGGGGATGGCGATTCCCGACTTCTGGATCAAGCAGCTGAAAGAGGTTCCCGACGAGGAGTGGAACATCTGGGAGATGTGGTCCGTCATGACCGACCGCCTGCCCGAGGTGAAGACCGTGGCCTACGCCGAATCGCACGACCAGGCGCTGGTGGGCGACAAGACGCTGGCATTCCGGCTGATGGACAAGGAGATGTATTACAACATGAACCGCGCTTCGGAGAGCGTCGTCGTCGACCGCGGCATGGCCCTGCACAAGATGATCCGCCTGATGACCATTTCCACGGGCGGGCAGGCCTACCTCAACTTCATGGGCAACGAGTTCGGACACCCCGAATGGATCGACTTCCCGCGCGAGGGCAACGGCTGGAGCTACGCCCACGCCCGGCGGCAATGGTCGCTGGCCCGAAACGGATTCCTGCGCTATGCGTGGCTGGGGGATTTCGACCGTGCGATGATCCGGCTGGTCCGGAAATACAAGGTGCTCGAAGACGGCTATGCCTGGAACCTACTGATGGACGAGACCAACAAAACGATGGCATTTTCACACGGACGCCTGCTGTTCGTCTTCAACTGGCACCCCACGGCCTCGATCCCCGACTACGAACTTCCGGTGCAGGGCCCGGGCAAGTACGTCCCGGTGCTCTCGACCGACGAACGGCGTTTCGGCGGGCAGGAACGGCAGTCGATGGAGGCCGAACATTTTTCATTCCCCGCAAAGGGCGACGACGGGCAGGACTGCGCCCGCATCCGCATCTACAACACCTCGCGCACGGCGACGGTCTTCCTGCGGAAAAAGTAACGCCTCTCTTCCGCAAAAAACCGCGGCCCGTAACAGGCCGCGGTTTTCATTTCCGGTCAGGCACCTCCGCCCCTATTTCGCCAGTTCGCGCGCAAAGGCCAGCGCCTTGTCATAATCGGGTTCGCGGGTGATCTCGGGCACATACTCCACATAGCGCACCACGTCGTCCCGGTCCACGACCACCACGCCGCGGGCCAGCAGGCGCAGTTCGTCGATCACGAAACCGTATTTCATGCCGAAATCAAGCTCCTTGTGATCCGAGAACACATGCACGCGGTCGATGCCCTCGGCGGCGCAGAAACGTTTCTGCGCAAAGGGCAGGTCCACCGACAGCGCCACGACGACCACGTCGTCGCCCAGCTTCGACGCCTCGCGGTTGAACCGGATGTTCTGCAGCGAGCAAACCGGAGTGTCCACCGATGGAAAAACGCTGAAAATGCGCACCTTGCCGTGGAAATTATCCGACGATACGGGTTGCAGCCCCGCGTCGGTGACCGTAAATACGGGGGCCTTTTCGCCCACCTGGCAGCGATTGCCGACAAGCGTCACGGGCTTGCCGCCGAAAGTTACTTTGCGATCCATAATGCGTCAGTTTTGAATGAACGTTTTGGCACCAGGCAGCGAGCCGGGATTCGGAAACGATGCACAATGAGTGCCAATCCGCCTTTTTTCAAAGATCGGCTTCGATCCGCGCAACGGCCTCGGCGACCCCGCGGTAGAGTTCCGGCAGGTCGACGCCCTCGATACGGCGGTTCTCGACGACGATCCGTCCGCCGACCACGACCGTCTCGACGTCCGACGCCTTGCCGCAGTAGACCAGGTTCGACACGACGTTGTGCACGGGCTGCAAATGGGGTTTCTGCATATCCACGACGATCAAGTCGGCCAGTGCACCCTCACGGATCACCCCCAATTCGCCGTCGGCATACCCCATCGCCCGGGCGCCGTTGGCCGTCGCCAGCCGCAGGGCCTCCCAGGCCGGAAGCGCTACGGGATCGCCCGTCGCGGATTTCTGCAGGAAAGCCGCCGTGCGCAGTTCCTCGAACATGTCGAGGTCGTTGTTCGAGCAGGTCCCGTCGGTGCCGACCGTCACCAGCGCCCCCGCGGCCCGCATCCGTTCGACGGGCGCCACACCGCTCGATATCTTCATGTTGCTCTGCGGATTGTGCGACACGGTGACACCCCGTGCGGCGAGGGTCTCGATGTCGCTGCCGGTCACGTGGATGCAGTGGGCGCCGATCGTCTTCGGCCCCAGCAGTCCCAGCGCGTCGAGGTGTTCGACGGAAGTCCGCCCGTATTTCTCGCGCACGATGCGCACCTCGTCCTGCGTCTCCGAGATGTGGGTCATCAGGTGCAGGCCGTATCTGTCGGCCGTCTCCTTGCCGCGCACGAGGTTTTCGGGCGACACGGTGTAGGGCGAATGGGGCGCCACGGCGATCCGCACCCGTCCGGAACCGGCTTCGGCAAGCCGCACGGCCTCTCCGACCTGCGGCAGCACCTCGTCGACGTTCGTATCGAAATAGTTGCAGCCCAGCAGGGCCCGGATTCCCAACCGCTCGGCGACCTCCACGCAGCGGTCCTCGAAATAGTACATGTCGACGAACGACGTCACGCCGCCCAGCAGCATCTCGACGATGCCGAGCGTCATGCCCAGCTTCACGTCGTCCGGGGTCTGGTGCGCCTCGAAGGGCCAGATGTAGTCGTGGAGCCACGCCATCAGCGAGATGTCGTCGGCATAGCTGCGCTGCAGGGTCATGGCCGCATGGCAGTGGGTGTTCACCAACCCCGGCATCAGGAGCTTGCCCCGGCAGTCGATCTCCCGGAGTCCGGGATGCGCCGCGCGGAACGCCCCGGCGTCCGTCTCCGAAGCCGTCGCCAGCGCAATGCGGTCGCCGTCGGTGCCCACCCAGCCCGTAAAGGTCCGGGATTCGTCGCCGGAGGCCGTCATCGGCAGCACCGTCGCGTTTGAAAAGAGTATGGCCATATAATTATGGTATTATTTGTATTTCACCTTCACCTTGTCGGTCTTGACCTTGCCGCGCTGGGGCTTGTCGATGGAGTTGCCCTGCACGGTGATCACGTCGCGGCCGTCCACCGAGTTGGAATAGACCTGGATCACCTTGTTGAAGGCTCCCGGCTCGCTCTTGTGGGGTTCATACACGATGCGGATCACCCCCGAGTCGGCGGGTGCCACGGGGCGCTTCGAGAACGAGGCGCTGAGGCACGAGCACGACGTGATGACGCGCACGAGGACCAACGGCGCCGTGCCGTCGTTGACGAACCTGAATTCGTGCACCAGGTCGCCACCCTTGCGCGGCACGTCGCCGAAATCGTGGGTCGGGTCGTCCATCTTCAGATGGGCCCCCTTCGCGGGTTTTTCGGCATACGCAGCCCCGAAAAGCAGGCAGGCCGAGAGGGTTAACAGGATATATCGCATAGTTCAAATTTATATTAATCCAATATCATACCAAATGCCCTAAATCCCGGCTCTTAGCCGGGCGGGCGGGAAGCCGGATAGAGAGCGTTCCGACGGACCGTCGCCCCCTAAATCCCGGCTCTTAGCCGGGCGGGCGGGAAGCCGGATGGAGAGCGTTCCGACAGACCGTCGCCCTCTAAATCCCGGCTCTTAGCCGGGCGGGCGGGAAGCCGGATG
>CATKXN010000186.1 GCA_949840605.1 uncultured Alistipes sp.
AGACCTTCGGCGGCAACGATTTTTAGTGGCCGCCGAAGTGAAGAAGATGCTCGGGAAATAGCTGTCATTGAGAGACCTTCGGCGGCAACGATTTTTAGTGGCCGCCGAAGTGAAGAAGATGCTCGGAAAGTAGTACCTTATATATAGAATGTGCAGAAGCCACCGCATCGGGCGGTGGCTTTTGTTTTGCAGATTCCGAAATTATGTCTATCTTTGCAGTCCCGTCTGTCAAGCGGGGAAATGTGGAAAGATTTGACTGATTGCAAACCACAATAAAAAATCGCTAAAGCAGCACATTTTTTATTCCCAAGCAGCCAATTTTTCCCATTTTATACGTTTAACCATTAAAAATGTATGAAAATGGGTTTTTTATTTACATCGGAGTCGGTGTCCGAAGGGCACCCCGATAAGGTTTCGGATCAGATTTCCGACGCAATCCTCGACGAATTCCTGCGCCGCGACCCCGACTCGAAGGTCGCCTGCGAAACGCTCTGCACCACGGGACTCGTGGTCGTGGCCGGCGAAGTGCGCTCGGACGCCTATGTCGACGTGCAGGGCGTGGCGCGCCGCGTGATCGGGCGCATCGGCTACACCAAGAGCGAGTACCAGTTCGACTGTAACTCGTGCGGCATCCTGTCGGCCATCCACGAACAGTCGTCGGACATCAACCAGGGCGTCGTCCGCGAGGCCGAGGAGGAGCAGGGTGCCGGCGACCAGGGCATCATGTTCGGCTACGCCTGCAACGAGACCCGCGAGATGATGCCCGCGACGCTGATCCTCTCGCACGTCATCCTCAAAGAGCTGGCCGTCATCCGCCGCGAAGGCGAGTTGATGACCTATCTGCGCCCCGATTCGAAGTCGCAGGTGACGATCGAGTACGACGAGGCGACGAACAAGCCGTTGCGCGTGCACACGATCGTGGTTTCGACGCAGCACGACGAGTTCATCCTCCCGGGCGAGGGCCGCAGCGAGAAGGAGGCGGAGCGACAGATGCAGGAGAAGATCCGCGAGGACGTGCGCACGATCCTGATCCCGCGCGTCAAGGCGCGTCTGGAGCGCGCCGGGGACCAGCTGGCGGAGCTGATCGGCGACGATTACATCCTGCACGTGAACCCCACGGGCAAGTTCGTGATCGGAGGTCCCCACGGCGACACGGGTCTCACGGGCCGCAAGATCATCGTCGACACCTACGGCGGCCGCGGTGCGCACGGCGGCGGCGCTTTCTCGGGCAAGGACTCATCGAAGGTGGACCGCTCGGCAGCCTACGCCGCGCGGCACATCGCCAAAAACCTCGTGGCGGCGGGCGTCGCCGACCAGGTGCTGGTGGAGCTGTCGTATGCCATCGGCATCGCCGAGCCGCTGTCGATCTACGTCGAAACCTATAACTCGCCCCGTCCCGAGGCGCTCGAGGGCATGACCGACGGCGAGATCGCCCGCCGTATTGGCAAGCTCTTCGACCTGCGCCCCGCGGCCATCGTGAAGCGTTTCGGGCTGAAAAACCCGATTTTCGAGGCCACGGCGTCCTACGGACACTTCGGCAACCGCCCCTATACAAGGACCGAGAAGGTCTGGGAGAACGGCGTGGAGGTTGAGCGCGAGATCGAGTTCTTCGGCTGGGAGAAGCTCGACGCCGTGGAGCGGATCAGAAAGGAATTCGGACTTTAAGGGTGCGTAAAGCGAAAAATCGGGATGTCCGGAGCGGATGTCCCGATTTTTGTGCGAAAAGGACATACTAACCGGGCGCCGTTGTGCGTTTGTCCTACGAATTTGAAATCTAAACGTATAGCTTATGCAGTGAAGTTGCCTCTGATTAATAGAACTTAAACACTTTAATTTATTATGAAAAAGGCATTTTTGATTTTGGGAATAGTCGCCGTGTCGGCCGCAGCCGGCGGACTTACGGCGTGGACCGTCGCGGGCGGCCGCAATGATTCGGTACGATATGTCGAGCGCGAGGTGGAACGCACTCCCGCGCTGGGCGCGCAGTTTACGTCTTACCAGGCCGATCAGTATCCCGACCTGACCTATGCCGCCGAGAATGCGGTGAAGGCCGTGGTGAACATCGAGGCCATCCAGCAGGTCGAGATGCCCCAGCGCCGGGGCGGTTACGACCCGTTTCTGGAGTTCTTCGGCATTCCGCAGGACTACGGCCGCGGCGACGGACGTCCGCAGTACCGCGAGCAGCGTGCGGGCGGTTCGGGCGTGATCATTTCGGAGGACGGGTACATCGTCACGAACAACCACGTGGTGGACGGCGCTTCGAAACTCAAGGTGAAGCTCAACGACGGCCGTTCGTTCGACGCCAAGCTCATCGGCAAGGATTCGGCGACGGACCTCGCCCTGCTGAAAATCGAGGCCAAAGAGCTGCCGACGCTGGCTTTCGGGTCGTCCGACGCCCTGCGTCTGGGCGAATGGGTGCTGGCGATCGGTTCGCCGTTCGACCTGCAGTCGACCATCACGGCCGGCATCGTGAGCGCCAAGGCGCGTCAGCTGGGCGTCATTCCCAACGACTTCCGCATCGAGGCGTTCATCCAGACCGACGCCGCGGTGAATCCCGGCAACTCGGGCGGCGCGCTTGTCAACACGCACGGCGAGCTGGTGGGCATCAACACGCTCATCAAGTCGCAGACGGGCAGCTATGTGGGCTATTCGTTCGCCATTCCCGAGTCGATCGTCAAGAAGGTCGTGATGGACCTCAAGGAGTTCGGCGTCGTGCAGCGTGCGCTGCTGGGCATCCAGTTCCGCGTCGTGGACCAGGATTTCCTCGATGAGGAGGGCAAGGAACTGGGCATCAAGGAGCTCGGCGGGGCCTATGTGGCCGGTGTGGTCGAGGGCGGCTCGGCTTCGGAGGCCGGAATCCGCAAAGGCGACGTCATTCTGGACATCGACGGCGTGAAAGTCACCGATCCCTCGACGCTCCAGGAGCAGGTCGCCAAGCGCCGGCCCAACGATACGGTTAAATTGTCGGTAAAAAGAGACGGCAAGGTGAAACAATTTGACGTCACTTTGCGTAATAAGGCAGGTAAAACGGAATTGGTTACCAAGGAGGATGTCGACGTGGTCGAGGCCCTCGGAGGTAAGTTCGCCGATGCGGGCGCCAAACTGTGCCGCGAGCTCGACATCAAGGGCGGCGTACAGGTGGTCGGCATCAAGGCTGACGGGATTCTGGCCCGTGCCCGTGTTAAGCAGGGATTTGTAATTACTCACATCAACGACCGCCCGGTCTATTCGCTCGGCGACATGCAGCGGATGACGGAGAAGGTCACCTCGATCGACGGCGTCTATCCCAACGGACGCTCGGCAAGCTATACGCTGGTGGAGTAGGTACGGACCCGGGCGGGTTTTGCAGTGAATAATTTTTTAGGTAGTTAGATAAATATGCGTCAATTAAAGATCACAAAGTCCATCACCAACCGCGAGAGCGCCTCGCTGGACAAGTACTTGCAGGAAATCGGCAAGGAGGAGCTCATCACGGTCGAGGAGGAGGTGGAACTCGCCCAGCGAATCAAGAAAGGAGACCAGGAAGCGCTCGAAAAGCTGACCAAAGCCAACCTGCGCTTCGTGGTGTCCGTAGCCAAGCAATACCAGAACCAGGGACTGAGCCTCCCGGACCTGATCAACGAGGGCAACCTCGGACTGATCAAGGCCGCCGAGAAGTTCGACGAGACCCGCGGCTTCAAGTTCATCTCCTACGCCGTGTGGTGGATTCGCCAGTCGATCCTCCAGGCTCTGGCCGAGCAGTCGCGCATCGTGCGCCTGCCGCTGAACCAGGTGGGGTCGCTGAACAAGATCAACAAGGCGTTCGCCCGCTTCGAACAGGAGCACGAGCGCACGCCGTCGCCCGAGGAGCTGGCCACGGAGCTGGAACTCCCGAAGGAGAAGGTCACGGACACGCTGCGCGTCGCCGGCCGCCACGTTTCGGTGGACGCCCCGTTCGCCGACGGCGAGGACAACTCGCTGTTGGACGTGCTGGTGAACCCCGATTCGCCCAACGCTGACCGGGGGCTGATCAACGAGTCGCTGTCGACGGAGGTGGA
>CATKXN010000187.1 GCA_949840605.1 uncultured Alistipes sp.
ACGGCGTGGGCAGACCGGCCAGCCGTCCGGTGTATTCGCGTGCTCCCATATCAGAACAGGCTGTCGTTGAGGCTCTGAAGCGTTCGTTGCTTGTATTCGGTTTCGATGAGCATGGCCATGCTGCGGGGGCTGGCTCCGTAGGAGATCATTTTGATCGGGATGTTGCGGATGCTGTGGAACACGCTGGCGGCCAGTCCGGCGTCGCTGTGTTCCATGCGTCCCACCACGCAGACGATCGAGTTGTTGCGTTCGATTTCGATCGAACCGAGCGCACCGAGCTCGCGGACGATGTCGTCGATGTGGGCGTCGTTGTCCACGGTGAGCGACACGGCCACTTCCGAGGTGGTGATCATGTCGATGGGCGTCCGGTACTGTTCGAAGATTTCGAAAACCTTCCGCAGAAAACCGTAGGCCATCAACATGCGGGCCGAGTGGATGCGGATCACCGTGATGCCGTCCTTGGCGGCCACGGCGTGGAACGATTTCGAGTCGTCGTCGCGATTCGAAATCGTCGTACCCGGCGCTTCGGGGTCCATCGTGTTCTTGAGCAGGACGGGGATGCCGTGGTCCTTGCAGGGCTGGATGGTGGCCGGATGCAGGATCTTGGCTCCGAAATAGGCCAGCTCGGCCGCTTCGTCGAAGCTCATGTTGCGTATGGGATGCGTGTGCTCGACGAAACGCGGGTCGTTGTTGTGCATGCCGTCGATGTCGGTCCATATCTGTACCTCGGCGGCGTCGACGGCGGCTCCCATCAGCGCGGCGCTGTAGTCGCTGCCGCCCCGGCCGAGGTTGTCGATCTCGCCGCGGGCGTTGGTGCAGATGAATCCCTGTGCCACGTAGTAGGTATCCGGATCGGCGGCCACGCCGGCCAACGCGCGGCGGATGCGTTCCGTATCGACTTTCTCTTCGCTGTCGGTCACCATGAAGTCGGGCGAGTGGAGGCAGACGGCCTTCATGCCGCATTCGTTGAGGTAGAGCGTGAAGATGGCCGAGGTGAGCAGCTCGCCCTGTGCGATGACGATCCGCTCCGAGCGGTATTCCTCGAAGGCGGCCGCTTCGCGCCGGATCGTGTCGAACGCCGTGCGCATGCGCTCGGTCGCTTCCTCCCTGTGCGATACGAGCAGGCCTTCGATACATGCGGTGTACTTCTCGGTCAGCATCGCCAGTTGCCGCTCCACCGTTTCGGTGTCGCCGGCTGCCGCCGCTGCCGCTATTTTTACCAGAGCGTCCGTCGTGCCCGACATGGCCGAGAGCACGGTGATCCGGGCCGGTTGGCGCTGGACGATTTCCGCTACTCTTTTCATGTTGCCGGCCGATCCGACCGAGGTCCCTCCGAATTTCAGTACCTTAATCATAAAAAACGATCAATAAGTTATAAAAACGATTAATAACTTTGCTTTTGCACAAAAGTATGTCAAAATGTTTGTTTTTGTCTGATGTTTTTATTTTTTTTGCAACAAGTTACACGGGAGTCAAATTTTGCACAGAACGGGGCGTTGTCCGTTCTTTTTTAACCGTGACGGATACAACCTGTAACCCGATGGGTTCCGAAGCTGAAAATTATTAACCGATAACGTTTATATGCTTACAATTCCGAACGCAGTAGAAGAGGTCATCAAGAAGAAACCTTTTTTGGAAGGCGCTCTTGTGGAGGGTCTGATCAACCTGTCGGCGCTGGCCCGGCAGCTCAAACCCGAAATCGAAAAGAAGGTGGGCAAGGAAGTCAACGACAGCGCGGTGATTATGGCGCTCAACAGGCTGGTGCCGCGTCTGGAACTGATGTCGGCGATGAAGTTCAAGAAAGTGGTCGAAAACATCGGCGACATCATCGTCCGTTCCAATCTGGCCGACTATGCTTTCGTGAACTCCCCCACCCTTTACGAAAAGCAAGCTCAACTGCTGGGCCGGGTCCGTTCGATGAAAGACGTGTTCTGTACGTTCTCGCAGGGTATTTACGAGACGACGCTCGTGGTAAGCAGCTCGATGACCGGCATGGTCGATGAGATTTTCGCCGAGGAAACCAACATCGCCAAGACGGTCGATCTGTCGTCGATCACGGTCAAGCTGCCGGTCGAGAACACGATCTGCCCCGGCGTATACGACTATATTTTCAAGGAACTGGCTTGGGATAACATCAACATTACGGAGGTCATCAGTACCACCAACGAATTTACCGTCGTCATCAGCGACAACGACATCCATCGGGCATTCACCATCCTGATGGAAGCCAAGCGCATGGCGGGAGCCTGAGAGGCGGAAAACGGAGAGCGAGAAAAAGCGGGCGGCCGACGGGATTTCGGCCGCCCGCTCGACGTTCGGTGCGGTATGTTTCGAGAGGGGGACGGCGAACGCAGAAAAAGGCGTCGCCCTGCCCCTGAATCCGCTAAAGGACGACGATCATGTCGGCGATGGCGAATGTCGCGTAGCAGACGCTCGCCAGACCGTTCAGCAGGCCGAACGAGCGGCCCAGTCGGGCGATGTGCGCGGGCGTGATGAACAAGTGCTGGAACAGGAGCAGGCCGACGAACAGCGTCGTCCCGATCCAGTAGAGCGTGCCTGCTCCGTAGTGGAGGCCGGCTACGACGACGGCATAGACGGTAATCAGGTGAAGCAGGATGCTGATGGCGATGCCGCCCCGCACGCCGAACCGGGCCGGAACCGAGTGGAGCGCATGGCTGCGGTCGAACTCGATGTCCTGCAAGGCATATACGATGTCGAATCCTCCGCACCACGTGACGACCAGTCCGGTGAGCAGGATCGGAAACAGCGCGAAATGTCCGGTCACGGCGATGTAGGCGCCCACCGGAGCGATGCCTAATGCCACGCCGAGCACGATGTGGCACCATGCCGTGAAACGTTTGGTGAGGCTGTAGCCGAGCAGCACGATCAATGCCACGGGCGAGAGACAGAAGGCCAGCGGGTTGATCCACAGTGCGTCCGCCATGAACAGCGCGGCATTGACCAGAACGAAAATCAGAGCCTTGCGCGGCGAGATGACCCCGGAGGGAATTTCCCGCGAGCGGGTGCGCGGGTTGAGCGCGTCGATCTTGCGGTCGGCGTAGCGGTTGAATCCCATCGCCGTGTTGCGGGCCAGCACCATCGCCAGCAGAATCTTGACCAGCAGCAGGGTGCTGAACGTCGCGTCGGTCGTGCACAGCGCGTAGGTATACCCTACCAGCGCGAAAGGCAGCGCGAAGATCGTATGACTGAATTTAACCAGCGAGCCGTAGCGGGCCACGGTCTGTGTGTAATTCATAAAGGGGCTGTTTTTCTGAATCCGCAAAATTAACTAACTTTGCGTACCTTTAAAAAGAATGTATGAAGAATATCCGCAATTTTTGTATCATAGCCCATATAGACCACGGCAAGAGCACGCTCGCCGACCGCCTGCTGGAAACGACGAAAACCCTTTCCGAAAGGGAATTGCAGGCGCAGGTGCTCGACGACATGGACCTCGAACGGGAAAAAGGCATCACCATCAAGAGCCATGCGATCCAGATGGAGTACGTCTATCGGGGCGAAAAGTACATTCTCAACCTGATCGACACGCCGGGCCACGTCGATTTCTCCTACGAGGTCTCGCGGGCGATCGCTTCCTGCGAAGGGGCGCTGCTGATCGTCGATGCCACGCAGGGCATTCAGGCGCAGACCATATCCAACCTCTATCTGGCATTGGGGCACGATCTGGAAATCATTCCGGTGATGAACAAGATCGACATGGAGGCTGCGATGATCGACGAGGTGAAAGACCAGATCGTCGATCTGCTCGGCTGCGACCCGGACAGCATACTGGCCGCTTCGGGCAAGACGGGCCAGGGCGTCGAGGATATTCTTTCGGCCATCATCGAGCGGATTCCGGCACCCAAGGGCGACGAACAGGCACCGCTTCAGGCGTTGATTTTCGACTCGGTATTCAATCCTTTCCGGGGCATCATCGCCTATTACCGCATATTCAACGGCGTGTTGCGCAAGGGCGATCGGGTGAAGCTGTTCAATACGGGCAGCGAGTACACGGCCGACGAGATCGGCGTGCTCAA
>CATKXN010000188.1 GCA_949840605.1 uncultured Alistipes sp.
TGTTGGCCACCAGCCGGAGCGACTCGACGAAGCGCACGGTGCTTTCGAGCGTGCCTTTCAGTTCGACGTTGAAGACCGCCGAGGAGCCGAAGCGGTAGTATTTGCGGGCGTTTTCGTGGCTCGGGTGGGTGTCGAATCCCACGAAGTTCACGCGCTCCACCTTGGGATGGCAGCGGCAGTATTCGGCCAGCTTCCGCGTCGATTCCACCTCGTGCTTCACGCGCAGCGAGAGAGTTTCGAGGCCGATCATCATCAGGTAGGAGTCGAACGGCGAGGGGGCGCAGCCCATGTCGCGCAGTCCGTCCACACGGCATTTGACGATGAACGCCGCCGGGCCGAACGCCTCGTGGAAATTCAGTCCGTGATACCCTTCCGAGGGTCCGTCGATCTGCGGGAACTTGCCGTTCGCCCAGTTGTAGCTGCCGCCGTCGACAATGACGCCGCCCAGCCCCGTGCCGTGGCCGTTGATCCACTTCGTGGCGGAATCCACGACGATATTGGCACCCCATTCGAACGGGTTGCAGAGGTAGCCGGCAGCGCCGAACGTGTTGTCGACGACCAGCGGCACGTTGCGCCGCCGGGCCAGTTCGCCTAGCCCTTCGAGATCGGGCACGGCGCAGGTCGGGTTGCCCATACTCTCGGCGTAGAGCGCCTTGGTGCGTTCGTCGATCAGCGCCTCGAAATCCTCGGGACGTTCGCCGGAAGCGATGCGGCAGTCGATGCCGAGTTTGCGCAGCGTGATACGGAACTGGTTGTAGGTGCCTCCGTAAAGGAACGGCGAGGCGACGATGTTGTCGCCCTCCGAGGCCAGCGAGAGCACGGTGACCAGGATGGCCGACATGCCCGACGATACGGCCAGCGCTCCCACCGCACCGTACAATGCGGCTATGCGCTGCTCGTAAGCCGTCGTGGTGGGGTTTTGCAGGCGGGTGTAGATGTTGCCCGCCTCGCTCAGGTCGAAGAGCCGGGCCGCCTGGTCGCAGCTTCTGAACCGGTAGGCCGCCGTGGGATAGATCGCCACGCCCCGGGCGCCGGTCGCCTCGTCGGGCTGCAGGCCCGCATGAATCTGAAGGGTTTCGAATCGGTAGTTTTTCGCTTCCATATACGTTGTTTTGAATTTGTTCATAAAAAAATCCGACCTCAGAGAAGCCGGATTGTGTCTGTTCAGTGCGTGATCGAGCTACACCCGGCGAGAACGGCTGCACATCATCATATCCATCATCATACCGCGAAGCATTTCGCGGCCGTGGAGTACGTATGTTTTCCGTGCATTCATTTCGCTTGCATAACTCTTACGGTGCAAATATATAAAAAATTTTCGAAACAGCCATTTTTCGGCGGGAATTTTGTCGTTCGGATGAATTTGACCCTTTTTGTTGTGAAAATGGGCGTAATTTTGCAGTTGCCGAATAAATGTGTACATTTGCACGTAAGAATACGCCCCTTTTGGGATATACGGGGTGTAATAAGGAATCTAAATAGGTGACTATGAGAAGAATTTGTCTGCTGCTGGCGGCGGTGTCCCTGGCCGCGTCGTCCTGTCAGAAGGATGCTGACGGAGGCGGTAAATCCCCGAATGAACCTTCCGGAATCATTCCAGCGGAATTCGACTGGAAAACAATTCGGGATGTATCTGTAACGGTTGCGGCTCCTGTTGTGGAGGGGGCGGCACCCGACTATGCCGTTGTCGGCGTTTACGCTTCGCCGATTCTTACGGAGGAGAATCTGGTGGCCAAAGGCGTCGCAAAAACCTCCGCCATGTTCCGTACGGCTATTACGCTGCCTGCGGGCGTTGAGAATCTCTATGTACAGACTACGCTGCCCGACGGCATGAAATCCGTACAGTCGGCACCGGTCAAGGATGCGGTTGCGATAGCTGCGGCTGCGATGAAGAGCCTGGATGCGTCGATCCCGAAGATCCGGGGTGTTGCGACGCGTGCCGGTGAGGGCGGCCAGCACGACTATACCGAGATGCCGATGCGTTCGGCTTCGGATTTCGATGCCTCGAGAACGATTTCGTCCAATCCCTCCCGGATGTCTCCGTTGGCCGATGCGGAATACTACATTCCGCAGGGCGTCGAAATTACGGCGAACATTACGTTGGACGGTGTGTCGGATGGCGGCAATCCGGTGTTGTATGTCGCCGGAAAACTGACGCTCGGCAGACTTCCCGTCGGGCGCGGGTCGCTGGTGGTGCTTCCCGGCGGCAGCGTCTTTGTCGAAGAGTTGGCTGCGAGTGCTTCGGGCAATAATTTGATTCATCCTGCGGTCTATGTTTTCGAAAAGGGAAGTTTTCGAAGTGGAACCGCCAACGTTTCGAGCCTTGAAATCGTCAATAAGGGAACGTTCACAGCCGACGACGACCTGAAACTGAACGGCACCACGAGATTCTTCAACACGGAGACGGCCTCGATGAGCGTGGACGATCTTTCGCTGACCAATCAAGTGGCTTTTTATCAACGCGGCATCCTGACGGGCGAGGACCTGAAAATGTCGGACAATGCGGACTTCTATGTAAACTGCCTTACTGTTTTCGAAAATATCAGTGCTTCCAACGGTAAAATAAACATTTCAGCCGATGCGGCGCTGACGGCCGAAGAGGTCAAGCTCGGATCCGCTACCGCGAATCTTGCCTCCGGAGCGATGTTCATTATGGACGAGCTCGAGAACAGCGGAGCGAAAATCGTCGGCAACGCGCAATCCGGTCAGAAGCCGGGCGTATTCGTGATCAAAGAGAAAACGTCGCGCGGCGAGTGGTGGGGATATGATTTCTCGGGAATGCTGGAGGTCGTTTACGACGGCCGGCAGATTCACCGGAAAGCGTTCACCGCCCCGGCCTATCAGGTTTCGTCGCAGACTGTCGTCATCCCGGAGAGCGTCTGCAACGGCGGACTGCCGCCCGTGACGCCCGAGCCGGAACCGGAGCCGGATGAGTACTCGGAACTGAAAGGACAGGTCTACACCTATTGCTTCGAGGACAACTGGCCCTGGTTCGGCGACTACGACATGAACGACGTCGTTGTCGTGAGCCGTATCGACCGCATGATTTCGAAAGACGGCGGCAAAGTCTCCGAGTTGACGTTCGACTGGGAGCTGAGGGCCGCAGGAACCACCTACGATATCGCCTGCGGCGTGCAAATGGATCGGGTGCCGAGCGTCGACATCGCATCGGCGGAGTCGTCGCACAAAGGTTTCGGCAGCGGTCTGTTCGCCTCGCAGAATCCCGAACCGGGCGAATGCGCCGTGATACCGTTCTTCAACGGCACGAAAGAGCTGCTGAGCACGTCGAACACCTGGAAGGGGCATCCCGCTTCGCTGACCGTGAAGCATACGACGAAGGTGATCTTCTCGCAGCCGGTGGACGCCGCCGCGGTGAAGGATTCGGAGATGAATTTCTTTATCGCCGTGAAGTCGCGCACGAACGAAGTGCACATGCCGGGTTATGCGCCGACTGCGTCGGGCGTTGTCGGCAAGGGTTCGTTCCTGCCTTCGGACCCCTACAAGTTCTACATGGCGGAGGGCAGCGATGCCAAGTACAACCACATGATGTGGGCGCTGATGATTCCCGGGGAGTTCAGCTACCCTGCCGAGTCCGAAGACATCCGCGATGTCTACAAATATTTCATGGACTGGGCCTCGTCGAACGGTACGCAGCACGTCGAGTGGTATCTCGAAGAGGCCGATGCCGCGAGAATCTATTAGAATCCTAATATAACGAAACGATCCGCAGGATTTTCCTGCGGATCGTTTCGTTTGGCTGAGAGTTCTGCTTTACCGGCGGTCGATCAGCTCGATACCCTTCCGGGTCGCCGCCCCGCGGAGAATGGTGCGGCAGAAGAGATAGAGTTCCTCACGGACCGTGCCCGTCAGACGCAGTTCGTTGAGCGTGCTCATCAGCCGCTCCGCGAACGCCGGAGCGTCGATCTCCGGAAGCAGCAGCTCTTCGTCGCGGCAGGCTTCGAGACAGCGCGTGATTTCCCGGTGCCAGAATTCCCGTTGTTCGTCGTAATGTTCGGCAAAG
>CATKXN010000189.1 GCA_949840605.1 uncultured Alistipes sp.
AAAAAATTGAATTAAAAAAAAAAACGGCCGGAGCCGTTTTTTGATATACTGCAAACAATATGACGATCTGTGCAGTCAGGACCCGGAGGAACATCACCACGGGATAGACCGTCGAATAGCCCACGGCAGGCATGTCGTTTCCGGCCGTGGCGTTGGCGTAGGCCAGCGCCGGGGGATCGGTCATCGCGCCGGCGATCAGGCCCATCAGCGTATAGTAGTTCATCTTCAGTTTCAGCCGTGCGAAGAGCGAGACGATCAGCAGAGGAACGACCGTGATGATCACGCCGTAGCCGACCCAGCGGTAACCGCCGTCCGCGATGGCGTCGATGAATCCGTCCCCGGCGCCGATTCCCACGGCCGCGAGAAACAGCGCGATGCCGATTTCGCGCAGCATGAGGTTGGCGCTCATGGTGGTATAGGTCACCAGGTGGAAATGGGTCCCGAAGCGTCCGATCAGGATCGCCACGATCAGCGGACCGCCCGCCAGACCCAGCTTCACAGGCTGCGGAACATTCATCAGGGGGATCGACCCCAGCAGCACTCCGAGGGCGATGCCCACGAAGATCGTCACCAGATTGGGCTGGTTGAGCTTTTTGAGCGAGTTGCCCAATACGCCGGCCACCTGCGTCACGGCCTTCTCAGGTCCCACGACCATCACGCGGTCGCCGACTTGCAGTTCGAGCCCCTGGTAGGGGATCAGATCCACGCCGGCGCGGTTGACGCGGGTGATCGTGATGCCGTATTTGGTACGCAGGCGGAGGTCGGAGAATTTCTTGCCGTTGATCGACGATTTGGTGATCAGGATGCGCCGCGAGATCAGCTCGGCGTTGGGCGTGTTGTTGCCCCAATCCTCGTCGGTGAGCTCCACGCGGTGCCCGAAGAAGGCCACGACGGCTTCTACGTCCTCGGCCTGGCAGATGATCCACAGTTTGTCGCCCAGATGGAGCACGCTGTCGGCGTCGGCCATCGTGATCTCCCCGTCGGCGTGCCGGATGCGCGAGATCACGAACTGACGGTTGACCAAATCGCGCATGTATCCCACCGTGCGTCCGTCGAGCATCGCGTTGGTGAACTCCACGGAGACTTTCTCGGCGAATTTCTGCTCCTTGGCCAGTGCGGCCAGCGCTTCGTCCTCCTTTTCGAATTTCACGCGCAGGGCATAGCGGATGAATATCATCGAGAAGATGATGCCCACGACGCCCAGCGGATAGGCTACGGCATAGCCCAGCGCGACGTTGGGGTCGCTGAATCCCGAGGCGTCGGCATAGGCCTGCTGTGCGGCTCCCAGTCCGGGGGTGTTGGTCACGGCGCCCGAAAGGATGCCGACCATCGTCGGAATGGGCGTCCCCGTCACGATGTGGATGACATAGGCCGTTGCGACGCCCAGCAGGACGATCGCCGCGGCGCATCCCACGAGGGTGACGCCGCCGTGCTTGAACGACGAGAAGAATCCCGGTCCGACCTGCAGGCCGATCGAAAAGACGAAAAGGATCAGTCCGAATTCCTGCACGAAGTGCCTCACTTCGCCGTCGACGGTCATCCCGAAATGGCTGAAGAGAATGCCGATGAACAATATCCACGTGACGCCCAGCGAGATGCCTCCGATTTTGACTTTTCCCATCAGGATGCCGATGGTGATTACCAACGCGAAAATAAGTACGGCATGGGCGATGCCGTTGCCGAAGAACAGGGTATACAACCACTCCATATTAACCTAATTTTGTGCCTTTTGTCGAATCGGGCGCAAAATTACTATATATCGCAGAATATAAAAAACTTTTTGTAAAAAGATTTTTCCTCAGTACAGATACTTCTCCATCAGGGGCATCAGCAGCGCCGTCGCAAGTCCCATCAGGGCCATTGCCAACCCGCTCAGCGCTCCCTCGGCGGCTCCGATCTCGATGGCCCGGGCCGTTCCGATGCCGTGTGCGGCGGCTCCGAGCGCGAATCCCCGCGCCTCGGGGTCGCGGACTCCGCATCGGCGCAGGATCCATTCGCCGAAGATGCTGCCGAAAATCCCCACGCAGAAAACCACCACCGACGTGACCGACACGTTGCCGCCCAGCGGTCCCGAAACCGACACGGCGATCGGCACCGTGACCGATTTGGGGGCTATGGAGGTCAGTATCGGGCGTTCGGCGCCGAACGCCATGGCGATATAGACCACGCTCAGCACCCCCGCGACGCATCCCGCAAGCGTGGCGACGCCCACGGGCAGCAGGCTTCCGCGCAGGCGTTCCAGCTGTTCGTAGAGGAGGTATCCCAGCGCCACGACCGACATCCCGAGGGCGAAATTGAGCACACCCGTCGCCTCCTGATAGCGCGCGTAGCCGATTCCCGCGCAGCGCAGGAAGACGATCACGGCGACGAAGGTCAGCAGTACGGGATGCAGCAACGGCAGCCGCGTGCGGCGGTAGATCGCGCCGCCCAGACAGTAGAGCCCCACGGTGAGGGTCAGCAGGAAGAGGTCCGAAGAGAGGAATGAGGTGTCAGGCATCGTGGCGGAGGTGTTTGATATGCCGCAGGCGGGCGCGGCGGTTCAGGCTCTGGAAGGTCTTGCCCGTGATGAGGAGCACGATGATCGTCGAGACAATTCCCGAGACGACGATGGCCCCGAGGTTTTCGAGGATCACGCGGTAGGAATCCATCAGCCCTACGCCGTAGGGCACGAAGAAGAGCGCCATGGCCCCCAGCAGGAAGCGCGCTGCGGGGCGTACCGTTTCGGGCCGCACCCAGCGCAGGCACAGCGCCGCGAAGAGGAGGATCATGCCGATGATGTTTCCCGAGACATAACCTCCGGTCGCAAGGCTCAGCGCGTTGCCGATGAGCCAGAATAGCAGGATGTAGAAAAGTCCGACCACGTTCGTTCTTGTTTGCGGCCGCAAAGATAGGGTTTAATTCTTTCGGTTGAGCTTTTTCAGCGGACATTGTTCCGACGCGCAGGAAGCGCAGCCACCCCGGCGCTTTCCGCACGCGAGCCTCCACAGCTTCATGGCCGCGGCTGCCGCCGCCGCGATCCCGATGGCCCATACGATATAATCCTGCCAGTTCATCGTTCAGAATATCGAAACGATGCGGTAGACGATCCACGCCGCGAACCAGGCCGCCGCCGTGTTGTAGACGACCGACGCTGCGGCCCATTTCCACCCGGCTTCGGAACCGATGGCCACCACCGTGGCGATGCAGGGAATGTAGAGCAGGATAAAGACGAGGAACGCCAGCGCCGAAGCGGTCGAGAAATCGCCGCTCGCCAGCAGCCGCTGCGGCAGCGAAGCCGTCTCCGCCTTCTCGGAGGACTCTTCCGCGGCGGATTCCGCGATGACGATTCCGGTCGGACCGTCCGCGCCGCCGATGATCTCCGTCCCGGCGGGCGTCGCCGCGGCGCCTTCGGAGTAGAGCACGCCCAGCGTCGACACCACGATCTCCTTGGCCGGAAGCCCCGACAGCAGGGCCACGCTGGCTTTCCAGTTGAATCCCAGCGGGCTGAACACCGGTTCGCAACCCTTGCCCAGACGTCCCAGATAGGAATTTTCGTAATGCGCTTCGGTTCCGGCCGCCGCGTCCGTGCGGGGATAATAGCTCAGGAACCAGACGATCACCGAGGCGATCAGGATCATGCCGCCCATCTTTTTGAGATACTGCGCGCACTTGTCCCACATGTGCGTGAGGGTCGTTTTCCACGTCGGGAGGCGGTAGGGCGGGAGCTCCATCACGAACGGCGTTTCGTCCACCGGGAAGAGGAACCGCCGCATCAGCCGTGCCGTGACGACGGCCAGCACGACGCCCAGCACGTAGAGCCCCAGCATCACCGACCCGGCGTTCGCGGCGAAGAACGTCCCCGTCAGCAGCAGGTAGATCGGTATTCGGGCGCTGCACGACATGAACGGCGTGATGAGTATGGTTATCAGACGGCTGCTGCGGCTTTCGATGGTCCGCGACGCCATGATCGCGGGGACGTTGCAGCCGAATCCCATGATGAGCGGGATGAACGAC
>CATKXN010000190.1 GCA_949840605.1 uncultured Alistipes sp.
TGCAGCACCCTCGACCGGTGCGATGACTTTCACCCACAATCAGACACCCGCAGCAGCCTCGGGAAAATACAACAGCCTGTTCTATATCTATGAGAACGGAGCCCTGACCGCCGGCAACCGCGTGCTTCTTGAAATCAAAGCCACTTATGACATGGACGGCAATGCCGCGACAACAAATGACCGCTCGGAGGTGACGTACAGCATCGAACTTGCGGGCAAGGCGGCCGGTGAGATCCTCCGCAACGGCTACTACCGCATCGCGGCCAACATTACGGGCCTCGTGGGGCAGGAGTGCGCCGTGTCGGTTTCCGTCGCCGACTGGGAGACACCCGTTACGCAGAACGTCGAGCTGGGTGCCTAATCCACCTTCCGAATCCGCCGCTTCCGTCTTCGGGCGGAGGCGGCATTTTCTTAAAATCCCGAAACCATGAAATACCGTTTCTTGATATTCGCGCTGCTCGCTTCCTGCTGCGGTCTGGGCGGCTGCATCTACGATGACGAGCCGGAGTGCTGTCCGTCGGGGAAGGTCGCAGTCGAGATCCGCATCGCGCCCGAAAATCCGAACCATGTCACCCGCTCGACGGACGAGAACGCCATCCGCGATCTGAACTTCTATCTCTACAGCGGAACCGGCAGCCTTATGCTGCATCGCTATCAGACCGTTACGACCCTGCGCTTCGAGTGCGTACCGGGCGACTATACGCTCTACGTTGTGGCAAATGCCCATACGGATATGGGAAATCCGACCGTCGAGATACTGGAGAGTTATACTACGCTTTACCGTCCGGAGGCAGACGACCTTCTGATGACCGCCAAGCAACGGATCACCATTCCGAACGCATGCGGCACGGTGCAGCTACCGGCTCTCGAAGTGCGCCGCGCCGTCGCGCGGGTCGACTACGACATCCAAGTCGATGAATCGGTGGCCGACATCGAAATTCGCTCCGTGCAGGCGATGAACCTGCCGGTGCACTATCGCCCTTTTGTCGAGGGGTTCCGCCCGAGCGATTTCCTCGATAATGAGCTTGTGGCGGCTGCCGAAGACGGCTCTTCCGTACAGGGTTCGTTTTACATGCTTCCCAACTGTCAGGGCGTGCTCTCCTCAATTACCTCACCCGAAGAGAAAAATCCCGACAATGCGCCCGAAGATGCCACCTGCCTGCATATCCGCGCTGTGCGCGGCGGCAAGGTCCTCGACTACTACGTCTATCTGGGCGAGAACGACACCTCGGACTTCAACGTGCGGTCCAACACGGTCCATACGCTCCGCATCCGTATCCTCGGAGACAACGACCTGCGGCTGCGCCAGTACTCCCTCGACGTCGAGATGGCGACCCGCAGCGTGCCGCAGGACGGGTTCCTGCTGGACAGTCTCGACGGAGAGCTGTGCGTCCGTCTGACCGGACACTACGACGATATGCAGGTGCAGGGCGTCTTTACGCTCGAAGAGGGCGATGCCGCATATTGTCAGGTTTGTGGGAAAATATATGATATACCGCAGCAATACGATTTCGCATCCAACGTATCGTATAGGCCGATAGCCTATTTCCCCGAGACCTTCACGCGTGACACCGCCCGGCTGAAGTTTACGCTGACCGTCGCGGACAAGTACGGCGAGGTCGGGCGATATGAGTTCGAGTACGCTTTCGCCTATGTCGTAAAGGTTTATCGAACATGGCAAAACGGACCTCGAAGCATATTCGGCCGTGTCGAATCGAAGGATGCGCTGCGAATTGTCGAACACGAAACCATCTCGGCCCTGTACGATGCCGTTTATTGCACGAGCGAGCCGATTACTCTCGAAGCTGTACCCGATGCGGGCTACCGCGCCGACTGCTGGTGTATTTCACCCGGCCATTCAGGAGAGGTGTCTTTCGATTCGACTTGTCCCCATGATCCGGTGTATGGACCGAAAGTACTCTATCTCTTTTTCAAGCCGCTCACAGTGCCGCTGGAGGTCTCCGTCCGCCATGACCGGGCCGAGCTGACCGCCTACGAGCGCGCGCAGAGAGATTCGGATCGACCAGCCCGGCTACACCGGGACCTACAACGTCCGCATCGAGGGCGTGCCTACCTTCTTTCAGAATCTGACGTCCAACACCGATCCCGTGACGGAATACACGGTGGATGCGAACGGTGACCACGCACTGCGCATCCGTCCCGAGCGCGTCGGCGAAGATCCCTACTCCGTGACGGTTACCGACGAGCGGGGCGAGAGCCGCAGCTTCGACGCCTCGGTCCGGGGCGTCAAGACCCGCACACTCTTCTCGGTCGACTGCCGCCTCACCGCCGAACCGAGCCTTACGGCCGACGTCGAATGCACGGCCCCCGTCCCGGAGGAGCTGATGCTCTCGGTCCGGCCCACCGTGATCTTCGAGGCCCCGAGCGGTCTCTCCACCATCCGCACCTATGAGCTGAACGTGCGGATAAGGGCGGGCACGACGACCGGCGGGGATACGCTCTGCATCGACCCCGTTCCCGAGGCCTTGTTCTCGCTGCTGAACACGGAGGTGGCTTTCTCGCAGTCGGCATCGGACAACGGGATGATCGAATATGTCCTGGCCGGCTGAACCTCTGCCAACCATTAAATCCTACGACCATGAACAACCGATTATTGATATTGACCCTGCTGGCGGCATTGTCGGGCTTCTGGGGGTGCGCCTCCGGCGCGGAAGAGGAGTGCGCTTTTCCCTCCATGCTCGACGTCCGGCTGACGGTGCGCCCCGAGGGCATGACGGCCTCGACCCGCTCGACCGACGAAAACGCCATCCGCGATCTGAACTTCTACCTCTGCAACAAAGCCGGGGCCGTCGTTCTGCACCGCTACCAGAGCGCCGCGACCCTGCGCTTCGAGTGCCCGCCGGGCGACTACACGCTCTGCGCCGTCGCCAACAGGCACCGCGACATGGGTGACCTCCCGTCGGCAGAGCTGGCGGCCTGCACCGTCGCCTACGCCCCCGACTATGCCGACCTGCCGATGGCGGGGCGGCTCGACGCGACGATACGCTCATCACAGGAAGCCGCTGTCGAACTCCCGCCGCTCGAACTCCGCCGCCGGGTCGCGAAGGTGGCCTACGACATCGCCGTCGTGCCCGCCGACATCGAGCTGCACTCGGTACGCGTGTGCTCCGTGCCGAAGTCGGTCTCTCTTTTCGACGACGACATGCCCCAGGCCGACGGCTATACCGACACGTCAGACACGATGCTTTCGGGACGCGGAGCCTCGGGCATCCTTTACCTGCCGCCCAACGCGCAGGGGACGAATCCCGCCATCGTCGACCCGCAGTTCAAGAACCGCGGCAACGCCCCCGAGAACGCCACCTATCTCCTGATCCGCGCGACACGCGGCGAGAAGGTGCTGGCCTATCGCATCTATCTGGGCGAGAACGCCACTTCGGATTTCAACGTCCGGCCCAACGCGAGCCACACCCTCGCCATCACGATCCAGGGCGACAACGAAGTCGACACGCGCATATCCTCCTACATCCTCCGCATATGGGACGATCTGGAGGAGGCCGCGATCGACGGATACTGCACGCAGGACGGCGGTCGCAGCCTTTATGTCGACATCGAAAGCCGGGATGACGACCAGCCGCTTCATCTCCGCATTGACATCGAACAGGGGGATGCCGACGCGCTCCGCATGAACGGGGTTTCGGTTCAATATCCCCTTGAGTTTTCGGTTCCGGGAGCTGGAGCCGCACGCTACGGGGTGGAATACTGCCCCGACCTCTTCGACGAGACGAACGCCCGCCTGGTCTATACGGTCACGGCATCCGACGCGGGAGGATTCAGCCGGACATACCGGTTCGCACACAGCTATGCCAATGTGATCCATGCGTACGTCCACGACGACGGCACGGAGCAGCTGCCCCGAGGTTCCATCGAGGTACAAGGAGCCTTGGCCAATCGGCCTCTGCAAGGCTCCTCGTGCGACCGCGTCATCCTGACGGATCATACCGGCTGCACCCTGACGGCGGTGCCCC
>CATKXN010000191.1 GCA_949840605.1 uncultured Alistipes sp.
TCCGATCGGCATTTCCAACGCCATGGGGCCCTCGTGGGTCGATCCGCGCAGCGGCGAGATCGTCAACGCCTCGGTCTACGTGTTCCACGACATCGTCAAGCTGGTGAACAACTGGCGCTTCATCCAGACGGCCCAGGCCGACAAGTCGGTCCGCAGCGTGAAGCTGCCCCGCGAGGTGCTGGACGACGCCCTGCGCTACGTGGTGACCCACGAGGTCGGCCACTGCCTGGGGTTCATGCACAACATGAGCGCTTCGGCCGTCATTCCGGTCGATTCGCTCCGCTCGCCGACGTATACGCAGAAATACGGCACGACTACCTCGATCATGGACTACGCGCGTTTCAACTACGTGGCCCAGCCGGGCGACATGGAGCGGGGCGTGCGGATGACGCCTCCCCGTTTCGGCGTCTACGACTACTATGCCGTCAAATGGCTCTATACGCCGGTCTTCGACGCCGCGTCGCCCGAGGAGGTCTACAAGATCACGTCGCGGTGGATCACCGAAGCCGCCGCCGATCCCGTGCTCCGCTACGGCAAGCAGCAGGGCGCCGTGCTCGATCCCCGTTCGCAGACCGAGGACCTGGGCGACGACGCCGTGAAGGCCTCGGAATACGGCATCCGCAACCTGCGCTCCATCCTCGCCAACCTGAACGACTGGGTGAAGGACGAGGACCGCGACTACTCCTACCGGACCGACATCTACAAGGGCATCGTCAGCCAGTATATCCGCTACATCGGCCACGTGTTCGCCAACGTGGGCGGCATCTATCTCAACGAGAAGCACGTGGGCGACCCGGTCGACGCCTACCGGAGCGTCCCCAGGGAGCGTCAGCGCGCCGCCGTGCTGTTCCTGCTCGGCCAGCTGGGCGACCTGGACTGGCTGGACGACGAGGGGCTGATGCGCAACATCCAGTTCATGGGCTCCCCCAAGGCCTACATGCAGATCGCCATCATCCGCGCCGTGATCATGAGCGCCGTGAAGGTCGAGAATTCCGCACAGCTCTCCGACGACCCCTACACCGTCGAGGCCTGCATGAAGGACATCTACGATTTCGTCTGGAAACCCACCGTGCAGGGCAGGAACCCCACCGAGGAGCAGATGATAATCCAGCGCGAATACCTGCTGACCGTCTGCAAGGCCGCCGGGCTGAAATACGCCGGCACGGGCGCCGTGCCGAAAGCCTTCGCCGGCGGACCGGGCGAAGAGATCGGGTTCGATCCCTATGCCATCGCCGTCCCGGAGTGCCTGCGGGGTTACCAGTCCATGACCGACAACCTCTGCTACTGCGGCTCGGAGCACGTGCATTCGCACGCAGGGGCTGATCCGGGGCCGGTTTCGGGCTACAATCCGCCGCGCATCCTCTACGTCGTCAAGCAGTCGCTCGAGGCCGAGAACTACGCCAACCTGCTGCGCGTGCAGCGCCTGCTCAAGAGCCGCGTGAACAGCGGTTCGCAGAAGACGCGGATGCACTATGCGCTGATGCTGCACAATATCGAGAAAACCCTGAAATAAGCGAGACGGCGATGAGAAGATTTTTACCGACAGCCCTGCTGACCCTCCTTTCCGTCCTGCTGGCCGGGGGCCTGACGCTGCTTCCCGGGCCGGCTTCGGCGGCCCGCGGCAAAAAGAAATCCGCGTCCGGGACGACGGAGGCGCCCAAACCGCTTTCCGCCTATGAAAAGCTCTTCAAGGATAAGCGCGTGACTACGGTCCGGGGCTTCATGACCCTCCACATGTTCGAGGGCAACAAACTCTACGTCGAACTGCCCGATTCGCTGCTGGGGCGCGAGATGCTGCTCGGCACGGCCATCGAGGAGAGTTCCGACCCCGGCGAGGGCTTCGCCGGACAGCAGCCCCGCGACCCGCTCCACGTGGTCTTCACCCGCAGCGATTCGCTCATCTGTCTGCGACGCGTGCATGCCGGCGTGCTGGTCGAGGGCGACAGCCTGATGGCGCGGGCCGTGCGGCGCAGCAACATCAACCCGGTGATCGCCTCGTTCCCCGTGAAGTGCAAGGCGCCCGACGGTTCGTCGGTTTTCGAGGCCACGTCGTTCTTCGTGAACGGCGCTCCGGCGATGCGGCCGCACGATCCCTACGGCATCAACAGTTTCGGCGGATTCCTCTCCACGACGGTCAATTACGTGGCGGGATGTTCGCTGCTGAGCGGTGTGGAGGCTTTCGCCGACAACGTGTCGGTGCTCAGCTCGCTCTCGTTCACGCTGACGACCCGTTTCGGCGGTTACCTCATCAACAAGGACACGCCCTATACGGCCCTTGCGCGCCGTTCGCTGATGCTGCTGCCGCGCGAGGTGATGATGCCGCGGCTGTGCGACTCCCGCATCGGCACGGTCCCCGTGGCCTTCGTGAAGTTCAGCGACCGGGAGCAGGAGGCCAAGGCAGTCTATTATGCTTGCCGATGGAACCTCAAACCCTCCGACCCCGCGGCGTTCGCGGCCGGGAAGCTCACGACGCCCGAACGCCCCGTCGTCTTCTATGTCGACGACACGTTCCCGGCAGGGTGGTATGATGCGATCCGGCGGGGCCTGCTCAGCTGGAATGCGGCTTTCGAGAAGATCGGCTACCGCGATGCGGTGCAGGTGCGGCCCTATCCGCGCGACGATGCGGCGTTCGATCCCAACGACATCAAGTTCTCGTGCGTCAAGTACGCCAACACGATGGGGGAGAGCCTTTCGAGTTCCGCGCGCATCGATCCCCGCAGCGGTGAGATACTCAGTGCGACGATCTGCATCCCGCACAACGTGACCTCGCGGATACGCACCGACCTCTTCGTGCAGCTGGGCGCCGCCGATCCCGACGCACGCCGGGTGAAGATGTCCCCGGAGCTGTTCGGAAAGGCGCTGGCGGCCGACGTGGCGCGCCATGCCGGAGCCTGCCTGGGCCTTGCGGTCAACTATGCGGGTTCGTACTGCGTGCCGGTGGATTCGCTGCGTTCGCCCTCCTTCACGCAGCGGTTCGGGATATCGGCCTCGATCATGGACGAACTGCCTTACAACCTGGTCGCACAGCCGGGCGACAAGGAGCGCGGCGTGGTCCTGATGCAGCAGGGACCGGGCGTCTACGACGAGTACGTCGTCGACTGGCTCTACCGGCCCGTTCCGGGCGCCGCGACGCCCGAGGACGAGGTGGCGGAGCTCGACCGCCGCATCGTCGCGCGCCGCAGCGACCCGATGTGCCTCTATACGCCTCCTCCCGTGGCCGTGGCGCTCGATCCCCGGTCGATGCCCTACAACCTGGGCGACGATCCGGTCCGGTCCGCGGCCTACGAGTTCGCCAATTACGCCTATGTGATGAAGCACGCCGACGAATGGATCGGGGCGGAGGATGCCGACTATACGTTCCGGTCGCTCGTGCAGGCTAGCGTGATGAACCAGCTCTATTATGCGTTCGTCAGCGTCTCGGCCAACCTCGGGGGCGTCTATCTGAACGAGAAGTACGAGGGCGACGCGCTGCCGACCTACGTTTCCGTTCCCCGCGACCTGCAGCGCCGGGCGCTGCAATTCATGCTCGAACGGCTCGAAGACATGTCGTGGCTCGACAACGAACGGCTCAACAAGGACGTGGTGGAGGTGGTGTCGCTGGGCGAATATTGCCGCGACATGCTCAGCGACGTGATCTTCAAAAGCCTTTCGACGCTCGATCTGAGCGCCTCCAAGTCGGACGACCCCTATACGCAGGACGATGCGATGGACGATCTCTACCGTTATATCCTGCGCGACGTCGCCGCGGGCCGGGAGTCCACCGAAGCCAATATCGCCATGCAGCACCTGCTGCTGATCAACGTCATCCGCAATGCGGGCGTGGTGACGCAGACCCGCAGGTCCGCCGCGTCGGCTTCCGCGTTCGCCGGAGAGACGCTGCCCGACGCCGCGGCGCTCTCCCGCCGGGCGAAGATGGCCCGGGTGTTTCCGGAGGAGATGACTTCGGACCCGGTGTCGGGCGTGCTGCCGATG
>CATKXN010000192.1 GCA_949840605.1 uncultured Alistipes sp.
TCCATCTTCATCGACGCCCAGCGGGGCGTCTGGCTCGGGACCTATTACGGCGGGGTGAACTACTACCACCCGCTGGCCCGGCGTTTCGGGGTCCTGCGCCACGATCCGGCACGCAATTCGCTGGGCGACAATACGGTAAGCTGCATCATCGAGGACCCCTCGTCGGAAAGCCTCTGGATCGGGACCAATGACGACGGCGTGAACCTCTACGACCGCCGCACGGGGCGTTTCTCGGAGTTCAACACCGCCAACGGGGCCCTGCTGTCGAACAACGTCAAATGCGTGCTTCCCGACGGCCGCGGCCGCGTGTGGATCGGCACCCACGCCGGGGGCCTGAGCTCGATGGACGCCGCGACGCGGCGCTCGCGCCACTACTCGGTCAACGCCTCGATCCCGATCAACAACAGCTGCTATTCGCTGCTCGACGGCGGCGACGGCACCCTGTGGGTCGGCACGCTCAACGGCCTGCTGTCGTTCGACACCGCCGCGGAACGCTTTTCGCGCCACCCCTGCACCGATTATGAATCCAAACTGGGATCGCTGCAGATCACGACGCTCTTCCGCGATTCGAAACGCCGCGTGTGGATCGGCACCGGGGCGGGGCTCTACCTCTGGCAGCCCGGGGTGAAGCAGGTCATGGCCTGCGAACCGACTTTGGCGAAGAACGGAAATTCCCCCCCCCGCCAGGATATTTCAGTCATGTGCGTCGCGGAGGACTCGCACCGTAATATCTGGGTCGGCACCCGGCAGGGGCTTTTCCGCTACAACGCCTCGGACAACTCCTTCACGCGCTTCACCGTGGCCGACGGGCTGCCCAACGATTTCGTCTACGGCATCCTCGAGGACGAGCTGGCGCGGCTGTGGATTTCGACCAACAACGGACTGGCCTGTTTTGATACGCAGAAGAACACGTTCCGCCGTTACTCCCTGCGCGACGGCATCGCCAACGACCAGTTCAACATCTACTCCTACTGCCGGAGCCGCGACGGATTTTTCTGGTTCGGAGGCATCGGCGGCGTCACCTGGTTCCGGCCCCACGACCTCGTGGACAATCCCTTTGCGCCCGCGCCGCAGATCACGGGCGTCGACGTGGCCGATTCGGACGGCGACCGCCGCGTGCGCATCGAACGCGATGCCGCGGGGCGTGTCGTCACGGCGGCGTTCCCTTCGGTGCGTAACATCTTCACGGTGCGCTTCGTGGCGGTCAATCCGCTGGCCGGAGGCCGCAACACCTTCGCCTACAAGCTGGAGGGATTCAACACCCGCTGGTACGAAACGTCGCACCTCGAAGCCAACTACTCGAACCTCAAGCCCGGACACTATGTCTTCAAGGTCCGTGCGGCGAACAACGACGGACGCTGGAACGACGAGCCCGCGACGGTCGAAATCCGCGTGCTGCCGATGTGGTGGCAGACCCTGGCGGCGAAGATTCTGTGGGCGCTGCTGGCGCTGGGATTCGTCGGGGGCGTCGTGGCGGCGCTGCTGGGACGCATCAAGATGAAGATGCAGCTGCGCGTGGAGCGTCTGGAAAAGGAGTCCATCGGCCAGCTCAGCCAGGAGAAAATCCGCTTTTACATCAACCTTTCGCACGAACTGCGCACGCCCCTGACGCTGATCCTCTCGCCCCTGCAGGAGATTCGCGACCACGGCACGGCCGATAAATACGTCGCCTCGCGCCTGAACTATATCTACCGCAACAGCCTCAAGCTGTTGCACATCATCAACCAGCTGCTCGACTACCGAAAGGCCGAACTGGAGATGTTCAAGATGAAGGTCGCCGTGCAGGATGTCGACGCCATCGTCGCCGAGGTCTTCTCGATGTTCGAGGAGGTGGCCCAGAACCGCGACATGGACTATATCCTCAGCTCCGAACTGCGGGGCGAGGCGCTGCCCGTTGACCGGATGTTCCTCGAAATGATGCTCACCAACCTGCTTTCGAACGCCTTCAAGTTCACGCCCGACGGCGGCATCATCCGCGTCTCCCTGCAGCGCGGCGAAGGGTGTTTCCGCCTCGCGGTCCGCGATTCCGGCATCGGCATCCCGCCCGACCAGCAGGAGCGCATCTTCGAACGTTTTTACCAGGTCAGCGAATCGCACGCCGGGTCCGGCATCGGGCTGTCGATCGTCCGCCGCATCGTCGAACTGCACGAGGGTTCGATTTCGCTGCGGAGCGAGCCGGGGCGTTTTTCGGAGTTCACCATCACGCTGCCCGACGACATCGGGGTCTATCCGGACGAAAAACGCGCCGGGGAGCACGACGTGCGCGCCTCGATCATCCGCGACGCCGAGAAGTTCCTGCCCGAGGAGTGGTCGGGCGGAGACGGCGATTTCGCTCCCGACGAGGAGGCTCCCGAGGAGAAACGCGGCTCGATCCTCGTCGCCGAGTCCAATGCCGAGGTCGCGCGTTACATCGCCGGCCATTTCAGGGCCCGTTACAACGTGGAGACGGTTGCCGACGGCAACGAAGCCATCGAAAGGCTCAAGACGCTGGAGCCCGACGTCATCATCGCCGACCGCATGCTGCCGGGGCTCGACGGGCTGAAACTCTGCCAGGCGGTGAAGCAGAACATCCGCACCTGCCATATCCCGGTGGTGCTTCTCGCCGCGGAGGGCAGCGTCGAGGAGCAGATCACGGGCATCGAGGCCGGAGCCGACAGCTACCTGCCGATGCCGCTTTCGATCTCGCTGCTTGCGGCCAATGTCCAGAACCTGCTGAAGGCCCGCTACCGGATGCGCCACTACTATTCGGACGACGCGGAGATCGACCCCGACAAGATCACCTCCAACTCGATGGACGGGGAGTTTCTGAAAAAAGCCATCCGCATCGTCGAGGAGAACATGGACAACGAGGAGTTCTCGTCGAACGATTTCAGCAAGGCGCTCTGCATGAGCCGTTCGAATCTCCACCTGAAGATGAAGTCCATCACGGGCGAGTCGGCCACGAAGTTCATCCGCAAGATCCGCTTCAACTACGCCTGCAAACTGCTGCTCGACCGCAAATACTCGATCTCGGAGATCAGCTCGATGGTGGGCTTCAACTCCCCGTCGTACTTCGCCACGAGCTTCAAGAAGCACGTCGGGTGTCTGCCCACGGAGTATGTCCGCACCCGCACCAAGGGCGTCGAAAAAGCGGGGTAGTCTGTTCCCCGTGAACGGAAAATCCCCCGGAACCTCGCTTAGGTCCGGGGGATTTTCGTCTGTGGCGCCGTTTCCCTATTTGGAGAATATCGACGAGATTTCCTTGTAGTTGTGCACCCGCTCGATGACGTCGGCGAAGAGGTCGGCGACCGACAGGACGGTGAATTTGTGCAGGTCCTTGTCGGGGTTGAGCGGAATGGTGTCCGTCACGATCACCTCCTCGAGGGCGCTGTCGTTGATGCGCTCGTAGGCCGGGCCCGAAAGCACCGGGTGGGTGATGGCGGCGCGGACGCTCTTCGCTCCGCGGGCCATGAGCATGTCGGCGGCCATGCAGATCGTGCCGGCGGTGTCGATCATGTCGTCCACGATCAGCACGTTGCGGCCCTCCACGTCGCCGATGGCGGTCATCTTGCCCACGACGTTGGCCTTGGCGCGTTCCTTGTGCGAAATGATGATCGGCGTTCCCAGCAGTTTGGAGTAGGTGTTGGCGCGTTTGGCGCCGCCCATGTCGGGAGCCGCGATCGAGAGGTCCTCGATGTTGAGGCTCTTGATGTAGGGTACGAAGATGCCGCTGGCGTAGAGCGCGTCGACCGGAACGTCGAAAAATCCCTGGATCTGGTCGGCGTGCAGGTCCATCGTCATCACGCGGTCGACGCCTGCGGCCATCAGCATGTTGGCCACCAGCTTGGCGCCGATCGGCACGCGGGGACGGTCCTTGCGGTCCTGGCGCGCCCAGCCGAAGTAGGGCACCACGGCCACGACCTGATAGGCCGACGCGCGGCGTGCGGCGTCGATCATCATCCAC
>CATKXN010000193.1 GCA_949840605.1 uncultured Alistipes sp.
ACGCGACGAACTCCGCGCCTCGTTCTACCGCATCATGACCTACGAGAAGTGGGGCATCTTCTTCATCGCCCTGCTGGTGCTCGTCATCGCCTCGTTCTCGGTGGTGGGTGCGCTGGCCATGCTGATCGTCGAGAAACGCGGCGACATCGCGACGCTTCGGGCGCTGGGGGCCGACACGAGGCTGGTGCGGGCCGTGTTCCGCACCGAAGGATTTCTGATATGCGGCCTGGGGGCTGCCGCAGGTGTCGTGCTGGGCGTCGGCGCGAGCCTCGTGCAGCAGCATTTCGGGCTGATCGAGATTCCCGCCGAAACGTTCCTCACGAAGAGCTACCCCGTCGAATTCCGTTTCGCCGACCTGCTGGCCGTTCTTGCCGCTTTCGCCTCGGTGGCAGTCGTGCTGTCGGGCGTCACGGTGCGCAGTATGATAAAAAACAACGCATGATATGAACCGATTCCTCCGTATAACGGCTTCCGCTGCCTTGGTGATGCTTTTCGCCGCCTGTGCCCGCCACAAGATCATCCCCGATGACAAGCTGGCGCAGATTTTCCACGACGCTTTCCTGACCAACGCCTACGTCGGCAACGAAAATGTCCGGACTGACTCGCTGCGCATCTACGAGCCGATTTTCGCCCGCTACGGCTATACGACCGACGACGTGCACTACACCATCGGCAACTTCTCGAAGCGCAAGAGCGCCCGCCTGGGCGACGTCGTCGAGCGGGCTATCGAGATGCTCGAACGGGAGGGCAAATTCTATAACCGCGAAGTCGCCGTGCTCGACACGATCGACAACGTGGCCCGCCGGACCTTCACCCGGACCGTGCTGGCCGACTCGATGATCCGCGTGCGGTCGCTGGCCGATACGGCGCGACTGAGTTTCTCGCTCGACGTCGAGCCGGGCGACTACCAGCTCACGCTCAGATACCTCGTCGACTCGCTCGACCGCAACGACCGGGGGCTCAAGGGCTCCGCCTGGCTCGAACGCCGCGACAGCACCCGCACGGGGGTTTATACCACGACCCTGCGGCGCAACCGCGAGGAGACCTTCTCGCGCCGTTTCGCCGTCGACTCGTCTCACCGCCGCCTGCGCATCGACTTCCTGAACTTCACGGGCAAGCCCCAGCGCCCCTCGGTGACGGTCACCGACCTGAAGGTCGAATACACGCCTCCGACGCGCACGGCGGTCGAAAAACTCTACGAACAACAGCTCGGTATCCGTATTTTCGCCGATGAATTCTTCCGTGCAGCCAACCCGGCGGATAGCCTCTAACCTCCTCTGGACTCCCGGGGGCGTCGTCCGCAATCCGCTGCTGACGCTCGCTTCCGACGGCCGTGTGCTTTCGGCCGAAAGTTGTGCCGAACCCGACCGCCTCGCGGCCACGGAGTTCTATGCGGGACTGCTGGTCCCCGGTTTCCCGTCCGACTGCCGCGCGGCTTTCGAACGCCTTTGCCGGGACTCGGCGACGCCGCTGCCCGAACTGCTCGCACGGATCGTGACGCCCGGCGGCGTGCTGGTCGTGATCTCGGGGCTCGACTACGAATCGCTGCGGCTGACCCCCCGGTCGCAAATCCGCCGGCTGTGAGAGTGCCCTGTCCGGGCGAAACGTGCGCCATCTCCCTCCCTGAGGGAGGGACGGGGTGGGGTCAGGTGTGTAAACACGGCCGAAGGCCGTGGGGGCGGCGGTCGACAGCGATCAGATTGGTCGATTATAAAAAATCGTTCCGGTTATATCGGCAAGTGCTCTTCGACCGTGCGGCGCAGATGCTCGCGGTCGAGATGGGTGTATATTTCGGTCGTCAGGATACTCTCGTGCCCCAGCATCTCCTGCACCTGGCGGATCGATGCGCCGCCTTCGATCAGGTGCGTGGCGAACGAGTGGCGGAAGGTGTGTGGGCTGATGCGCTTGGTGATCCCGGCCCGCCGGGCGGCCTCTTTGAGGATGGTGAAGATCATCACCCGGGTGAGCTGACCGCCGCGGTTGTTCAGGAATACGATCTCCTCGCCGGCCCGTGCGCTCCGCCGTTTTTCGAGGTAGAGCTGGATGCGGTCGCGCGCCGCCGCGCTGATCGGCACCAGCCGCTGCTTGTCGCCCTTGCCGATCACGCGGATGTAGCCTTCGCCGAAAAAGAGGTCCTGCATCCGCAGCGACGTGAGTTCCGAGACGCGCAGTCCGCACGAGTAGAGCACTTCGAGCATGGCGCAGTCGCGCAGCCCCTTGGGGGTCGAGGTGTCCACGGCGGCGAGGATGCGGTCGATTTCCGGGGTGGTGAGCACGTCGGGCAGCTGGCGTCCGAATTTGGGGGTCAGGATGAACTCCGCCGGCGACGCTTCGATCTTGTCGGAGATCATCAGGAAGTTGAAGAAACTCTTCACGCCGCTCAGCGCCCTTGCCTGCGAGGTCTTTTCGCGGCCCCGGTCGTAGAGCCACGCCATGTAACGCTCGATCATCGCCTCCTCGACCTTGTGGGGCGCCACGTCCCACTGGCGCAGGATGAAATGGGCGAACTGCCTCAGGTCGCGCATATACGATTCGACGGTGTTTTTCGAGAGCCGTTTCTCCAGTTTGATGTATGTGCGGTAGCGACGTCCGGCCTCTTCCCACTTTTTGGTATTTTCTGCCATCTCCGATCCGCTGAATGTCGATAATTTGAGTAACTTTGTCCGGACGAAGGTACGAAAATTTTACATAATTATGGATTACATTGCGCTCAATATTCCGTGTTCCGACGAAGAGCAGGCCGGAATTCTGACCGCCGAACTGGCCGATTTTCCGTTCGAGAGTTTCGAGACCGGCGACGGCGTGCTGAAAGCTTATATTCCGCAGGAGCGGTTGGCCGACTGCAAGGAGCAGGTCGACGGCCTGCTGGCGCGCTACGGCGTCGGCGGACGCTATATCTCCATCGAGACGCAGAATTGGAATGCCCTGTGGGAGAGCAACTTTCCGGCCGTCGATGTCGAAGGCCGCCTGCGCATCCGCGCGCCGTTCCACGAGGCGGCTCCCGCCGGCGAAACGGAGGTGGTCGTGATGCCCAAGATGTCGTTCGGCACGGGCCATCACGCCACGACGTGGCTGATGTCGCGCGCGGTGCTCGACCTCGGTGTCGCGGGCCGCACGGGGCTCGACATGGGCAGCGGTACGGGCGTGCTGGCGATCGTCGCTGCGAAGTGCGGCGCGGCGCATGTCGACGCCGTGGACATCGACGACTGGGCCGATGCCAACTGCCGCGAGAATGTCGCCGCCAACGGCGTCGCGGAGCGCATTACCCCGATGCTGGGCGATGTGCGCCGCATCGCGGGCCGGAGCTACGACTTCATTCTGGCCAACATCAACCGCAACATCCTCGTGGCCGACATGCCGGCCTATGCCGCGGCCCTGGTTCCGGGCGGCGACCTGGTGATGAGCGGATTTCTGGAACAGGATGTCCCGGCGGTCACGGAGGCCGCCGCGAAACAGGGAATGAGGGCTGTCGCCACCGCCGATCGTGACGGTTGGATGCTGGTACATGTGAAAAAGGAGTCGTGAAAAGCTACAAGGGCCGCGGCATCGTGCTGCACACGCTCAAATACGGCGATTCGTCGATGGTCGCCTACCTGCTGACCGACGTCGGGGGCCGCCGCAGCTACATGGTGCAGGGGGTCCGCAGCCGCAGCGGGCGGGGATCGAAGCTGGCGTTGTTCCAGCCGATGTTCCCCGTCGAGTTCGAGGGGCTGGAATCCCCGCGGCAGCAGATGGACCGTTTCAAGGAGGTGCGTGCGGGGTTCGTGCTGCAAAGTCTGCCTTTCGACGTCCGCAAATCCACGATGGCGCTTTTTCTGGCCGAAGTTTTGTACCGACTGGTTCGGGAGAGCGAGCCCAACGAACCGCTTTTCGACTTCGTGTGGAGTTCGGCCGAGGCGCTGGAT
>CATKXN010000194.1 GCA_949840605.1 uncultured Alistipes sp.
GGGCGAGCGTCCGCTGGCGCGCGACAACAAATCGATCGGTCGTTTCCACCTCGACGGCATTCCCGCCGCACCGCGCGGCGTGCCGCAGATCGAGGTGACGTTCGACATCGACGCCAACGGCATTCTGAACGTTTCGGCCAAGGACAAGGGCACGGGCAAGGAGCAGAAGATCCGCATCGAGGCTTCGTCGGGACTTACCGAGCAGGAGATCCAGCGGATGCGCGACGAGGCGAAGGCCAACGAGGCGAAGGACAAGGCCGAGAAGGAGCGTATCGACAAGATCAACGCCGCCGACTCGAACATCTTCTCGACCGAGAAGCAGCTGAAGGAGTACGGCGACAAACTGCCCGCCGACAAGAAGGCGGCCATCGAGACGGCGCTAGGCAAGCTCAAGGAGGCGCACAAGAACGCCGACGTGGCAGCCATCGACACCGCGATGGGCGAACTGAACGCCGCATGGCAGGCCGCATCGCAGGACATCTACGCCGCGCAGCAGCAGGCGCAGGGCGGTGCACAGCCCGGAGCCGATGCCGGCCAGCAGTCGCAGTCGAACGCCGGCGGCCAGCAGGGCGGTGGTGACGGACAGCCCGAGGATGTGGAGTTCGAAGAGGTAAAATAGGTTCTTTCCGATGATTGCGGCGCACCTGCCGCACATCGTTCGAATCCCCGAACGGGACGTACGTGAGTACTACCCGTCCGGGGATTTTTCGTGCATGCACGGCGTCTGCACCGCGCTGATCGGAAAGCCCTTGTCCGCCGGTCATTGCGTGCGAACGTCGTGAGCGAGGCAATCCGACAGATTGTTGTGACGTTCCGTCCTGCCCGGCGTTTGCAGGGGTAGATTATTATCGCTATTTTTACGCCGGATAAAAAAATGGGATAAAATGGCTTGGTTGTATCTGATTCTGGCCGGACTTTTTGAGATGGGGTGGCCGCTGGGGTTCAAACTGGCGAACCTCAATCCGCGTTATCATCTGCTTTTTCTGGTCTTTTCGGTCGTTTCGATGGGCGTGAGCGGCTGGCTGCTCTACATCGCGCAGAAGACGATCCCGATGGGCACGGCCTACATGATCTGGACGGGTATCGGGGGCATGGGTACCGTGATCCTCGGCATCGTCTTTTTCCACGACGCCGTGACCTTCTGGCGGATGTTTTTCCTCTCGATGGTCTTCATCGGCATCGTCGGTCTGAAAATGGTACATTGATTTTTGCGGCCTTCGTCCGCAGGTCTTTGGCACCTTTTGGTGTCAAAAGGTGCCGCCAAAACCATCCGCATATCGTTCTCCGCGGGATCGTCCTCCGGCCCGCGCTGAGCGGCCGCAGTAAGATCAGGCCTTTACAGCCTCCCGCTCCGGGCGCGCGGACCGTCGGCCACTCTTTTTCCGCTTCGAACGAGAATGCGGCGCTTAAACCCCTCCCCTCTAAACCCCGCTCCCCGGGCGGGCGGGTCCGTGCCGGAGCCAGTTGGCGTCGATTTGCGGATAGTGTCGGTGGATCAGCCGCACCAGTTCGGGCGGTATGGGGGAGCGGGTTTCCGCAATGCGGTATAACACCTCCGGCCCGGAAAGCCCCAGCCGGCGGGCCAGCGCCACGGGACCGAGCCCTGCCGCGCGCATGACGAATGAAAGACGGGCAGCCGGATCTTCATATCGGCTGCTGAGGGTGAAATAAGGTTTCCTGCTGCCCATGACGACGCGTGTTTAGTCAGACAGACACCGCCGCATCCGTAAATACGAACGCGGACTACTGTTACCTATCCGTCTGAAGGCTCTGGTAAGCCCGGGAACAAATAAGCACATATAGCCCGCGCCGTTGTGACGTAGGATCATATCCCATACCAGTTCCGGCGCAGGCGCCGCAACCGCAGGAATATGTGCTTAATCACGTTCCCTAAAATTTACCAGATTTTCAGACGTAATTAAACGGCCCGCTATTGCAGGCTTGGTACAAAGATAAGCAAAAAAATCCGGATTTTTACCGCCTGCGCCCAATTTCCACCTGCCGAACCCGCGTTATTTAATTCTTTTTTCCTATCTTTGCGTGCTATTATGCGTAATGACAAGAATTACAACAAATAATAACAACTATTTTTCATTCAAATGCAAAGTAAAGGTTTCATTAAACTCATCGCGGTCCTGCTGGGGCTCGCATGTGTTTATCAGCTCTCGTTTACGTTCAAAACGCGTGGCGTAGAGAAGAAGGCGGCGGCGTATGCCGCACAGCTGCCCCTCGACCAGCAGGCCGAGGCCGAGCAGCATTACCTCGATTCGGTGCAGAACCTGCCGGTTTACAACCTGGGCTTCCGTAAGTTCACTTACAAGGAGTGCAAGGAAAAGGAACTGAACCTGGGTCTCGACCTCAAGGGCGGTATGAACGTCATGCTGGAGGTGCAGGTCGAGGACGTCATCAAGGCGCTCGCCGGCGACAGCCAGAACGATCCCGCTTTCGTCCAGGCCATCGCCGAGGCGAACGAAGCCATGAAGAAGGGCACGTCGGACGACTATATCGCCGACTTCGTGAAGGCCTATTCGCGTCTGTCGAACGGCCGTGCCATCGCCGAGATCTTCGTCAGCCCCGACCGCAAGGACATCACGCTCGAGAGTTCGGACGCCGATGTCGAGAAGATCCTCAAGAAGGAGACCGAAGCCGCCATCAACGCGTCGTTCAACGTGCTGCGCAGCCGTATCGACCACTTCGGCGTTACGCAGCCCAACATCATGCGCCTGCCCAACTCGCACCGCATTCTGGTCGAGCTTCCGGGCGTGAAGGAGCCGCAGCGCGTCCGCGACCTGCTGCAGGGCACCGCTTCGCTGGAGTTCTGGACCACCTACGATGCCAACGAGGTGCTGCCGGCGCTGGTTGCCGCCGACAAGCTCGTCAAGGCCGAACTGGAGCAGGCTCCCGTCGCTGCGGAGACTGAGAACGCCGCCCCCGAGGCTGAGGCCGCCGCCGCGGCCGGCGACCTGATCGCTGAGGTCGGCGCCGCCGATTCGACCGCCACGGCCCAGGTCGCGGGCGATGAGCTGCGCTACGACCGCACGCAGAACCCGCTCTTTGCCGTTCTCAATCCCCGCTTTGCGGGAGGAGCCGCCATCGGCGCCGCCTACAAGGCCGACATGGCTGCCGTGACCGAATACCTCGCCCAGCCTGCCGTGCGCGAGCTGTTCCCCGCCGACATCCTGTTCAAGTGGGGCGTCAAGGGCGACGACAAGATCGACGGCCGTTTCTACCTCTACGCCATCCGGGTTTCGACGCCCGACGGCAAGGCTCCGCTCGACGGTTCGGTCGTTACCGAGGCCACCGAGCAGTACGCCCAGCGCGGCGCTACGGCCGAGGTTTCGATGACCATGAACGCCGAAGGCACCCAGGAGTGGTCGCGCATGACGGGCGAGAACATCGGCAAATGCATCGCCATCGTCCTCGACGGCTATGTCTACTCGGCTCCCCGCGTCAACTCGAAGATCGACAAGGGCCAGTCGCAGATCACCGGCGATTTCACCATCCAGGAGGCCAAGGACCTCGCCAACGTGCTCAACTCGGGTAAGGTTCCCGCTCCCGCCAAGATCATCCAGGATACGGTCGTAGGTCCTTCGCTGGGCCAGGAGTCGATCAACGCCGGTATGATGTCGTTCGTGATCGCCTTCATCCTCGTCCTGCTCTACATGGGTCTGTTCTACAAGACTGCAGGCTGGATGTCCGACATCGCACTGCTGACCAACGTCTTCCTGCTGATGGGCGTGCTCGTTTCGTTCGGCGCCGTGCTGACCCTGCCGGGTATCGCCGGTATCGTGCTGACGATGGGTATGGCCGTCGACGCCAACGTCATCATCTACGAACGTATCAAGGAG
>CATKXN010000195.1 GCA_949840605.1 uncultured Alistipes sp.
CAGAACGGAGGGCGCGGAACCGGATGGAGAGCGTTCCGGCAGACCGTCGCATTCTAAAACCTGGCTCTTAGGCGGGCGCAGAACAGGTTCGGAAACCCGATGACCCGGCATCGCCCATAAAACCCGCCTCTTAGGCGGGCGTATCAACGCCCGGCCGCCCCTAAAACCCGCCTCTTAGGCGGGCGGGTATACTCCAATGACGCCCAGATGAAGGGTCCCACGCCCTTGCAGTCGTTGTCGATCACCGGCTCGGAGATGTAATATTCGAACGTCCCGCTGCGCATCCCCTTTCCGCCCAGCCCGGCCACCGAACAGCAGTCGGTCAGCGAAATCGTGCCGTCGGGATTCTCCTTCACGAAACGGTCCACGAATTTCTCGTACAGCCGCCGGGCTTCGGCGCCCATCGCGGCGGGCAGGTAACCCAGCCGCACGCCTTTGAGCATGGCGTAGACGAACATCGCCGAGGCCGTCGATTCGAGATAGTTGCCCTCGCGGCCCGGCTGGTCGAGGACCTGATACCACATCCCGGTCGCGGGATCGGCATACTCGGGCAACACCTCGTAAATACGGTTCAGTATATCGACCATCGGACGCGTCGTGTCGTCCACCCCGAGGTATTGCAGCGTCTCGACGAGGGCCATGACATACCACCCCATCGCCCGGCCCCATGCGTGCGCGGACTGGCCCGTGTTCCGGTCGCACCAGAACATTTCGCGCGACACGTCGCAGGCGTGGCGATATAGCCGCGTCATGGGGTCGTAAGTGTGTTCGGCGGCGGCAGTGAACTGGCGCACAATCTCCTCGACAGCCCGGCCATACTCCTCCCCGGAGAGGTAGCGCACGGCATATTCGGCATAGAACGGCTGGGCCATGTAGAGCCCGTCGAGCCACATCTGATGCGGATAGACCTGCTTGTGCCAGAAACCGCCGTCGTCGTTGCGGGGCTGCTCCTGCAGCTGCACGAACAACGTATCGAGCACGGCGCGGAAACGCGGCTCGCCCGTACGCCCGGCAAGCGCGAACAACGGACGTCCCGGACAGATGTGGTCGAGGTTGTATTTCGACTTCTTGTAGGTCAGCACGCTCCCGCCGGGCTGCACGACGGAGTCGTAATAGCGCAGCGCATAGTCGGTGAAATCGGGACGGCCGCAGGCCTCGCCCGCGTCCATCATGGCCAGCAGTTCGAGCCCCGTGGTGTAGTTCCACTTGATCTTGCCGGCGGGAACGCCGTCGAGCGTCATGGGCGACGGGTTGCGGGCGATTTCGCTCTCGACCATGCGGACGGCGAGCGGCGTGGCGGAGTCGTAGAGGTGTCCGCGGGAGGTGCAGGCGGCGGCCAGCACGCACAAGGCAGGTATCAGCAATCGTTTCATGCGGTCTTGGTGTCTTGGTTTTCCTTCAGGTTATGGGTTTTGAGGTATTCGGCGGGCGACATGTGGTACTGCTCGCGGAAACAGCGGCTGAAATAGCCCGGATCGGAGAAGCCCACCTTGTAGGCCACCTCCGATACGGAGAACTGGCCCGTGCGCAGCAGGAGCTTCGACTTGGTGATGCGGTACTCCTTGATCAGCTCGACGGGCGATTTTCCGGTGAGGCTCTTGAGCTTGTTGTACATCGTCGTGCGGCCCAGCCCGAGGTGCGAGGCCAGCTGGTCGATCGTGAGCTCCGAATTCTCGATGTTCTCGCCCAGCCACGCCATCACGCTCTTCATGAACTCCTCGTCGCGGTCCGTGACGACGACGTCCTCGACGACCAGCTCCGCGATCTTGTTGCGGGCCGACTGCGACGAGAACTTCTCGAAGAGCTTGCGTCGCTGGGTCAGCAGATTGTCGATGCGGGCCAGCAGCAGCTCGATGCTGAACGGCTTGGTGATATAGCCGTCGGCGCCGAATTCCATAGCCTTCACCCGGTCGTCGGGCGAATGGCGGGCCGTCAGCATCACGATCGGGATGTGGCTCATCGTGAAGTCGTGACGCACCTTGTCGATCAGCTCGATACCGTCCATGCGGGGCATCATCAGGTCGGTGACGATGATGTCGGGCATCTCGCGGCGGATCTTTTCGAGCGCCTCGACCCCGTCGTCGGCCTCGACGACATGGTAGGTGTCGATCAGGCTGTTGTACATGAAAATGCGCAGCTCGCGGTTGTCCTCGACAAGGAGGATCTTCTGCGCATCCTTCGGCGGCTGCACGTCGTTGCGGCGCTGGCTGTCGGCGGGCGTGAAGTCGCTGACCATATAGTCGTTGCGGCGGTCGCCCGCCCCGGCCCCCGAGAAGTCGATCTGCTCCATGCCGAAATGGGCGTTGCCGAGACAGAGCTTCACGGTGAAGGCGGCGCCTTCGCCCGGACGGCTCTCGACCGAGATTTCGCCGTGGTGCAGGGCCACGATGTCGCGGCACAGCGAGAGGCCGATGCCCGAACCCTTCATGTTGCTGTCCACGGCGCGCGAAGCCTGCGCGAAGCGTTCGAAAATCATTCCCTGCTTGTCTTTCGGAATGCCGATGCCCGTGTCGCGGACCGTGAGCAGCACGCACTCCTCGGCTTCGCGCAGGGAAAGTATCGCTTCGATCCGTCCGCCGTTGGGCGTGAATTTCAGCGCATTGGACAACAGATTGTAGACCACGCTCTCCATGCGTTCGATGTCGACCCACACCAGCACCGAACGGCGCGAAACGGTGAAAAGCAGCTCGATCCGGCGTTCGGCGGCCAGTTCGCGGAAATCGTCGAGGGCGTCCTCGACCAGCGGCACGAGGTCCACGCGCGAGATTTTCAGCTCCATCTTGTCCTTGACGATCTTGCGGAAATCCAGCAGCTGGTTGATGAGCGTGAGCATACGCTTGGCGTTGCGGTGGGCCAGCGTGAGGCTGCTCTCGCCGCGGGGAGAGAGCTCGTCGTGTTTCCGGGCGTCCTCGATGCCGCCCAGAATGAGCGTCAGCGGCGTGCGCAGCTCGTGGGAGATGTTGGTGAAAAAGCGCAGCTTCAGATCGGTCATGTTCTGCTCGACGCTCGCTTCGCGGCGGATGCGCATGACGGAACTCGCTATGCGGAAAGCGATGACGGCCACGGCCAGCGCCAACAGGACGTAGAGCGTCTTAGCCCACCAGGTAAGCCAAGGGGGGGGGCACCTCCACGCCGATCGTGATTCCCTCGCCGGCCGCATCGGCGTTGCCGACGAAAGCCTTCACGTGAAAGGTATAATTGCCGATCGGCACGTTGGAATAGGTCGCCCGGTTGGTGGTTCCCGAGATGTTCCAGTCGTGGTCGTAACCCTCCAGCTTGTACATATAGCCCACGATGTGCTGGATGGCGAAATTGAGCGACGCGAACTCCATGCGGAAATTCGAGAAATCGTAAGGCAGGACGATGCGGCCGGCCTCGGTCACCGACTCCGCAAGAGGCGAACGGCGTCCCGCAACGACGGGTTTGTTGCGCACGTCGAGACCCGTGAAACGCAGCTCGTAGTCGATCTTCGCAGCCCGGACCTCCTCGGGGTCGAAGCGGTAGAGATGACGACCGCTGCCGAAGAGCACGTCGCCCTGTGGCGAGGTAAGCGCCGTGGCCTCGCTGAAAACCGCGGTGCGCATGTTGTCGTAGAGGTAATAGTTCGAGAAAATGCCGCGGCGCGGATCGAAACGCGACACGGCGTTGTGGGTCGAGACCCACAGATCGCCCTGCTTGTCCTCGGTCAGGGCCATGCAGATATTGCCGGCCAGGCCGGCCGTCTTGTCGTAACAGCGGAACCGGGGCATCCCCTCGTCGTCATAACCCGAGATCAGGTTCAGACCGCCGCCGAAGGTCGCCAGCCAGATGCGCCCCTCCGAATCGCGGAGCATCTGGATGATG
>CATKXN010000196.1 GCA_949840605.1 uncultured Alistipes sp.
CCCGACGACGATCTGGACGATGAGCCGGGGCCGGGCGGCCGAAGCGATATGCGGCAGGGCGGCGAGTGCCGCCAGAAGCAGGAGCTTGCGGAGTTTCATGGTGCTTGAAAGCGATAACGCGCAAATTTACGAATTTATTTCGAGAGATCGGCGGAAATATGCCTCCTCCTCGCCGAAATCGATTGCGGGCAGCGCGGCGATGCGCTCCAGCTGCCGCCGGCAGAAGGCGCGGTGGGCGTCGCTGCGGGGATTGCGCGGACGGTGGGCGGCGGCCGTGACGATGGCTTCGATCTCGGGCAGCAGGCGCCGGGCTTCGTCGTCGAGGAGCGTCTCGGCGAACCGCTCCCAGACATAGGCTACGGCCTGCGGCGCGGGATGGACGAGGTCGTCGGCATAGAAGCGGTAGTCGCGCAGGTCGTCGTTGAGGATCTCGAAGGCGGGGAAGTAGGCGACGTCGGGGTGTTTTTCGGCGAGCTCCTCGGCCGCGAGCCGCAGCACGGCCTTGCTGACGGCGTTGCCTTCGAGTCCGTCGGCGAGGTGGCGGACGGGGCTCACCGTGAGGAGGAGCTTCCTGCCGGCGAGCGGTCCGGCGAGCAGGCGGTCGAAGGCCGCGACGATCTCGTCCGTCGTCAGGCGGCGCCGCACGAACTCCGCTGCGGGCTGCCTGTGGCAGTTGGCCACGACGACGCCTTCGCGTTCGAAGACCCAAGCCGTGCCGAAGGTCACCGCGATCACGCCGGCCGTGCGGAGCGCTTCGGCACCCCGCCGGCGGGCGTCGTTCATCGCCGCGAGCGCTTCGTCGGGCGTCGGGGCGGAGAGGTCGCCGTGGAATCCGGAGTGGAACCAGCGTTCGTCGTCGCGGTGCAGCTCCTCGCGCCTTACGGGGCGTGCGGCCGCACAGGCGTCGATCGTCGCGGCGATGGAGAGCGGGTTGAAGAGGATGCCCGTCGGATTGGCCGTCGTGCGGAACTTGGCGCGGGCGAGCCGTGCGGCGATGTGCTCGGCGAAGCAGGAGCCGAAGGCGAGGATGCGATCGGCATGGCCGATGCGGAAGGGGCGGGGGCAGGGTTCGATTTCGGTGCGGAATTTCATGACGCAAAGATACGAACCACGAGGCGGAAAACGGCTTGCGGGGGCGAAAACATTTCCCGGTTTCGATTTTCCTTGTTACCTTTGTGTTTATGATTCTGAATGCGAATTGCAAGATCAACCTCGGTCTCGACGTGCTGCGCCGGCGGGCCGACGGCTACCACGACCTCGAGACGGTGCTATTTCCCGTGCGGGGACTGTACGACACGGTGGAGGTGACGCGCACCGCCTCGCGCGGCGCGACGTTCCGCGCCGAAGGGCTGGCGGTGGACTGCGCCGCCGAGGACAACCTCTGTCTGAAGGCGTTCCGGCTGATGCGGGAGCGCTACGGTGTCGACGGCGTCGCGATCCGGCTCGACAAGCGGGTGCCGTTCGGTGCCGGGCTGGGCGGCGGTTCGTCCGACGCTACGGCGGTCGTGCTGGCGCTCGACGAGCTGTTCGGGCTCCGGCTGCCGGAGGAGGAACGGATTGCCTGCGCCGCCGCGCTGGGCAGCGATACGGCGTTCTTCGTGCGGAACGTTCCGCAGCTGTGCACCGGACGCGGGGAAATCATGTCGCCCGTCGCCCTCGATTTGCAGGGGTTGTGGCTGGCCATCGTGAAGCCCTCCGAGGGCGTTTCGACCCGCGAAGCCTACGCCGGAGTGACGCCGCGGGTGCCTGCGGTGCCGCTCTCCGAACGGCTTCGGCGGCCCGTGAGCGAGTGGCAGGGGCTGGTGACCAACGATTTCGAGCCGACGGTCTTCGCGGCCCATCCGTCCGTCCGGGCCGCCAGGGAGGAGCTGTGGGCCGCCGGGGCGCTCTACGCTTCGATGTCGGGCAGCGGCTCGGCGGTGTTCGGGCTTTTCGACGACCCGCAGAAAGCCGCGGCGCTGCGCACGTCTTATATTTATCCGATGGAATAAAAGCAGCCGGGCCCGGAGTGGCATGGGCTACGGTCCGTGCCAGCGCGGCAAGGCAGATTCAGCAATCCGCTGGCGGTGTTGTTGTTGAAACGTTTTAGCAAGGGTGCTGAAACGATTTGGATGCGCTGCCAGTTGTACATCCCAGTCTGGCAGAAAACTTAGTTTAATGAATAATTAAGAATAATTGGTTCTCTTATGTCTTTGCCAATTATTCCTTATTAACTATTCATTATTCATTTTTTTTGCCATTCATTCCAGCGATTGCTCTGGAATGCCTGCTGCGGGCTACCGCGCCAACACGACGGGAGCCTTGGGCTACGTCGGCGAGCGCGGCCACGTCTGGTCTTCGTCGTCCAACTACGCAGGCAACCGCAACGCGGGGCTCATGTGGTTCCACTCGGGCCTCGTGAACCCCTTGGACAACAGCAACCGGGCAAACGCCTTCTCCGTGCGCTGCGTCCAGCATCTGCGGGCTGCTTTTATTTCTTGGATTTTCCGTCGCGGAGCTTTTGCAGCTCGTACATGCGGTCGCGGAAACGGGCGGCGGCGAGGAAGTCGAGCGACTTGGCGGCGCGTTCCATATCCTCGCGGGCGCGGTCGATCTGCTGGTCGAGGGACGGTTCCGTGTCGGCGTTGAAAGGTTTCTCGACGTCGGCGGCTATCATGTAGTGCTTTTCCTCCAACGGGTAGGCGGTAGTTTCGGCGGCGGCTTTGGCGGCCAGCAGCGCGCTTTGTCCCGTGCCGCTTCGTCGGGCCTGGTGGGGCAGAATGCCGTGCTCCATGTTGTAGCGCACCTGGATTTCGCGGCGGCGGTTGCTCTGCGCGATGGTCGTGCGCATGGATTCGGTGCAGGTGTCGGCGTAAAGGATGACATGGCCCTGCGAATGGCGCGCCGCGCGCCCGGCAATCTGGGTCAGCGAACGCACGTTGCGCAGGAAGCCCTCCTTGTCGGCGTCGAGAATGGCGACCAGGGCTACCTCCGGCAGGTCGAGCCCCTCGCGCAGAAGGTTGACCCCGACCAGCACGTCGAACATGCCGGCGCGCAGGTCGTCCAGAATCTGGATGCGTTCGAGCGTATCGACGTCCGAATGGATGTAGCGGTTGCGGACCCCCACGCGGTCGAAATATTTGGAGAGCTCCTCGGCCATGCGCTTGGTGATGGTCGTGACCAGCACCTTGTCGTCGTTCTTGACCCGCTTGTCGATTTCTTCGATGAGGTCGTCGATCTGGTTGAGCGTCACACGCACTTCCAGCGGCGGGTCGACCAGCCCCGTGGGACGAATCAGCTGTTCGACGATGACCCCCTCGCTTTTGGCCAGCTCCCAGTCGGCAGGGGTGGCGCTGACGTAGATGGTCGTGCCCTGCAGCTGCTCGAACTCGTTGAATGTCAGCGGCCGGTTGTCCTTGGCGGCGGGGAGCCGGAAGCCGTATTCGACCAGGTTCTCCTTGCGCGCGCGGTCGCCGCCGAACATGGCATGGACCTGCGGAATGGTGACGTGGCTTTCGTCGACGACCATCAGATAGTCCTGCGGAAAATAGTCCAGCAGGCAGAACGGCCGGGTCCCCGCGGCGCGCCCGTCGAAGTAGCGCGAATAGTTCTCGATGCCGGGGCAGTAGCCCAGTTCCTTAATCATTTCGACGTCGTACTCGACCCGCTGTTTGATGCGCTGCGCCTCCATCGTGCGTCCCTCGTGCTCGAAGACTTCGATTTGCTTGCCGAGGTCGAGGTAAATCTGCTGCACGGCCGCGGCGATGCGCTCCTTGGTGGTGACGAACAGGCTGGTGGGGTAGAGCGTCAGCGAATCGAGCGCGTGGATGCGCTGGCCGGATACGGGGTCGATGGC
>CATKXN010000197.1 GCA_949840605.1 uncultured Alistipes sp.
GAGGCCTTGAGGCCGGCGCAGGCAAGGATATAGATTAACTTTTTCATCGTTGAGTTTTTTTCTGTCGGTTAGAGGTTAGAAGCTGATGTTCGCACCGAATACCCACGAACGGCTCTTCGGATAGGCCGAATAGTCGACATTGGGAGTCATGGGCGTCGCACGGCGCGTATCGACTTCGGGGTCGAAACCGCTGTACGGCGTCCAGCAGAAGAGATTGGTGCCGGTGGCGTAGAAACGCACCTTGCTGAGGCGGACCTTGCGCGTCCAGCTCGAAGGCAGCGTATAGCCGACCGTCAGCGACGAGAGACGCAGGAACGAAGCGTCCTCCAGCAGCCAGCTGTGCACGACCGTCTGGGGCATGTAGGGCGACCACATGGCCGTCGTGCGGTTGGCGGCGGCCAGCGCCTCGGGGTCGGTGATCGCGTCGCCCGTCGCCCAGTCGATATTGGTCCAGCGCTTGCCCAGGGCCATTTGGTCCGACAGATTGCGGATCACGCCCTTGCCCGTGTATTTCTGCGACGAGGTGAACTCGACGTTGTTGGCGTTGAAGACCTTGTTGCCGTAGGAATAGGTGAAGTTGGCGGCGACGTCGAACCCGTAGGCATAGCCCGAAAGCGAGAAACCGCCCGTGAACTTGGGCTGCACGTTGCCGATGCGGCCCTGAACGGGGTTGCCGTCGGCGTCGCAGAGCAGTTTGAGCGATCCCGGACGCATGTCGCCGACCACGCCGGCGCAGTTCGAACCGTCGAGCGTCTTCCATTTGCCCGTCTCGGCGTAGTGATCCAGGTCGAAATCCCCGACCTCGTAACGCCCCAGCGTCGTGTAGCCGTGGACGTCGCCGATGGCGCCGCCCAGCACGGCGTAGTAGTCCGTGACGTTGTTGTTCCAGCCCGACGCCTGCGAATAGGTGTCGAGTCCGGCCAGATCCATAATGCGGCTGCGGTTGAAGGCGATGTTGGCATTGAAGTTCAGCCCGTATTTGGCCTTTTCGAGGATCACGGCCGAGAGCGACACCTCCAGACCGCGGTTGCGGATCGTACCGGCGTTGCGGTACTGGAAGCTGTAACCCGAACCGGAGACGGGATAGCGCATGAGGATGTCCTCGGTGGTGTTCTGGTAAACCTCGACCGATCCCGAAAGGCGGTTGCGCCAGAACCCGAAATCGAGACCCAGGTTATGCGAATAGGTGGTCTCCCACGTCAGGTTGGCGTTGGCCATGAAACTTTCGCTGGCGCCGTTGCCGTTGGGCGTCCAGTAGGTCGGGTCGCCGTAGATGAAGCTGCTGCCCGTACCGACCTCGTAGAGCTGCGTCAGGCCGCCCATGCCGGTCGGGATGTTGTTGTTGCCCGCGGTACCGAAGCTGTAACGCAGCTTGAGGTTGTCGAGCCACCGGAGGTCCTTCAGACCCCACTCGTCGGAGATGCGCCACGAAGCCGCCGCCGAGGGGAAGTAACCCCACTTCTGCCCCTTGGAGAACTTCGACGAGCCGTCGCCGCGCATCGTGGCCGAAATCATGTACTTGCCCTTGAAATCGTAGTTGATACGTCCGAAATAGGACAGCAGGATGTCGTCGGCCGCATAGTTCATGTTCGAAGAGCTGGCGTTGGAACCCGCACCCATGAAGGTCCACGCCTGCTCGGCGGTGTAGAAGTCAGGCAGGCCGTCGACCCACGTGTTGAACGTCCGCTGCTCGGTGATGATGTACTCCTGGCCCAGCAGCACGTTGAGGTGGTGGTCGTCGTTCGAGATCAGTTTCCGGAAATCGTAGCTCAGCGTATTGGTGTTGCGCACGCGGCGGCGCGTCACGTCGTTGTAGTTCGTCGACGGGGTTCCCGGAACGGTCGAACCCGAACCGCCGACCTTCGAATAGTAGGTCGTCACGCCGTAGAAGGAGTTGGTCTCCTGGCGGTACTCCTCCATGCCGGCTTCGACTTTCAGGCGGAGGTCGTCGACGATCTCCCACGTGAAGCCGCCGTTGGCGGTCCAGTTGGTGCGCTCGCGCTTGCGATCCGAATCCGAAACGGCGACCGTCGGCATCACGGCGTCCGAGGAGTTCTCCTCCAGGTCGTCGCCGCCCTCGATCTGAGCCTTCAGCGGAATGGGCGTATAGAGCATGGCGTTCTTCAGGCGGCCCGTGCTCTGGGTGCCCGAGTCGTTGAGCGAGTTGGCGCCCGCGCCGCGCACCTTCATGCGCGAATACCGGATGTTGAAATCGAGCGTGATGCGCTTGTTGGGCTTGAACTGCGTCTTCAGGCCGAGGTTGTCGCGGCTGTAGTTCGAACCGATCATGATCGCCTTGTCATAGAGGCGCGCATAGGTGGCGTTCCACTTGAACTTGTCGCCGCCGCCCGACACCGTGAGGTTGTGGTTGAACTGCTCGCCCGTGCGGCCGAACAGCTGGTCCATCCAGTCGTTGCCCTTCACGCCGTCGTACAGGTCGATGTCGGAGAACGCACCGAAATAGGGCTCGTAGTTGTCCGACACCTTGTTCTGAATGGCGGCCAGTTCATACTGCCACCTGGCGAACTCCGAGGGGTTGAGCGCCTGCACCTGATTCTTGCGGGCTATCTCCTTGAAACCCCAGTATACATTATAATTGACGTTGACCTTGCCCTTCTCACCGCTCTTGGTCGTGATGAGCACGACGCCGTTGGCGCCGCGCGAACCGTAGATGGCCGTCGAGAAAGCGTCTTTCAGGATGTCGATCGACTGGATCTCCGACGAGGAGATGTCGCTGATGCTCTCCACCGGGAAGCCGTCGACGATGTAGAGGGGCGCGCCGTCGGACGAGAACGTGCCCGCACCGCGGACACGGATGCGGATCTCGGCGTCGGGGTCGCCCTCCGTGGCGGTGATCTGCACGCCGGCCATGCGGCCCGTCATCGCCTCGGCGACCGAGGCCACGGGCATCTGCTGGAGCGTTTCGGCGTTGACCGAGGCGACCGAGCCGACCACGTCGCGGCGCTTCACGGTGGCGTAACCCACGACCACCACGTCGTCCATAGCCGTCGATTCGTCCTCGAGCGTCACGTCGATCTTCGTCCGGCTGCCGATGGCGATACGCTGCGTCTTCATGCCGATATAGGAGATCACCAGCGTCTTTTTCGAAGCGTCGGGCACGTTGAGCGACCACTGGCCGTCGACCCCCGAGCTCGCTCCCAAGGTCGAACCTTCGACGATCACCGAAGCCCCGACAACCGGTTTGCCCGCCGAATCCTTGACGACTCCGCCGATTTTCTGAGCCGCGGCCGCAGAGGCCAGCCCCACACCCAGCAGAAACGTCAGGACGAACTTTAGAGTAAAGCTTTTCATATAAAAGGTTTTGGTTAATAATTAGGTTTTCGCATTTTCGTAAAAAGGGACATTTCCCTATACAAAAATAAATTGCGCCGGAGGATTCGATTGGTAATTTTTATCACTTCTCATGGATAATTTATCAATCCCGGCCTAATGGCCCTCCGGAGCCCCGGAGGAGGGAAAACGGGGCAAAAAATCCTCCTTGTCGGGAGGATTTTTCCGGAAGGAATTTTCCTTATCGGGCATCCGACATCCGGCTTCGTATATCGGCAGTGCAGAACGGAGGGCGCGGAACCGGATGGAGAGCGTTCCGGCAGACCGTCGCATTCTAAAACCTGGCTCTTAGGCGGGCGCAGAACAGGTTCGGAAACCCGATGACCCGGCATCGCCCATAAAACCCGGCTCTTAGGCGGGCGCAGAACAGGTTCGGAAACCCGATGACCCGGCATCGCCCATAAAACCCGGCTCTTAG
>CATKXN010000198.1 GCA_949840605.1 uncultured Alistipes sp.
GACGGTGACATCATGCACTTCCTGTTCAACGTCTGACATCGGAAACGTATCTTAAAAAACATACTGCCATGAAAAATTCGAAGTACATTCTTCTGGGCATTGCGGCCATCGTCTGCGCCGTCGTGCTCGCCCGCGCCTACACCTACAAATACCGGTCGCAGGACACCATCGTCGTGACCGGATTGGGCGAAACGGAATTCACTTCGGACCTGATCGTCTGGTCCGGGACGCTGACCGCCGAGGCGCAGAACGTCGCCGCGGGCTACGCCGAGATCGAGCAGAGCAAGCAGAAAGTGCAGAAATATCTCGCGGACAAGGGCGTGCCCGCCGAAGCGGTGGTCTTCGCATTCGTGAACGTCGACAAGCAGTTCACCCCCGTCTACAACGCTTCGGGCAACTGGGCCGGGCAGCGTTTCACGGGGTACCAGCTGCGCCAGCGTTTCACGGTGGAGTCGCCGGACGTGGAGAAGGTGGAGACCATTTCGCGCGAAATATCGTCGCTGATAGCCCAGGGCGTGTCGATCGAGGCATACGCTCCGGACTACTACTACACGCAACTCGACGACGTGAAGATGGGGCTGATCGAGAAAGCCTCGGCCGACGCCCGTCTGCGGGCCGAGAAGATCGCCGTGAATGCCGGGACGAAGATCGGCAGCGTCGCGTCGGCGCGCATGGGCGTCTTCCAGATCACGGGAGCCAACTCCAACGAGGAGTTCTCGGCCGGAGGATCGTTCAACACCGCCAACCGCAACAAGAAGGCCCGCATCACCATGCGGATCGAGTATCGGATACGATGATCGCAGTCGTCATTGCGAGGCATCGCAGATGCCGTGGCAATCCGACCGGGACGCTGTGACGTTACAACATAACCCTCATATCGCCACGTCGTTTCACCCCTCGCAATGACGGAAACACGGCAAAAAACAAAACGGGAACAAACTGTTAAAAGCAAACGATATAATCATGGAAAGACCCGTACGGGTGCGGTTCGCACCCAGTCCCACCGGACCCCTGCACATCGGGGGCGTCCGCACGGCATTGTACAACTACCTGTTTGCCCGCCGGCACCGTGGCACGATGATCCTCCGCATCGAGGACACCGACTCGCAGCGGTTCGTGCCGGGCGCCGAGGATTACATTCTCGAGTCGCTCAAATGGTGCGGCATCGAGATCGACGAGGGCGTCGGCGTAGGAGGCCCTCACGCCCCCTACCGTCAGAGCGAACGCCGCGAGATATACCTCAAATACGCCCTGCAGCTCGTGGAGACCGGGTGGGCCTACTACGCTTTCGACACGGCCGAAGAGTTGGACGCCCTGCGCAAGGAGGCCGAAGCGCGCGGCGAGGCTTTCGCCTACAATTATACAGTGCGCAAAAAACTGGCCACGTCGCTGGCCCTGCCCGCCGAGGAGGTCAAGGCGCGCATCGACCGCGGCGACCAGTGGGTCATCCGCTTCAAGATGCCCGAAAACGAGGTGGTCGGGATGGACGACCTGATCCGCGGCCACGTGGAAGTCAACACTTCGACGCTGGACGACAAGGTGCTCTATAAATCGGCCGACGCACTGCCCACCTACCACCTGGCGAACATCGTCGACGACCGCCTGATGGAGGTGTCGCACGTCATCCGCGGCGAGGAGTGGCTTCCGTCGCTGCCCCTGCACTATCTGCTTTACAGAGCCTTCGGATGGACGGACGTGCAGCCCGCATTCGCCCATCTTCCCCTGCTGCTGAAACCCACCGGAGGCGGCAAACTCTCGAAGCGCGACGGCGACAAGATGGGATTTCCGGTATTTCCGCTCTTCTGGAAATCGCCCGCAACGGGTGAAACCGCCCGCGGATACCGCGAGGACGGCTATTTCCCCGAAGCATTCATCAACATGCTGGCGCTGCTGGGATGGAACCCCGGCACGGAGCAGGAGATCTTCTCGATGCAGGAGCTGATCGACAGTTTCTCGCTCGACCGGGTTTCGAAATCGGGAGCCCGCTTCCAGCCCGACAAGGCCAAGTGGTTCAACGCCCAGTACATGCACCGCAAGACGGACGCCGAGCTGGCGGCCCTCTATCAGCCGATCCTGCGCGAACACGGCATCGAGGTATCGGACGAGACGGCCGGCCGGGCCGCGGGCATCATGAAGGAGCGCGCGACGTTCACGACCGACCTGTGGGACCTCACGTCGTTCTTCTTCACGGCTCCCGCAGAATACGAGGAGAAGCAGGTCAAAAAATACTGGAAAGGCCAGAATCCCGCCATCCTGCGCGAGTTGCGCGGCGTACTGGAGGGGATCGACGACTTTTCGCTGGAAAATACCGAACGCATCGTCCACGCCTGGATCGAAGAGAAGGGCTACGGCATGGGACAGGTGATGAACACCCTGCGCCTGGCGCTCGTGGGGGCCGGAAAAGGCCCGGGCATGTACGACGTGACGTCGTTCATCGGCAAAGCCGAGTGTCTGAAGCGCATCGACCGAATCCTGGAAACCTTAAAACCCGCTGAATAAAATGGTAGAAATCGAACAGAACGTCTGGGGCATGACCCCGGAAGGCGAGGCGATCATCCTCTACACGCTGCGCAACGACTCGGGAGCCGAGGTCCGGCTTTCGAACTACGGCGCCGCGATCGTCTCGGTGACGATGCCCGACCGCGAGGGCCGCATGGCCGACGTGGTGCTGGGCTACAAGCATCCCGAAGGCTATTTCTTCGACGGAGCCGCCTCGGGCAAGAGCGTGGGACGCTGCGCCAACCGCATCGCTTTCGGGCAGATGACCGTCGAGGGCAAGGAGTATCGGCTGGAGGTCAACAACGGGGTGAACCACCTGCACGGAGGCACGAAAGGCTTTGCCAACCGCATCTGGGAGAGTCGCGTGGAGACCAACCGCGTGGTGATGTCGCTCGTCTCGGAGGACGGCGACCAGGGCTATCCCGGCGAACTGTGCGTCGAGGCCGTCTTCGACTTCGACGACGACAACGCATTGGAGATCACCTACCTGGCCAAGACCGACAAGACGACGGTCGTGAACCTCACCAACCACGTCTATTTCAATCTCGCGGGCGACGGCAGCGGTTCGGTCCTCGACCACGAATTGCGGCTAAACAGCTCGAAGGTGCTGGAGATGAACGACAAACAGATTCCTACGGGCAAACTGCTCGACGCAGCCGGCACGTCGCAGGACTTTCGGGAATTCCGGACGTTCCGCCCCGGTATCGACTCGGAATTCAACCATATCCGCGACTTCAAGGGGTACGACCACCCCTTCGTGATCGACGACTGGAAACCCAACATCCTGGGTGAGGTCGGCGAGCTGCGCGAAGCCGCGTCGGGACGCTCGGTGAAGGTGCTTTCGTCGCAGCCCAGCGTGATGATCTACACCGGCAACTGGCTCGCGGGCGGATGCCCCGAGACCAAGACGGGAGGCCGTTACGCCGACTACGACGGCGTGGCGATCGAGTGTCAGAACTACCCCGACGCCGTGAACCATCCCGAATTCCCCTCGCCGCTGCTGAAGCCCGGCGAGCTCTACTGCCAGAAGATCGTGTTCCGCTTCGGAACGTTCTGAAAAAACGGCGGTCCTTCGAACAGCGCTATAACAGAAAAGTTATAGCGCTTTTTTTATTATAAGGTAATGGCATCCTCTGTCCTTTGCCTCAATGCACAACGGGTTGAAAATATCCTTTTTAGTAGTTTTCGCAACGCATACCCCTAATTTATCTATTGTTTTTTTAATATTTTTTCGTATCTTTACTTTCAA
>CATKXN010000199.1 GCA_949840605.1 uncultured Alistipes sp.
CTCCCGCCGGGATGTCGAGGGCCGTGACCTCGCCCGAGCAGATGTCCAGCAGCATCTTGCCCAGGATGACCGGGATGACCATGATGAACGAGAAGTTGGCGACCTCCTCCTTGCTCTTGCCGAGCAGCAGTCCCGTGGCGATGGTCGATCCCGACCGTGAAAGGCCGGGGAGCGTGGCCGCAGCCTGTGCGAGGCCGATGACGAAGGCGTTGCCGAAGGTGATTCCCTTCCTGGCGCGCGGTTTGGCGAAATAGGCGAAGGTCAGCAGTTGCGCCGTGAGCATCAGCATGGCGCCGACGAAGGTCAGCGACGCGAAGAACGTTTCGATCTGTTCGGCGAAGAGCACCCCGACGATGCCGGCCGGGATCATCGAGACGACGATTTTGAGGATGTAGGCCTGCTCCTCGTTGAAGTGCCTCGAAAAGAGCCCCTGCAGCAGCTGCAGCAGTTCGCGCCACAGCACGACGACGGTGCTCAGCACCGTGGCGGCGTGCAGCATGACGTCGAAGGTGATGTTGTTTTCGAGCTCCACGCCCAGCAGTTCCTTGGCGATCTGGAGGTGTCCGCTGCTCGATACGGGAAGAAATTCGGTGATGCCCTGCACGATGCCGAGCAGTATGGCTTGCAGTGTGTCCATCCGTCTAATACCGTTTCATGATGGCATATATCTCGATGACGAATCCGCCGATCACTAGGATCGGGGCCAGCGTGATGCGCCGCCACGAGAACATGGCGTAATTGAATTCATCGGGCGAATCGCTGCCGCCGCCGGCCATTAGGACGAATCCCAGCAGGATGACGGCGAATCCTACGGCCAGCAGGATGTAGTTGCGCCGCGTGAGCGGCATGCGGGTATCCTCCTGTACGGGGTCCTGCGTTTTTTTCTGCTCCTTTTTCATTTAATATAGGTATATCTTGTTCGACTTCATGTTGACGAATTTGTTGAGGGCCGCGAAGGTGAAGAGCCCCGATATGACGATGCCGCCGGCGATCATCGATCCGAGGATAACGGCGATCTTGCCCGCTTCGGCAAGGGTCGTCAGCTCGGGCACGGCCTCGTTGAGCCCGTAGACCGCGAGGACGAACAGCGCCGAGGCGGCCGCGCCGGCCAGTATTCCCTGCGTGACGCTGCTTCCGAGGAAGGGCTTCATGATGAACCACTTGGTGGCTCCGACGAGCTTCATCGTATTGATGAGGTAGCGTTTCGAAAAGATCGCCAGCCGGATGGTGTTGCTCAGCAGGATCAGCGAGATGACCAGCAGCGCCCCGCCGAACAGCAGCAGCACGAGGCGGATTTTGTTCACCGTGGCGTGCAGGCGTTCGGCCATCAGTGCGGGGTACGACACCCGGTCGACGCCTCCGATGCGCCCGGCGGCGGCGATGAACGAGTCGAGCAGCTCCTTGTCTGCAGATGCGGAGGTCAGCGTGAGCTCGAACGAATCCAGCAGGGGATTCTCCTGGAGGATTTCCTCGAACGAACTGCCGAACATCTTGCGGAACTCCTGGTCGTCGATCTTCTCCTCCTTGGGCGAGTAGGCGATCGTCGCGACCATCTCTTCGTCAGCCAGCCGTTTTTCGATCGCCCCCCGCTGTTCGTCGGAGAGTCCGTTTTTCAGTTCCACGGTGACGGCGATGCTCTCCTGCAGCGTGTCGGCGACTTTCAGCGCCGCCACCATCAGGTAGCCCACCGACCCCAGCAGGAACAGCACGAGCGTGATGCTCACCGTCGACACGATGTAGGAGTTGCGAACCTTTCGCTTCAGTCTTTTATCGTCTTTCATTGCGTTTGTCGTGATAATGGCAAAATTTCGGGCTTCCCTTGTTGCCGCGAATCGGAAATAGGCCGGCTATGTCCGATCCGCAGCCCCTGCGCGAAACCCGAAATTTTACGCATGCTGACGACAAACGGGTTTGCGCGGTTCGCCCTTATTATTTCTCTTTTTCCGTTCTTTTTCTAAAACAATATATCAGCGCCGCGAGGGCTCCCAGCAGGATCGCGAGCGACGCCGCGAGCGTCACTCCTTCGACCGCCGTCCAGCCCGGCGCGCGGAACCGCCATTCGACGGTGTGCTTCCCGGCGGGGAGCTTCATGGCCCGCAGGACGTAGTCGGCCCGGAAACAGGGCGTCTCTTCGCCGTCGACATAGGCTGTCCAGCCGTGGTCGTAGAAGATTTCCGAGAAGACCGCCACGGCCTCTTCGGGCGCCGTGTATTCGTATCTGAGGTAATTCGGGCGGTACTCCGTCAGTGCGATCGAGCGCACGAGCGCCGTATCGGCCCCGGCGCTTCCGGCCTGCCGTTCTTCGGCGAAAGCCATGTCCCGGGAACTGACCACCGCCGTCGTTTTGAGGTCGGTCGTGCCCAGCAGGTCGATCTCCTGCTGCGGGGTCTCTCCCGCGACGAGGCGGTCGACGAACCACGCTGCGCCGTTGGCTGTCGTCCGCAGACGCAGTTCGGGCTGTCCGTCGGCGCCCGGAACGATCAGGTAGCGCGTGTTGAGCATGTCCAGCACGCCGTCATCGACGTTCGACAGATAACGGTCGATCAAATCCTGGTAACGAGCCAGTTTGGCGCCGTGATACCCGCCCACCGAGCGGTGGAAATAGCTGGTCGTGGCGTCGTTGAAGGGGCTGACCGTGAGGTTCAGCACCCGGTAGCCCGGCTCCTTGTCCTGCATGATCGCCTGGTCGGCCGCCGTGGCCGTCACCTGCCGGCGGCGCGCCGACTCGAATTTGTCGTGCCCGAGGAACCGCAGGTCCACCGGCACGAGGTCCAGCAGCATCACGCCCGCCAGCAACGCCGTCAGCACGTATTTGTTGATCTTCCGCAGGGCGAACAGCGCCACGCCGCCCGCCGCCAGCAGGATCATCAGCAGCGAGCGCCACGCGTCGGCCCGCATCATCGCCGCACGGTCGGCGGCCATTGCGTCGGCCGTCGCCTCGGCCCATTCGACGTCCATGCCGCGGTCGATGTACGACTGCATGTCGTTGCTCTCGAAAATGCGGCGGAACGTGTCGGTCATCATCGCGGCGCTCTCCCCGCGCCCGAAGTCGAAGAACGCCCCTCCGGCCACGGCCAGCAGCAGGCACAGTCCGCCCGTGACGCCCGCGGCCCAGGCCAGCGCGCGCAACAGCCTCTCCCGCGGTATCTCCTCCTTCCAGAGCCGCGTCAGGGCCAGCGCCCCCAGCAGCGGTACGGCCCATTGGACGACGACGAGCGTCATCGACACCGTGCGGAATTTGTTGTAGCCGGGCAGGTATTTGAAGGCGAATTCGGTGAATCCCATCAGGTTGCGGCCCCAGGCCAGCAGGATCATCACGACGCATGCGGCGACGATCCACCATTTGTTGCGTCCCCGGGCCAGCGCGATGCCCAGTGCTGCGAGGAACACCGCCGCCGCCCCGAGGTAGGTCGGACCGCCCGTGTAGGGCTGCGTGCCCCAGTAGGCCGGCAGCTGCTGCGCCGCGCCGCGCAGTCCGTATCCGTTCAGCACGGCGGCCGTCTCTCCGTCGGCCGGGAAGGTCGTGGCCGACTCGCGGCCCATGAAGTCGGGGATCAGCAGGTTGAAGGTCTCCGCCTTGCCGTAGCTCCACGCCGTGGCGTAGTCGAGTGCGAGACCGCTTTTCGAGGTTTCGGCCGTCGCCGCGAGTTCCGAACCGCCGCGGATGGTCTCCTTCGAATGGCGGGCCGTGTACCACAGGGGCGAGAAGTTCGACGCCACGGCCAGCAGTCCCG
>CATKXN010000200.1 GCA_949840605.1 uncultured Alistipes sp.
CGCCACCATCACGCCCAGGGCGGGCGGGTCGGTTCCGGTGGCGCTGTGGGAGATCTCCAAACGTGACGAGCTGGCGCTGGACCGCTACGAGGGATATCCCTCCCACTACTTCAAGCGGAATGTGACCGTCCAGGCCGGCAACGAGGAGATGACCGCCATGGTATATATCATGGACCCGAGGATGAGCTTCGGTCTTCCTTCGCCCCATTACTACGATGTGGTCCGTCAGGGATATCAGGACTGCGGTCTGGACGCCGAAGCCCTTGAGGATGCGGATCAGCTCGCGGGCGATCTTGCCCGTGCCGACGATGCCGGCGGTCTTGCCGTACATGTCGAATCCCAGCAGACCGTGGAGCGAGAAGTTGCCGTCGCGCGTGCGCCAGTAGGCACGGTGGACCTTGCGGTTGAGCGCCAGCATCAGCGCCACGGCGTGTTCGGCTACGGCGTGCGGCGAGTAGGCCGGAACCCGGACCACGGGAATCCCGTAGCGGGCCGCGGCGTTCAAGTCGACGTTGTTGAAGCCCGCACAGCGCAGCGCGATCAGCTTCACGCCCAGATCGGCCAGCTGGCGGATGGTTTCGGCGTCGGCCGTGTCGTTGACGAAGATACAGACCGCGTCGGAGCCATTGGCAAGAGCTACGTTATTGGCGTTAAGATGGCTGCGATGATAATTTATGTCGAATCCGTAAGCGTCGCGGATGCGCTCGAAAGACTCCTTGTCGTAAGGCTGTGTTCCGAAAAGCGTTATTTTCATAAGTCAGATTCTGATTCCAATCATTATGCAATCGTCACCTCGTCGTCGAGGTAAACATCCTGAATGGCGTGCAGCAATCGGATGCCCTCTTTCATCGGACGCTGGAATGCCTTGCGACCGCTGATAAGGCCCATGCCGCCGGCGCGCTTGTTGATGACGGCCGTCGTGACCGCCTCCTTCAGGTCGGACTCCCCGTGCGACTCGCCGCCCGAGTTGATAAGTCCCACGCGGCCCATATACCCGTTGGCCACCTGATAGCGGCAGAGGTCGATGGGGTGGTCGGAGGTCAGTTCCGTATAGACCTTGTCGCTGGTCTTGCCGAAGCCGACGGCCCGGAAGCCGCCGTTGTTGGACGGAAGTTTCTGCTTCACGATGTCGGCCTTGATCGTCACGCCCAGGTGGTCGGCCTGCCCCGTGAGATCGGCCGAAGCGTGGTAGTCGACGCCCTCCTTTTTGAAACCCTCGTTGCGCAGGTAACACCACAGGATCGTCGCCATACCCAGCGCGTGCGCCTCGTCGAAGGCGCGGGCGATCTCGACCAGCTGGCGGCGGCTCTGCTCCGAGCCGAAATAGATCGTGGCACCGACGGCCGCGGCGCCCATGTTCCACGCGTCGCGCACCGTTCCGAACAGAACCTGATCGTAAGAGTTGGGATAGGAGAGCAGCTCGTTGTGGTTGAGCTTGACAATGAACGGTATCTTGTAGGCGTATTTCCGGGCCACGGCGCCGAGCACGCCGAAAGTCGAGGCCACGGCATTGCAGCCGCCCTCGACGGCCAGCTTCACGATGTTCTCCGGATCGAAATAGGCGGGATTCGGAGCGAACGAGGCCCCTGCGGAGTGCTCGATGCCCTGGTCCACGGGCAGGATCGAAATATAGCCCGTGCCGCCGAGACGGCCGTTCGAGAGGATCCACTGGAGACTGCCCAGCGTGCGGATATTACGGTCGGAAACCGTCCAGATGCGGTCTACGGTGTCTGGCCCCGGCATATACAACGACTTCCTGTCGATCGTGCGGCATACATGGGAGAGGTAATAACCGGCCTGCTCTCCGAGAATTTCAACGGTCTTGCTCATAATCGCGATTTTTTAATGACAGACCCTATCCCTGCAATTCCGGTTCCAAACCCGAATACGACACGCACCGCACCGCCGCAGGCCCATCCCCGGCGCGCTACTTCCGCGTGTTCCGGTACTCGGTGGGCGACTCCCCGGAGTGCTTCTTGAAAAAACGCCCCAGATACGACTGGTCGGGAAACCGGAGCCGGTAGGCGATCTCCTGCACCGAAAGGTCCGTCGACTGAAGCATCATCTTGATCTCGAGCATCACCGAGCGGTCGATGAACTCCTTGGCCGAACTGTGCGCCACGCTCCGCACGATGGTCGAGAGGTAGCGGGTCGAAATACAGAGTTTGTCGGCATAGAACGAGACCTCGCGCTCCTGCGAACAATACTCGTGCACGAGGGCCACGAAACGCTGGAAGAGGTCGGTCTGCCGCGTGGTGATCTCGGGCGTCCGCGGACGCCGCGCGGCGAATCGCTGCATCTTGTCGTAGCTCTCCAGCAGGACGTTCTGCAATCGGTTCTTGATGATCGTATTGCGGAACACGTTGTTCCGGTCGCGGTAGGTATAGGCGGCCATCTGGAACCAGATCGACGCCCCCTCGACGATGCGGTGGGGCGGAGAGGTGATCGGACGCTCGCGCAGCGCCTGGAAAAACGAGGGTTCGAGACGGAACGCCGCCTCGGCGAAGAGGTCCCGCGAAAAGGCGCAGAAAGTCACCCGAAAATCCTCCGTGCGGTCGGTGAGCATCAGAATCGAGCCGGGCAGCAGCAGCACCAGCGTATTGCGCCGCACTTCGCCCTGGTACTGATTGACGGAAGCCAGGGCGCTCCCGCTGCGGCAAAACAGGATCGCCCCGCCGTCGATACGGCATGCGTAATTGCTGAAGAAAGCGAAGTCGGACTCTCCGACGACGAACTGTTCTTCCGGGGTGGTGATTATCGGATTCAGATGAGGCATAGCCATTTCTTTTTTCGAACAAAAATAGTGAATTATTCGCTAAATCCCATTCTTTTGTTCCGAAAAGTCCCAAAACTGTTCGCAATAAAAGGCATATCGGTACCGTTTTTAGAATACTTTTGCACCTGAAAAAGTTTTTTAGTTCAAAAAGTTAAAGGAAAAGTTATGAAGCAAACATTTGTGAAGGCTGCCTTAGCCGCATACTGCATGGCAGCCGTCGCCTGTGGGCAGACGCCTACGGTCATGGGACCCGGCGAGTACGCCGTGACGACCATCGCCACTACCGACCGCGAAATCCCGAGCAACTACTCGGCCACCATCCGCGGACGTCAGGACATCGCAATTTATCCGCAGGTCTCGGGTACGATCTCGGCACTCTGCGTCAACGAAGGCCAGCAGGTATCGAAAGGCCAGACCCTTTTCATCATCGATCAGGTGCCCTACAAAGCAGCCCTGCAAACTGCCGAAGCCAACGTTGAGGCCGCCAAGGCCGGCGTTGCCACGGCGCAGCTCACCTACGACAGCAAGAAAGAGCTTTTCGCCCGGAACGTCGTCTCGCAGTACGACCTGTCGACGGCCAACAACACCCTGCTGACGGCCAAGGCGCAGCTCGCACAGGCCGAGGCGCAGCGCGTGAACGCCGCCAACAACCTCTCGTATACGGTAGTGAAAGCCCCGGCCAACGGCGTGGTCGGTACGCTGCCTTACCGTGTCGGCGCTCTGGTGAGCGCCTCGCTTACGCAACCGCTGACCACCGGGTCTGACAACTCGGAGATGTACGTTTACTTCTCGATGAACGAGAACCAGCTGCTGAACCTCACGCGCCGTTACGGCTCGATCGCCGAGACGCTCAAAAACATGCCGGCCGTACAGCTGCAGCTCAGCGACGGCTCGGTCTACGAACAGCCGGGCC
>CATKXN010000201.1 GCA_949840605.1 uncultured Alistipes sp.
CATGTTGCGCGTGTCGCCGTCGCCGGACGACGCTTTCTTGTCGCCGCAGGAGAAGAGCGGCCACACGCCTGCCGACAGCAGGAACGCCGTTCGGACGATATGTCGGAAGAATCTGTCCACGCGATGGGCCCGCCGGGAGAGACCGGGGCGGTTATTGGTATTTGAAACGTTTGAACCAGTCGTCCTCGCCGAAGAGACTCAGGCCGATGGAGAGCTTGACATAGTTTTCACGCACCATCTGGAAGCGGCGCGTCCCGATCATGCCCGAAGCGGTCGTGCCCCGGCGGCCCCATTCGAGTCCCACGTTCACGGCGCTCATGCCTTGGATGCGGAGCGGGATGCCCACGCCGGCGGTGATGGCCAGATCGTTGATGCGGCGGCCGTTGATGCGCATGTAGTAGTCGTTGAAGCGGCAACCCACCCGATAGCTCCAGCGGTTGAGCGGGTGGCGGATGTCGATCGGGTTGGGAGTGATCTGGAACCCGGCCTTGACGAAGTGGTTGTTCCTGAATGCGATGCCGTCCGTGCGATCGGGCGGATTGCTGCCCGTCCACTGTTCCCACGAATAGTCGAGCCCGATGCCGATTTTCATCGTCTGGTACGACAGACCCGTCGTCAGCGTGCCGGGCAGCACGAAATCCTTTTTGCCGGCGGAGTAGAGGATCGTATCGGCGTCGATGCCGCCCGTGTAGATGCGATCCTGCGTTTCGGGCTTCAGGTTGAGGCGCGGACGATACGTCGCGCCGAGGGTGAGGATGCGGTTGTCGTTGAGGATCAGGTCGTATTGCATGCCGAAGTTCATGCCGATCCTCGAAACGGTTTCCGTGGCCTGTCCCATCACGCTGTTGTACGAACTTCCCGAACTGAGGATGGGAGTGATCGTCGTGGTGTAGCTGCGCGATATGCGGCCGTGGTAGTAGATCAGGTCGGCGCCCAGCGACAGGCGCTTGAACGTCAGCAGTCCCAGTCCCAGCTTGGCCTGCGTGACGTCTCCGTCGCCCATGTAGTTGTAGAGGACGTATTTGTCGGCGGCCAGATATTCCGGGTCGGTTTCGGCCATTTGCACACGGTAGCCCACGCTGCTGAGCGGCGTGACGCTCACGCCCACGCCGATGCCCTTGGTCAGGGGCAGCGCTATGGCGATGTCTCTTATGTTGAACGAGTTGTGGCTCGTCCGGGCCGTGGAGGTCTTCGAGTAGACGTTGTTGCCTTCGAGTCCGACGTTGAACAGAAAGGTCTTTTGCTTGAGAATGCTGTACGACGCCGGGTTGAGGTAGTTGATCTTCAGTGCGTTGCGGAAACCGATACCGGCACCGCCCATCGAACGCATGTAGGCGGGACCCTGCGTATGGAAGTCGCCTATTCCGTAGAACGTGTAGGGAGAAAACGCATTCAGGCTGCTGCTCTGCGCCCGCGACGCCATGGGCAGCGCCAGCAACAGCGTCAGGACGACGCGGATGATTGGCTTGCTATTTCGCATTATATTCTAAAATTCGGTTCAGACCGTACGCCACGAGGTCATAGGTTGCAAATATCGTATTTTTTAATCGTTCGGCAAAAAAATTACTTTCGCCGCCGGTGAAAATGATCCGCAGTCCGTCGTATTTTCTTTCCAGATCGCGGATGTACCCCTCGACCTCGTAAACGATGCCGTTCACCACGCCGTTGACCACGGCGCTGCGCGACGAGTCGCCGAGCCGTCCGACGGGTATCTTCTCGTCCAGCGAGCACAGCGGCAGGCTGCTGGTGAACCGGTGGAGCGCACGGAAGCGCGTGGCGGCGCCCGGCGAGATGTTGCCGCCGAGAAATTCGCCCCCGGCCGAGACGAAATCGAACGTGATGGCGGTGCCGAAATCGATGATCAGCACATGGCAGGACGGATACAGCGCCGCTGCGCCCACGGCGGCGGCGAGCCGGTCGGGACCGAGGGTTTCGGGCGTGGCATAGCGGTTGACGATCGGAACGGGCACGGTCCTATCGAAACGGATGAAACGGCGCATGCGTTCGGCGAGCAACTTTTCGATGGGCTCGTACGGTCCCGACGAGGAGACCGCGATGGCCGCGTCGATTGTCGGATTCGCCGCGAGCAGCTCTTCGAGGCAGGCCGTGTCGAACGCCTCCCGTTCGATTTTCACGAAGTCGATCACCTGCCCCCTGTCGATCAGGGTCAGTTTGGCCAGTGTGTTTCCGATGTCGATGGCGAGGTTCATGGTGGCAAGGTTTGACGACGGAAGGCCGCATCCCGTCCCGCTTCGCTGTGCGGGGAGAGGGAGGATCAGGCGGTTTCCGTTTTCGTTTTCTCTTCGAGTCGGCGCAGGACGGCCGTCGCTTCGGCTATGTTTCCAATGTTCCTAACTACGACGGAGAGCTTATTATTGTTCTGTCTGAAAATAAATTTGCTGCCCTCGCGCGTGGCGATGCGGAGCAGCCGGCCGAAGAGTTCGCTTTTGAAGTACGGAGAGTTCTGGTCTTCAATGAATTTGAGGATCAGGATGCCGTTTTTGACAATCGCTTTCTCGAAGCCCAGTGCGATGCACAGCCGCCGCATCCGCACCACGTCGAAGAGTTCGCGCGTCGGGGCGGGCACCGGACCGAAACGGTCTCTGAGGCGGGCTTCGAACGCGGCCAGCTTCTCCTCGTCGGCCAGCCCGTCGAGTTCGCGGTAGAGCCGTATCTTTTCGGCGCTGCTGCCCACATAGTCGTCGGGGAGGAACGCCTCGCGGTCGGTTTCGATCTGGCAGTCGGACAGGAAGGCGGCTCCCGTAAGCTGTGCCGGAAGGCCGGAGACGTCGTCGGGCGAATTTCCCGTCCGGGCGCATTCCTCCTCCCGGAGCTCGGCGATGGCTTCGTTGAGGATCTTTTGGTATGTTTCGAAACCGATGTCGGCGATGAACCCGCTCTGTTCGCCGCCGAGCAGGTTGCCCGCACCCCGGATGTCGAGGTCCTGCATGGCGATGTTGAATCCCGAACCGAGGTCCGAGAACTCTTCGATGGCCCGCAGCCGTCGCCGTGCGTCGGACGAAAGCGTTTCGTCGGGCGGGGTCAGCAGGTAGCAGAACGCCTTGCGGTTCGAGCGGCCCACGCGGCCCCGCAACTGGTGGAGGTCGCTCAGCCCGAAGTTCTGCGCCCGGTCGATGATGATCGTGTTGGCGTTGGGTACGTCTACACCCGATTCGATGATGGACGTGGCGATCAGCACGTCGAATTCGCCGTAGATGAAATCCATCATCAGGTTTTCCATCTGCCGGGCGTCCATCCGTCCGTGTCCGACGGCGGTGCGGGCCGTGGGGCATAGCCTGCGGATCATGGCTTCGATTTCGCCGATCGTCTCGATGCGGTTGTGCACGAAGTAGACCTGCCCGTTGCGGGCCAGTTCGTACTGGATGGCCTCGCGGATGATCTCTTCGTCGAACAGGTGGCTCTCGGTGGCCACGGGCTGGCGGTTGGGCGGAGGCGTGGTGATGACCGACAGGTCGCGCGAGCCCATCAGCGAGAATTGCAGCGTCCGCGGGATGGGCGTGGCCGTCAGCGTGAGCGTGTCGATGTTGGCCTTGAGCTGCCGCAGCTTCTCCTTGGCCGCCACGCCGAACTTCTGTTCCTCGTCGATGATCAGCAGGCCGAGGTCTTTGTACTTCACGTTTTTGCCCAGTATCTTGTGCG
>CATKXN010000202.1 GCA_949840605.1 uncultured Alistipes sp.
GGGAGCTGCTATATAGCAGTTGGCGGGGACGGTGATCTCGGTGAATCCGTCGATGAGTTTCGAGGATACGGTCACCGTTCCGGTTGCGGAACGCTGTGTTTTGGAATCGTCGACTTGGAGGGTGACGGTGACGGTAACGGGAGAAAGGATCAGATCGGGTGCCGTTACCGTGATGACTCCCGATCCGGGATCGGATTCGGAAAGAGTCGCTGCGACCGTGTAATCGGTCTTGTCGGCCGAAGCCGTGGCGGTCAGTTCGGCGTTCTTCGCCTCACCTACCGTAAAGGGTATTTCTAGATGCTGCCCCTGTTCAATGACATATTCGCCCGCGACGGGGGGGGGGAATTTGGACGGTCAGATCCTTAATGGGATCTTCGTCGTCCTTGCACGACGCAAAGAAGCCGGCGAGCAGCAACATCCCTGCGAAGGAAAGATTCTTGGCGATTTGTTTCATGACTCTTGTTTTTTGTTGCCGCCCGGTTTCTGAGGCGGCGCACTATATTCAGTCGGTACGGGGAAACCGTCGTCCGGCACCCGGTATCCGGAACATCCGAACGCCGCCGAACCTCGCACCTTAACATACCGGCCCCGTGATTTCAGGACCGTTTGATTACGATCTGTAATGAAAATACGTCGTATCCCTACGAATCGCATGTTATTCCGACCTGTTTTTCGCACGGTTCGAAACACAAACGAAGGTCGTAACCCATTAGTTTACTTGCAAATATACAAATTATTCAAGAATTTCAAAAATAATGACGCCGAATTTTTGGACGACAACCGGCCGATTTGCGGCATCGCGGCGGCCTTTCGGACCGTTCCGGGACTCGGAAGGCCGCCGCAGAGCCGGAAGCGTCAGAGTTCAAGCGGTTCGTAAGGCAGTCCCCAGGCATCGGCGACGGGTTTGCAGACCACCTTGCCGCCGATGATGTTCAGCCCCGAAGCCAGCTCGGGATTCTCCTTCGCGGCGCGCCGCCAGCCTTTGTCGGCCAGCTGAATGGCATAGGGAAGCGTGGCGTTGGTGAGCGCAAGGGTCGAGGTGCGGGGCACGGCGCCCGGGATATTGGCAACGCAGTAGTGGAGCATCCCGTCGACGTAATAGACAGGGTCTTCGTGGGTGGTGGGACGCGACGTCTCGAAGCATCCGCCCTGGTCGATGGCCACGTCGACCATCACCGTGCCGGGCTCCATATCCTTCAGCATGTCGCGCGTGACGAGTTTCGGGGCCTTGGCGCCCGGAATCAGCACCGAGCCGATCACCAGGTCGGCGTGTTTCAGCTCCTGGCGGATGTTGTATTCGGAGGACATCAGCGTCTTGACGTTCTTGGGCATCACGTCGGCCAGATAGGTCAGACGCTGCAGCGAGATGTCGCAGATCGTGACGTCGGCGCCCGTTCCGGCGGCCGTGCGCGCGGCCGCCGTGCCGACCACCCCGGCGCCGATCACGAAGACCCTGGCGGGTTTCACCCCCGGGACGCCGCCCAGCAGCACGCCTTTGCCGCCGCGGGGTTTTTCGAGGAAATAACGCCCCTCCTGCGCCGCCATGCGGCCTGCGACCTCCGACATCGGGATCAGCAGCGGCAGCGAACGGTCGGCGCGTTCGACGGTCTCATAGGCGCAGCAGACGGCCCCGCTGTCGACCATGGCCCGCGTGAGGGGTTCGCTGCTGGCGAAATGGAAATAGGTGAAAACCAGCTGGTCGCGGCGGATGAGCTTGTATTCGGGAGCGACGGGCTCTTTGACCTTGACGATCATCTCCGCGCGGGCATAGACCTCCTCGATGGTGGGGAGCGTCTCAGCCCCCACACCTATGTAATCATCATCGGTAAAACCGCTGTTAACACCGGCCGAAGCCTGCACATAAACCTGGTGGCCCCGCTTCACGAGCTCCTGAGCGCCCGCAGGGGTAAGAGCAATGCGATTTTCATTGTTCTTGATCTCTTTTGGAATACCGATAATCATGGTTTTGGAAGTTTTAGGGTTCTTTCACCCCTACAAAATACGAATTTCATCGTAAAATCCAAAAAAATCGGACGCTTTTTTACGGACGGTTCAGAATCGGTAAGAGATTGTAAGATAGAACGAACGGGGCCACGCATAGGTGCAGCGCGTGGCATGGGGCGTGTAAAGGGTGTCGTCGCCCGGCCGGATGCGGCGCACACGTAACGATTCGTAACCGCCGTAAGGCGTATCGGCGGCGCCCGTCAGGTTGCGGAGCATCAGCGCCGCGGTCAGCCGCGAGCGGTCGAACCAAAAGGATTTGAACAGCGAGGCATCGAGCGTGAAGGCATCCGCCAACCGCTCCTGCCGGGTGAAGGCGTCGAACGCCTCGCGCGTGATACCGCCCTGCCCGGCGATGCGGTCGGTGCGGCGCAGGGGCATCGGCTCGACATAGCGACGCCCGGCATAACCCGCCGAAGCGCGGCATCCCCACCCTTCCGTCCCGAACCAGGCCAGTTCGGCCGCGGCGGTCAGCTGCGGGGCGCCGCCCGTCTCGCAGCCGCCCATGCGGCTGACGGCGCGCAGGTCGACGGCCGAATTGTCCACGTCGGAGAGGACCGTGACGAGCGGGTCGCGGGCGTATTTGTAACGTCCCGCCGAGGCCGCCAGCGACAGCCGCCAGCAGTAGGACAGCCGGATGTCGGCGGCAGCTTCGACGCCGCAGGAAAGGCGTCCGATTCCGGTGACGGCCATATCGCAGTAGACCGAGGCCATGTCGTCGTAATAGCGGCGCGTCTCGGTGCCGTCGAGCGTCAGCACGGCGAAGGCCGTGATCTGCAAATCGAGGACGGGACCCGTAAGGCGCCAGCCGAGTTCGGCGGCGGAGGTGCGTTCGGGCGCGGGATCGTCGACCGTGCGGTTGTTGTAGAGAGGCTGGTAGAAGAGGTTCTCCGCAGCGGGCATCCGGGCATCGGTCTGCACGGCGGCTTCGAGGTAGCAGCGCGGCGAGAAGGCCCAGCCGGCAAGAACCCGGAAGGCATAGGGCGTGAAGCGCACCGCCCGCGAGCGTCCGTAGGACTGCGCCCCGGGAAAGAGCTCCTTTTCGTAATAGCCCCGGCGGCTGACGGCCCCGCTGCCCAGCTCGGCGGAGAGGTCCGCCCGGAAACGGTCGGAGCGGTAGTCGGCCTGCACGCGGACCGAGGCCGTGCGGGAGGTGAGCGCATAGTCGTACCCGAAGCGGTCGCCTGTGCGGATCGTGCGTCCGGGGTGCCGCAGGTCGTTCTGCAGCAGGTTGCTGTACGTATCGTCATCGACCAGGAACCGGTCGATGTCGGTGACGTACTCCGCACCCAGCAGGTCGCGCATCTGCTTGTAGGAGCGGGTATTTTCGCGGCGGAGGGCAAAGCCGTAACGGAACGTCAGCCGCGGGTCCGGATCGGTGGTGAAGAGGGCGTTCAGCGAGAGGTTGCAGAGCCGTTCGGCACGGTCCTCCAACGCATAGACCGCATGTCCGGCGGCCATGCGGTTGCGGCGGATCAGTTCGTCCCAGTCGATCTGCGTGAAGCGCGGGTCATTCGAACGCCACGCCAGTTCGGTCTCCCGGTCGCCGGCGAAACTTGGTAAGTAGCGGTAATTGTCGGGCATCGG
>CATKXN010000203.1 GCA_949840605.1 uncultured Alistipes sp.
CTCCACCGACCGGCGGACCGCATCCGAAATAAAGGTCTCGATATTCATATCCGATTTGATTTTCGGTTGCAAATTTAACGTTTTTCGCCGAATAATCAATCCCGTGCCCCGATATTCTGAAACAATACCTATCTTTGGAGCCGGAACGTTTTACCGGACCGCCCGCGACCGGGTTTTGAACCCAATGTTCAAATAGATTTGACATTGCCCCCGCTAATTCGTACCTTTGCATCACAAAACCGACAAGATATTCCATGGAAATTCTCGTCATTCTGCTGCTGATCCTGCTCAACGGGCTCTTCGCCATGTCGGAGATCGCGCTGATCTCGGCCCGCCGTTCGAATCTGGAAATGCAGGCCCGCCAGGGCAGCGCAGGGGCCCGCCAGGCCCTGAAACTGGCCAAAGACCCCGACCGGTTCCTCTCGACGGTGCAGATCGGCATCACGCTCATCGGAATCCTCACAGGTATCTACTCGGGCGACACGCTGGCCGTCAAATTCGGCCGGGAACTGGCCGAACTGGGCATTCCGCCGCGTGCGGCGACCGTCACGGCACAGGTCGCGATCGTCATCGCAGTCACCTACCTCACGATCATCTTCGGCGAACTGGTTCCCAAGCGGATCGGCATGAACGCCGCGGAGAAGGCCGCGAAGATCGTAGCCCGCCCCATGCGGGCGCTTTCGGTCGCGGCATCACCGTTCGTGTGGCTGCTATCCAAGAGCACGGCGGGCGTCACCCGCCTGCTGGGGCTGCACAAGACCGAGAGCAAGGTCACCGAGGCGGAAATCCGCTCGGTCATCCGGGAGGGCGCCGAGGACGGCGAAGTGCAGGAGGTCGAACAGCGGATCGTGGGACGCGTCTTTTCGCTGGGCGACCGCACGGTGGAGTCGATCATGACGCACCGCAGCGAGCTGGTATGGATCGACGTGTCGATGACCGCCGCCGAAGTCCGCGAGATCGTGGCCCGCACGCCGCACAACCGCTACCCCGTCGGCGAAGGCGATCCGGACAAACTGCTGGGCGTGGTCTGCCTCAAGGACCTCTTCCTGCACCTCAATGACTCCGCGTTCGATCTGCGCGCGCTGCTGACTCCCGGAAAGTTCTTCCACGAAGGATTCGAGGTCTACAACGCCCTCGAACAACTGCGCAGCGAACAGCTGGACTACGGCATCATCTGCGACGAATTCGGCGTCACACGCGGCATCATCACCCTGAAGGACATCTTCGAGGCGCTCGTCGGCGAACTTCCCGACCCGCGCGAAGAACCCGACATCGTGCGGCGCAGCGACGGCAGCTGTCTCGTGGACGGACAATGCCCCTACTACGACTTCCTCGTCTGGTACGGGCTCGAAGAGGTATTCCCGCACAACGCCTACAACACCGTCAGCGGGCTGATCCTCGAGCAGCTGGCCCACATCCCGGCCACGGGCGAAAAACTGTCGTGGAACGGCTTCACGTTCGAAATCGTGGATATGGACGGGGCGCGCATCGACAAGGTACTCGTCACGTCGGAACAACCCGAACAAGCATGAAAATCGCAGATATAGAATTAGGAAACCGGCCTCTGCTGCTGGCACCGATGGAGGACGTGACCGATCCGTCGTTCCGCTACATGTGCAAGCGCTTCGGCGCCGACGTGGTCTACACCGAGTTCATCTCCTCGGACGGGCTGATCCGCGACGCGGCCAAATCGCTCAAAAAACTCGAAATCGACGATGCGGAGCGTCCCGTGGGCATTCAGATCTACGGCCATCTGATCGAACCGATGGTCGAGGCGGCGCGCATGGCCGAGGCGGCCGGCCCCGACATCATCGACATCAATTTCGGCTGTCCGGTGAAGAAGATCGCCGGACGCGGCGCCGGATCGGGCATGATGCGCGACGTACCGCTGATGGTCGAAATGACGCGGCGGATCGTCGCGGCGGTGAAGACGCCCGTGACGGTGAAAACCCGCTTGGGATGGGACGAAGAGTCGAAAAACATCGAGGAGATTGCCCTGCGGCTGCAGGACGCGGGTATCGCCGCGCTTACGATCCACGGCCGCACGCGGGCTCAGATGTACCGCGGCGAGGCGGACTGGACGCTGATCGGCCGGGTGAAGAACAACCCGCAGATACACATTCCGATCATCGGCAACGGCGACGTCGATTCGGGTCCGAAAGCCCGGGAGATGTTCGACCGCTACGGCGTGGACGGCGTGATGATCGGCCGCGCGACCTACGGACGTCCGTGGATATTCCGCGAAGTGAAACACTACCTCGAGACGGGCGAAGTGATGCCCCAGCCGTCGGTCACGGAACGGGTCGCCATCGCCAAGGAGCATCTGCGCAAATCGCTCGAGATCTAGGGCGACCATGTCGGCATCCTCGAAATGCGGCGCCACATGACGAACTATTTCAAGGGGCTGCCCGACTTCAAGTCCACGCGCCTGAAGCTCGTGACGTCGCTCGACATCGACTGCCTGTTCTCGACGCTCGACGAGATCGCCGACCGCTGGGGCGGCTACGACCTGAGCGGCACGGTCCCCGCCCCGCTGTCGCACGATTTGTAACGGGCCTCCTTATACAGATTCAAGACAATCGTTCCCGGGCTTACGATCCGTAAGCCCGGGAACGCCCTTTTTACACAAATATAAACCACAACGACCGATGTTTGCACTTATTGTTACAACACGTGTTTTTTTATCTTTTTCAGGACTTTAATTCACGTTTTTTGCCTATTTTTGTGGAAACAGACGCCTTGAAATCGTCCCCGAAACGACTAGTTCAGGGTGGCAAACAGAATCAATACCATTATTTATTATTAAACTATGAAGGAAACTTTTACGGCGACCTACATGAGTTATAGCTGCAAACTGCGGCATATAATGTTTCTTGTGTGTGCCATGACGGTTTCTGCCGCAGCCCCGGCGAGGGGGGGGGAAATCTTATCCCTTAATTTAGAAAATTCCGCAGCAGGGTCGAACGAGGCGCAATCCGTACTCCAAAGTGCGACCCGCGACCTCAGCGGACAGGTCTTTGACGCTCAAGGCGTCCCTTTGATCGGTGCAACGGTCATGATCAAAGGCACTTCGAAAGGCATTCACACCGGCACGGATGGAAAATTCACGCTGACGATTCCCAATACAGGCAAGATCGTCATCCTCTCGGTTTCCTACGTCGGCATGAAAACCCGCGAAATCGGAATCACTAATCAGAACACAATCAAAATCAAGCTCGAATCCGACACCGAGATCGGAGAGGTCGTCGTAACGGGTTACGGCGTCGTGCAGCGCCGCGAAGACCTGGTCGGCAGCGCCTATCAGGTGAGTTCCAAAAAACTGGAGCTGATGCCCGTCAGCCGCGTGGACAACTTGCTCGACGGCATGGTGCCTGGTATGCAGGTGTCGAAAGGATTCAACAACAGCGATGAAAGCATGCGGGCGCGTTTGACCGTACGTATCCGCGGCGATGCATCGCTCAGCGCCTCGAACGAACCGTTGTGGGTCGTCGACGGAGCCCCCATTTATACGGGAGGTATCACCGGACTGAGCATCGGCACCGAGTACACCATCAGTCCCCTCTCGTTCATGAACCCCAACG
>CATKXN010000204.1 GCA_949840605.1 uncultured Alistipes sp.
TGGAGACGTGGCTGGCGAAATATTTCGCCCGGGAGGACGTTAGTACGATAGTCGTGGGAAAACCCTCGCGGATGGACGGCACGCCGTCCGAGACGTGGCGGTTCATCGAACCGCTGGCCGGACGCCTCCGGCGGGCATGGCCCGACAAGGAGGTGGTTTTCCACGACGAACGCTTTACCTCGGTGATGGCCCACCGCACGATGCTCGAAAGCGGTATCGGCCGGATGGCCCGCCGCGACAAGGCGCTGGTGGACAAAATTTCCGCCACGATTATTTTACAAAGCTACATGGAATTTAACCAATGATCTATCCGATTGTAATTTACGGGGACGAGGCGCTTCGCAAACACTGCGAGGAGATAACGCCCGATTACCCCGACCTGAAAAAACTGGCCGAGGACATGTTCCTCACGCTCGAAGAGGCCGAAGGCGTCGGACTGGCCGCTCCCCAGATCGGCAAGAACATCCGCCTGTTCATCATCGACTGCACGCCGTGGGGCGAGGAGGACCCCTCGTGCGCCGACTACAAGCGCGCTTTCATCAACCCCGAGATTTACGCCTATTCCGAAGAGAAGAAGACCTACAACGAGGGATGTCTCTCGTTTCCCGGCATCCGTGCCGACGTGTCGCGGTCGCTGGCGATCCGCATGCGTTATCTGGACACCGATTTCGTCGAGCACGACGAGGAGTTCACGGGGTTCAAGGCGTGGGTCATCCAGCACGAGTACGACCATATCGAGGGCGTGGTCTTCACCGACCGCATCGCCCCGCTGCGCCGCCAGCTGCTCAAGAGCAAACTGTTGAATCTGGCGAAGGGGAAATACCGCTGCGCCTACAAAACCAAATGACGCGCGGTATGTACGTCCGGACTGCGGGCGTCTCTCCGCGGCAGAACGAAAAAGCGAGCTCCCTCGGTGAGGGGCTCGCTTTTTCGTAAGGTGCGATAGGCGATCAGAAACGGTATGCGGCGCCTACGTAGACTACCAGCGGGTTGTCGCGGCCGCTTTTGAACATCGGTTCGTACTTGAGACCCGGGGATATGTTCCAGCGGTGTGCGATGTTGAAGTCGAAGCCTACGCCGACGCTCATGCCCACGGCCCAGTCCTGGATGTCGTTGGCCACGACGCCCACCTGCGGGAATACGCCCCACCAGTCGGCGATGAGGAATACGTAGTGGGCGTCGAAGTTGATGTCTACCGAGCTGTCTTTCTCGGTCAGCACGTAGATCGACGGTTCGATACGCCAATGCTCGTTGAAGCTGTAGCGGTAGTAGGCGCCGATTCCGACCGAGGCGTCGTCCGTGTTGGTGTAGAAGTTCACACGCGGACCTACCGCGCTGCGGTAGTCGCTGCCCGCACGGTTGGCGATGCCCGAGCGGTAATTGTCGGCGTTGCGGTAGTTGTTGTCCTGCGCCGATGCCGTCCAGGCACACACGGCTGCGAGAGTGATAAGAAGAATTTTTTTCATGGTTGTTCAATTAAAAATTATACATGAGTGACGAATTGGTGTCAATTTTTTTGTTCTTCTGAGGACGTACAATACACGTGCCGAGGTGGAGGAACCCGACTGTCCGGAGAGCTGCGGATATGAAAAATCCCGGAAACCTGCGATAGGTTTCCGGGATTCGGTTTATCCGGACCGAGCCGTTTTAGAACCTGTAGGCTGCGCCGACGCTGATGACTACGGGGTTCTTGCGCCAGTCGTCGAACATGGGCTGCCATTTCAGACCGGCCGTAAGATCCCAGTCGGAAGTCAATTTGAGATCGAAACCGCCGCCGATGTTCAGGCCCGCGGCCCATATGCCGATATCATTGGCCGTGAAGCCGACGGCGGGGTAAACGCTCCAATACGGGGCCACGTGGAAAATATAATGTGCGTCGACGCTGAGGTCGATCGAACAGCCGCTGTGCAACAGTGCCGTGAGCGACGGTTCGATGCGCCAGGTGTCCGAAATGCTGTAACGTCCGAAAACTCCCAGTCCTACCACGGCGTCGCCCGTGTTGGTGTAGAGGTTCATGCGGGGGCCTACGGCCCAGTTGCCTTTGTCCTGCGCCGACACTGCCGATACTGCGAACAGCGCGACGATCGCCGAAAATAAAATCTTTTTCATGTTTCCGTTTTTTTATTGAATAAACGTTATCCACATCTGTTTGCCGAACAAATATAGAAATATTTCCTGTTTTAGCCAAACATATTCAACGAACCGAAGTTTTTTGCCTACGAAAAGAAGGCCCGCAACACTCATGCTGCGGGCCTTGGGAACCTGTTCCGGACCGTTTCCGGCGCAGGATGCTATTTCTGGTTGAGCGCTGCGTGTGCGGCCGCCAGGCGTGCGATGGGCACGCGGAAGGGCGAGCAGCTCACGTAGTTCAGACCGGCATAGTGGCAGAACTCCACCGACGAAGGCTCGCCGCCGTGTTCGCCGCAGATGCCGCATTTGAGCGTCGGGCGTTTGCCGCGGCCCTTGAATACGGCTTCGCGGATCAGCTGGCCTACGCCGTTCTGGTCGAGGATCTGGAACGGGTCGTTCTTCAGGATGCCTTTCTCCAGATAGACGGGCAGGAACTTGGCGATGTCGTCGCGCGAGAATCCGAGGGTCATCTGCGTCAGGTCGTTCGTGCCGAACGAGAAGAACTCGGCGACTTCGGCGATCTGGTTGGCCGTCACGGCGGCGCGCGGAACCTCGATCATCGTGCCGACCATGTAGTCGATCTTGTCGTTGCGCTCCGAGAATACCTGCTCGGCCGTCGCGTCGATGATGCTCTTCTGGTAGCGCAGCTCCTTGTGGTTGCCCACCAGCGGGACCATGATCTCCACGTGCACGGGCATACCCGTGGCCTTGACGTTCATGGCAGCCTCGATGATGGCGCGTGCCTGCATCTCGGTGATCTCGGGATAGGTGTTGCCCAGACGGCAGCCGCGGTGTCCCAGCATGGGGTTGAACTCGGCCAGCGACTCGACCTTGGCGACGATCTTTGCGAGGGGCACGCCCATTTCGGCGGCCATCTCTTTCTGGCCCTTCTCATCGTGGGGCACGAACTCGTGCAGGGGCGGGTCGAGCAGGCGGACCGTCACGGGGAATCCGTTCATGGCCTTGAACAGCCCCTCGAAGTCGCCGCGCTGGATCGGCAGCAGTTTGGCCAGCGCCACGCGGCGTCCGGCCTCGTCGTCGGCGAGGATCATCTCGCGGATCGCCTTGATGCGGTCGCCCTCGAAGAACATGTGCTCCGTGCGGCAGAGGCCGATACCCTCGGCGCCGAACGCGAATGCCTGTGCGGCGTCCTTCGGGGTGTCGGCGTTGGCGCGGACCTTCATGACGGAGTATTTGCCGGCGAGTTCCATCAGCTTGCCGAAATCACCGCTCAGGTCGGCGGCCTGGGTGGCTACCTGGCCGAGGTAAACTTCGCCCGTCGAGCCGTTGAGCGAGATCCAGTCGCCCTCTTTCACCGTGAATCCGTTGACCTGGATCGTGCGGGCCTTATAGTCGATCTGCAGTTCGCCGGCGCCCGATACGCAGCACT
>CATKXN010000205.1 GCA_949840605.1 uncultured Alistipes sp.
ATGTGCGGAGAGGGTCGCAACGCCTTTCCGCACGGATGGACCACTTAACGGATTTCAGAAGATTATGGGTATTTCAGAACTTTACATCATCAAGCGCGACGGCAAACGTGCGCCCTTTTCGGTCGAAAAGATCAAACGCGCCATCAGCAAGGCGTTCCTTTCGGTCGGCGGATACGCCACCGACGACGACCTCACGTCGGTGCTGAGCCGCGTACACGTGGCCGACGGCATGTCGGTCGAGGAGATTCAGAACCAGGTCGAGGTGGCCCTGATGGCCGAGCGTTATTTCGCCGTGGCCAAGAGTTACATGCTCTACCGGCAGAAACACACCGAAGACCGCGAAGAGCGCGACAAACTGCGCTTCCTGACCGACTACTGCGACGCCAAGAACCCCGCCACGGGATCGAAATACGACGCCAACGCCAACGTCGAGAACAAGAACATCGCCACCCTGATCGGCGAGCTGCCGAAACAGAACTTCATCCGGCTGAACCGCCGCCTGCTGACCGACCGGATCCGGGAGATGTACGGTAAGGAACTTGCGGACAAGTACCTGCGCCTGCTGAAAGACCACTTCATCTACAAGAACGACGAGACCTCGATGGCCAACTACTGCGCCTCGATCACGATGTATCCGTGGCTGCTGAACGGCACGCTGTCGGTCGGCGGCAACTCGACGCGCCCGACGAACCTCAAATCGTTCTGCGGCGGCTTCGTCAACATGGTTTTCATCGTATCGTCGATGCTCTCGGGAGCCTGCGCCACGCCCGAATTCCTGATGTATATGAACTATTTCGTCGAACAGGAGTACGGCGAGGATTACTACAAGCGCGCCGACGAGGTGGTGGACCTCTCGCGAAAACACCGCACGATCGACAAGATGATCACCGACTGCTTCGAGCAGATCGTCTACTCGATCAACCAGCCGACCGGCGCGCGCAATTTCCAGGCCGTGTTCTGGAACGTCGCCTACTACGACCGCTACTATTTCGAGTCGCTCTTCGGGGAGTTCGTCTTCCCGGACGGTTCGAAACCCCATTGGGAGTCGCTGTCGTGGCTGCAGAAGCGGTTCATGACGTGGTTCAACAAGGAGCGGACGAAAACCGTGCTGACCTTCCCCGTGGAGACGATGGCGCTGCTCACCAAGGACGGCGACGTGATGGACAAGGAGTGGGGCGACATCACGGCCGAAATGTACGCCGCGGGGCACTCGTTCTTCACCTACATCAGCGACAACGCCGACTCGCTGTCGTCATGCTGCCGCCTGCGGAACGAGATTCAGGACAACGGATTCAGCTATACGCTGGGCGCCGGCGGCGTTTCGACCGGTTCGAAGAGCGTGCTGACGATCAACCTGAACCGCTGCATCCAGTACGCCGTGAAGAACGGCATGCACTACCTGAAATATCTGGAAGAGGTCGTGGACCTGGTGCACAAGGTGCAGACGGCCTACAACGAGAATCTCAAAGAGCTGAAAGCCAAAGGCATGCTGCCTCTGTTCGATGCGGGTTACATCAACCTTTCGCGCCAGTATCTGACCATCGGCGTCAACGGACTGGTCGAAGCCGCAGAGTTTCTGGGCATTCCGATCAGCGACAACGACGATTACGCCGCGTTCGTGCAGGAGGTGCTGGGGCTGATCGAGCGCTACAACCGGAAATACCGGACCAAAGAGCTGATGTTCAACTGCGAGATGATCCCGGCGGAGAACGTCGGCGTGAAGCACGCCAAATGGGACCGCGAGGACGGATACGCGGTGCCGCGCGACTGTTACAACTCCTATTTCTACGTCGTGGAGGACGAGTCGCTGAACGTCATCGACAAGTTCCGGCTCCACGGCCGCAAATACATCGACCACCTCACGGGCGGCTCGGCGCTGCACATGAACCTCGAAGACCACCTTTCGAAGGAGCAGTACCGCCACCTGCTGCGCGTGGCGGCGGACGAGGGGTGCAACTACTTCACGTTCAACATCCCCAACACGGTCTGCAACCGGTGCGGCCACATCGACAAACGCTACCTGAAGGAGTGTCCCGAGTGCCATTCGGACGACCTGGACTACCTGACGCGCGTGATCGGATACATGAAACGGGTGTCGAACTTCTCGGCGGCGCGCCAGCAGGAGGCGTCGCGGCGCTATTACGCCAAAGCGGAATAAGATGGTCCGGTATCACAATTTTGACATCGTATTCGCGGAAATCCCGGACGAAACGACGCTGGCGATCAACATCACGAACTGCCCCAACCGCTGTCCGGGTTGTCACAGCCCCCACCTGGCCGCAGACGAAGGGCGCGCGCTCGACGATGCGGAACTGCTGGCGCTGCTGACCCGTTACGGGCGCTCGGTCACCTGCGTCTGTTTCATGGGCGGCGACGCCGAACCGCAGGAGATCGTCCGGCTGGCCGCGACGGTGCGGAAAACCGATCCGGTGCTGCACACGGGATGGTATTCGGGGCGGGACGAACTGCCGGAGGGCCTCGACACCCCGGCGTTCGACTACATCAAGCTGGGCGGCTGGGTCGAGGCGCTGGGCCCGCTGACGGCGCCGACGACCAACCAGCGTCTCTACAGAATCGGGCCGGAGGGCGGAATGGAGGACATCACGCAACGCTTCCGGCACAAGCCGTAGGGCGGTCCCGACACACAGATCATGCGGAACCGGAGATTCAGAGATTAGTAAAAAAGTTGTCTGCCATACAACGACTACCTCCGGTTCCGCAATTTTTGCGGCCGGAGGCGTGCCATACTGCACGGTGCTGGCCGCGTCGCAGATCTCCAGACCGCAGCGGATCACGGCGTCCTCGTGACGATCCGTCATCCTCACACGCCTCCTGCCGGCTCCTTCCGTCCCTGCGGACGGGGAACGGCTCCGGGACAAATATAGCGGTTTATGCCGAAAAATTGTCCGGAAATACGCATTATTTTCCGGAAACGGAATTACAGAGGGATAAAACGACTATTTTTGCCACATGAAACCAATTTTACGCCATATACTGCCTGCGATGCTCTGCCTGACGGCCCTCGGGGGCTGCATGAAGTGGGACTACGACACGCAGGAGGAGCTTTCGGCGACGGGAACGGGGCTTTTCATCACCAACGAAGGCATGTTCCAGTACGGAAACGCCTCGCTGTCGTACTACGACCCCGAAGCGAAGCAGGTGGAAAACGAGGTGTTCAGACGCGCCAACGGGTTCAAACTGGGCGACGTGGCGCAGTCGATGACCATCCGCAACGGCGTGGGATGGGTCGTGGTGAACAATTCGCACGTCATCTTCGCCATCGACCTCAATACTTTCAGGGAGCTGGGCCGCATCACGAACCTCTCCTCGTCGCGCTACATGCACTTCGTCTCCGACGAAAAGGCCTACGTCACGCAGATCTGGGACAACCGCATCTTCATCGTCAATCCCAAACGCTACGAAATCACGGGGTATATCGAATGTCCGAACATGGGGATGCAGTCGGGCTCCACGGAGCAGATGG
>CATKXN010000206.1 GCA_949840605.1 uncultured Alistipes sp.
TTAAAAACACGTATCGTTTCATGTTCCGGACCCGCTCCGGCGAGTTCTCTGACGAGCAGCTGGTACTGGTCGCCGATGAACGCGGCCGCATTACAAGCATATGGTGGCAGGTTCCGGTCTGAAAATACCCAACACAATGAAACACTCACTGTTATTTCTCGCAGCCCTGTGCCTCGCGCAACAAGCCGCAAACGCTCAAGAGGTCACCGTGCGCATGATCGACAACGCATCCAAGTCGATCACGCTCGGCGAGCGAATGTCCCCCGAAACGGTATGGAACCGGTTCGGTGTGTATGCAGCTTATTCCTTTGATGACACGGAATACCTCTACGGGCACATAGATCACTATAATACCGAAGGGCTGGGATTCACCTGTTTCAATTCGACCGTTCACAGCTTCGCCACGGACTCGAAACAATACGTAGTAATCATCGACCGAAAATACATTCTATCAATAGGCATGAATATCCGTGCCATAGAATCGTTGATTCCCGCAACCGAACGGACGATGGAAAAATGTGCAGACAATTCGTATGTCATCCGATTCATAGATCTTCCGACTGGCATCGTCCTGGACGACCGGCTAATACTGCATGTAGATTCGCAGGACCGTATCATCTGCATCGGCTGGGAGCCGACCGATTGAACCGATCTTCAATCTTGATTTATGAAAACAACATTAGGAACATTATTAATTCTGACATTTATCGCATGCTCCCAAGCCTACGCTCAGGTTATCGTGCGTTCGAAGGAAGACCCCAGCAAGATCCTTACTCTCGGCGAGCGTATGACACCCCAGACCGCGTGGAACCGGTTCGGGATACGGCCGGTCAAGGCGTACGACGATGACCTTTTCGATTGTTTTATCGAAAAATACGAATACGATAACGGCAATTTGGAATTCGACAGTTTCAACTCTGTCGCTTCCGAATTCGCGATCTATTCCGACCGATATACGCTCATTATCGACCGAAAGTTCTTCATTTCCGTCGGAATGACCATTGCGGAGCTGAAACGCCGCATTCCCGCCGACGAGATGATAATAAAAAGGCTGACGGACGATTTGTTTGCAGTATGGTTCAAAATAACCGGTACCGAAATCTTCGCAGACGACCGGCTAATGCTCGAAGTGGATGCACAGGAGCGCATTCTGGCTATGGGATGGATCATTCCGGACTGAGACGACGACACCCCGGCGCGCGGTATGCGTCCCCGGAGCCGGGGCGACAGGACAAAAAAAGCACCTATCCCGAAGCGGGCGAGGGAAATATGCGTTTTTTTGTTATTTTTGCCTCCCGAAAACCCTAAAAAAGCAAAACGACATGTTGCCGCTCTTAACCCAAACCGACGGTGTACAGCCCCTGATGCTGCCCGACAGCGTGCAGAAAGCCAATCTGGCCCGCTCGATCGAAAAGGTAGTGAACCTCGACTACAAGGAATTTTTCATGAACATGGCGGGCGACGCAGTGTGGATCGTCCTCAAGATCCTGATGGCGCTGGCCATCTACGCCGTGGGCCGCTGGCTGATCCGCCGCATGGTCAAGCTGCTCGACAGCGTGTTCGAACGCCGCAAGATCGACGCCTCGCTGCGTTCGTTCCTGCGCAATACGCTCAAGGTGGTCATGACGCTGATCCTCATCCTGAGCGTCATCCAGACCCTCGGGGTGAACGTAACCTCGATCATCGCCCTCTTCGCTTCGGTCACCCTGGCCATAGGTATGGCCCTGAGCGGCACGGCGCAGAACTTCGCCGGCGGCATCATGATCCTGCTGATCAAGCCCTACCGCGTGGGCGATTTCATCTCGGCGCAGGGACAGTCGGGCACGGTGCGCGAAATCAAGCTCTTCTCGACGGTCATCACCACGGGTGACAACCAGACCATCTACATCCCGAACAACTCCATCGCCACAGCCATCATCGACAACTACTCGACGGCCGACCGGCGCCGCGTGGACTGGACGGTGGGCATCTCCTACGGCGACGACGTGGACAACGCACGCCGCGCGATCCTCGAACTGCTGACCGCCGACGCCCGCATCATGCAGGATCCGGCTCCCGTGGTGTGGGTCGCAGCCCTGGCCGACAGCTCGGTGAACCTCTCGGCCCGCGCATGGGTGAAGAACGCCGACTACTGGGACGTATTCTTCGAATACAACGAGAAATTCTACAAGACGCTGCCGTCCAAGGGCGTGAACTTCCCCTTCCCGCAGATGGACGTGCACATGAAGAACGACTGAAAAGCATGAAACACCTTCTCTTCCCGGTCCTGGCGGCGGCGGCATGGTGCTGCGCGGCCTGCGATTCGGACACACAGCCCGTGGCCTCGGAGCCCACGATCTTCAGCGGCATCGCCTACGCCCCCACGGTCGCTCCCGACGAGGAGGCCGAAATCGAGGCCGTGCTGACCAATCCGTCGGGCATCTACAACGCATGGATCGTCTACTACCTCGACGATGCGAGCGACCGCACGCAGATCGTGGCCGAAAAGCGCTGCAACGGCACGAAGTCGGTCGAATTCTCGGGCAGAATTCCCGCACAGAAGGAGGGCACGAAGGTGACTTTCCAGCTGGCGACGCTCAACATGGCGGGCGACCTTACCCCGTCGGAGGTATGCACCTACACGGTGGCCGCACCCGAAGAATAATTCACAACCACGCAATAGGAAATTATGGAACTGAAAGAAATCTTAGCCATCTCGGGCCAGCCGGGCCTCTACAAATACGTCGCACAGTCGTCGCGCGGCGTGATCGTGGAGTCGCTGTCCGACGGCAAACGCATGAATGCGGCGGCCAACGCCCGCGTCAGCGCCCTGACCGAAATTTCGATGTTCACCGAGGGCGAAGACATTGCGCTCGCCCGCGTATTCACCAACATCTACGAGCAGACGGGCGGCCAGCGTGCCATCAGCCACAAGGAGGCCCCCGAGAAGATCAAGGCCGCTTTCGCCGAGGCGCTGCCCGACTACGACCGCGAGCGCGTGCACGTCTCCGACATGAAGAAGTGCTTCGCCTGGTACAACATCCTCGTGGAGGCCGGATTCACGAAGTTCGAGCTTCCGGAGGAGGGAGAAGAGACGCAGGAGGAGGCATAACCCTCCGGCAGCACACGACAGCGAGGCCGCATCCGTTTCGGGGTGCGGTCTCGTCGTTTCGGCACTGCCGAACCGCGGAGCGGGCGGACGATACCGGACGGATAACGCCGGAACGAACAACGCCAGGAAGACGCTCCCGGAACGGACGATACCAAACAAACGCTCTCCCGGGCGGATAATATCGGAACGAACAATACCGAACGGATGATTCCGACACGAACGATCCCGGACAGACAATCCCGGAACAAACAATACCGGGCGGAGAGCCCGGAACGAACGCCGCGGAGCGCGGAAAAACACACGGAAAAGGACCGGCCGGACGCC
>CATKXN010000207.1 GCA_949840605.1 uncultured Alistipes sp.
GAGGGATTCCTCAAATCGGGCGGCTACAGCGCCCAGCAGGCCAACAACTGGGCCCGGGGCAACTGGCGTCCGCTGTACAACATCAACTATTTCCTCAAACACATGAAAGACGCGGCGCCCTACGTGGACGACGCGACGATGAAGCACTACGAAGGCGTAGGGCGCTTCTGGCGGGCGTGGTTCTACTGGGAAAAGGTGAAGACGTTCGGCAACGTGCCCTGGTACGACGAACCGATCGATCCCGACGACGACGAACAGCTCTACAAAGGCCGCGACCCGCGCGAGCAGGTCATGCAGAAGGTCCTCGAAGACCTCACCTTCGCCGCCACCTGGTGCTCCACGGCCGGCAAGTACGTCAACACCAACGTCATCAACCGGTACGTGGCGCTGGCCCTGAAATCGCGCATCTGCCTCTACGAAGGGACCTGGCGGAAATACCACGGGCATGACGGCGGCGAGCAGTGGCTCCGCGAATGCGCCGCCGCATCGGAGGAGCTGATGGAAAAAGGCCCCTATTCGCTCGTCGCCACGCCCGGCGAAGAGGCGGCCAATTACGGCAAGATATTCAAGAGCGAAGAGCCGCAGTATACCGAAGTCATCCTGGCCAACGAGTTCAACGCGACGCTCAACCGCTACCACGATGCCTCCTGGTACTACGCTTCGGGCAGCTACGGGAACCGCAACTCGGGTCCCAAGGCATTCGTCAACATGTACCTGAACCTCGACGGGAGCCGTTTCACGGACAAGGCGGGCTACAACAGAACGCAGTTCAAGGATGAGTTCGCAGGCCGCGACTACCGTCTCCGCCAGACCTTCATCACCCCCTACTACGTGAAGAAAGTCGCCGGCAAGGAGACCAACGATTTCGCGAAGGTCTTCCCGGGCCTCACCACGCAGCTGACCTACTACCGCATCATCAAATGGAACACCGACGACGACGCCAACGAAAGCAACACGTCCAGTCCGAATTCGCTCCCGGTGTTCCGTTACGCCGAGATCCTGCTCAACTACGCCGAGGCCAAGGCCGAACTGGGGGAGATGAACCAGACCGTGTGGGACAAGACGATCCGTCCGCTCCGCGAGCGCTCGGGCGTGGCGGGCGCGATACCCGCCACAGCCGATCCCTATCTGGCCGCATACTACGACGGCGTGACCGACAAATGGATTCTCGAATGCCGCCGCGAGCGCAGCATCGAGCTGTACATGGAGAACACCCGGCGCAACGACCTGATGCGGTGGCGGATGGGCCACAAGCTGACGGTCGAGCTGGCGGGGCTCTACATCCCCGAGCTCGGAAAGCCGTTCGACATGAACGGCGACGGGAAGAACGACATCTGCTTCTACTCGAAGAGCCATCCCCGGTCGGGCACGCAGACCGGCGTCTCGTACGTAGAGGTAACCGCGGAAGAGGGAGACAACGTAACGACCTACGGCGTGAACGGAGACAACTGCCTGGTGTACATCCTCGACCGGGAATGGGCGGACTACAAGTACCTCTATCCCGTACCGAAAAACGCGATCGACATCAACCCGAACCTGCGGCCGCAGAATCCGGGCTGGGACGACTGACACGCTTTACCAGAAACGACCAAAAATCCGAATTCATGAAAAGACACCTCATATTTTCGTTATTGTGCCTGGCGCCCGTCGTCCTCGGCACATCCTGCAAGGACGACGAGACCGTCTTCCTGCAGCGGAGCCACGACGCGCTCTCGTTTTCCTATTTCAACTCGACGCAGGAACTGCTCGTACTGTCGAACGGACGCTGGCGCATATCGCCCGGCGACGCGTGGATCAGCTGCTCGCCCGCAGAGGGTTCGGGTGACGGGAAGACCGAGCAGCCGGTGGGCATCACCGTCGCGCAGAACGACGGCGCGGAACGCACGGGCAGCGTCACGCTGACCGACGGCGCGAAGGAGCTGGTCATACGGATCACGCAGGAGGACGGATTCTTCTCCCTGGGCAGTCCCGCCCTGTCGCCCAGCTTCGACCTCTACGAGGAGCTCGTGGACAAGCGGGTGGAGATCCCCTACCGGAAATCGAAACCGGGCTATAAGGCCGACGTGACGGCGACGCTGGAGGGCCCCGGCGCCGAGGGGCTCGCCGTCGAGTCGCTCACGGATTACCCGATGGAGGAGGGCGACGGTTCGATCCCCCTCAACCTGAGCGGAACGCCGACGCAGAAAGGACCGATCGCCGTCAGGCTGCACGTGAAAATCTCGTCCGTCGAAACCCCTTACGAACTCACCGCCGAGAGCCGCGCCAAACTGGCCGGCGAGGTTACCGTCACGATGTTCAAGCTGCTGCCCCGCCTGGCCGTTCTCGACTGGGGCGACTACGAGAAGGGAACCGGCACGAACTTCAACAACGGCAGTCCGCGTTCGTTCAGCTTCGGCCTCGCCCTGGAAGAGGAGGGCGAAAACCTGCGCAGCTACACGTCGAAAACAACCGATTGGCTCACCGCCAGCAACATATTCTTCGCGCACAACCGCTTCGCCTTCGGCAACCTGAATCCCGGCACGACCTACTGGTTCTGGATCGTCGCCCACGAGCTGGGGCCCAAGAAGGAGGATTCCGACAAGACGTGGCTGTCGTTCACCACGCCGGCCGAGGAGCTGGCCCCGAACGTCATCCTCTACAAGGATTTCGACGATTTCTGGTTCAGGGGCTGTCCGATCTACCAGGCGTTCGGCGTCGAAGTCACCAACGCCCAGATCGGCAAGAATATCGACCCCGACGATGCGAACTGTCCGGCCGCCTCCGGAAAAATCGTAAACCCCGTCAACTCCACCGACTCGTTCTTCAACTACGTCGGAAGCGCGACCGACAACCGCGGTCCGGTGAAGGCGGCCAAACTGTGGGCGGCCTGGTGGGAAGGCGGACGATACGGCACGAACTACGCCGACGCCGACTACCCCGGCTGGCAGGGCTTCTGGGTGCGCACCCAGACCGGAGCCGTGCTGCTGTCGACGGCGTCCGTCTCGGGCTACCTCAAAACGCCCAAACTGACCGGTATCGGCGACGGGACGGCCGACATCACCGTAACGTGCCACACGGCGCCCTATCTCGAACCCTACCACTCGTGGGGACAGGACCACGACCAGCACTACATCCAGGTCGAAGGCCCCGGAACCATCGTCGACGGAGGCCCGACCCGGTCCGAACCGACCGGAGCCGCCACGGCCAATACGGACAAACAGGTCACCGTAAGATGCTCGACGCACGTGGACAGCAACAAGAGTCCCTCGACCGACTACATAAACCCCACGGAGCATGTGGTCAGAATCGCCGGAGCCACCCGGGAGACCCGCATCGTGATTGCGGCACATCCCTACGGAACCAAGCACTACCGCCTGTGGATCGACGACATCCAGGTAACGAAAAATTGACAAGCAGCAACCCGGTTCGA
>CATKXN010000208.1 GCA_949840605.1 uncultured Alistipes sp.
AGGTCGCCGGAGCGGGTGCCGGCTGGCTGTCGTCGAGCCATTTCGAGACCTTGAGCTCGGGGACCCGGTCGCCGAGCACGACGTTTTGGGCTGCGGCGGAACCCGATGCCGCGACAGCTGCGAACGTCAGTATGAGAAGCGCTTTCTTCATAGGAGAGCCTTGTTTTGTAAACGCAGGACACGAAAAGACTGGCGTGTCGTTGCGACACCAAAGATAACGATTATTTACCAGATGGAACAATTTTTCAGGAACAAGTTATGAAAATAGCACTCGATACGGCCCCGGTCACGTCCCGGGGCAACTATTGCCGGCACCTGGCCGATGTGCTGGCGCATTACGCTCCGGAGCATGAATATGTCGTTGGCACGAAGCGTTATGACCGTGTCGACCTCTACCACGGCTTCAGCTCCTCGCTGCCGTTGTCCGTCCACTTGGGACGCGTTCCGGCGGTGATGACCGTCCCCAACCTCAATTTCCTGCGGTATCCGCATCTCTACACCTTTTCCGAGCGGTTTTTGGCCCTGCGCCTTTACCGCCGGGCCCTGCGGCAGGCGCGGCGCGTCATCACGGTCAGCACCCCGGCCCGCGAGGAGCTGTCGCGGCGTCTGAGCATCGACCCCGCGAAAATCGAGGTCATGATGCCCCTCGCGGCCCCCGTGCCACGGGAGACTCCGCTTCAGGCGGAACTTGAACACACACGGCGCAAGTACGGTCTGCCCGAGCGGTTTATCCTGATGCTCGGGACCGTCGATCCGCGCCATAACCACGAGGCGGTGCTGGATGCGCTTCCGGCGCTGGACACCGCCGTCGGGGCGGTCGTATGCGGCCGCCGCACGGTCTGGTCGGACCGCCTGCTCGGCTATGCCCGCGAAAGGCATCTGGCCACGCGCGTGGACTTCATCTACGAACTGTCTCCCGCGGACCTTCCGGCGCTGTTCCGCATGGCGCGGGTCTTCGCCTACCGGCCCGATGCGGAGGCCGAGGCGTCGATCGTCCCGGTGGTCGAGGCGTTGCGCGCGGGGCTTCCGATGGTGCTGAGCGACACGCGGCTCAACCGCGAGGCCGCCGGCGAGGCCGCCGCCTACGTGAATCCCGGTGCGCCGGGCGAGGTCGTCGCGGCGTTGGAGAACGCCCTTTTCGACGAATCGTGGCGGCAGACGATGCGTCAGCGCGAACGCCGCCGCGCGGAGCTTTTCTCGGAATTCGCCGTGGCCGAACGGCTGATGCAGATTTACACGTCGCTCTGACCCGCTGCGGGAGGCTCGGCGCCTCCGACGAGACCCGTCGTCAGCCATTCCAGGTCGATCTGCGGATAGCAGGCGTGGATGCGGCGGGCCAGCGCCGCGGTGAGGGGCGCCTGGCCCGTCAGCACGTCGTAGAGCGGTTCGCTGTCGGAAAGGCCGATCCGCCGGGCGAAAAGCCCGGTGCAGAGCCCCGAAGCGCGGATTGCGAACCGGAGGCGTTCGTGGTCGAAACGATGGTTGTCGCTGCGGCGGCGGTAGTCATGCTTCATGATGCAGTGGATTTTGGAAAACGCCCTTGCCGCGCCCGAAATACGAACGCGGACTACTGTTTGCTTACCCAACGGACGGCTCTGGAAAACCTTTGTAGCAGTAAGCGCATATAGCCCGCGCCGTAATGACGTAGGAAACCATATCCCGTGCCATACGGCGCAGGCCGCACCGCAAAGCAGGATACGCGCTTGACTGCTAAGACAAATTTTCCAGATTTTTCCGTTGAGTCAAGACAACCCGCTGTTGCGGATTGCAGGACAAAGATAGCAAAAAATGCGCTTGTTCCAAAACCGAATTGCATCTGGCTTTGCAAAACCTTCCGGCTGATAAAAGGGTCGTTAAGACCCGGGCGGCGGAATTCGTGGTTCCGGCGGCGGCTTTCGAACCGCAGCTCGCCCGGGGCTGTCCGGGGCTGTCCGGGGCCGTCCGGAGCCCGAATCGCCCTTTCGGACACATCCCGCGAATTTCGAAGCCGAACTATTGCCAAAAAAAGTCCGCCGAATTTTGGCGGTTCTCAAAGATTCGCCTATCTTTGTGTTCGCAAAATAACAACGACAGAAATTACACGTAAATATCCACTAACTTAAATTTAATTGTTGCTATGAAAGTTTCTCATATCGAGCATCTTGGCATCGCCGTGAAGAGTCTCGACGAGGCAATTCCCTATTGGGAGAACGTATTGGGCCTGAAGTGCTACGCCATCGAGGAGGTCGCCGACCAGAAGGTCCGCACGGCGTTCTTCATGCTGGGGCAGACCAAGATCGAGCTCCTGGAGCCCACGTCGGAGGAGTCCACGATCGCCAAGTACATCGAAAACCGCGGTATCGGCATTCACCACATGGCACTGGCCTGCGAGAACATCGAGGAGCAGCTCGCCGACGCCGAGGCCAAGGGCATCCGCCTGATCGACAAGACCCCCCGCAAGGGCGCCGAGGGCATGACCATCGCCTTCCTGCACCCCAAATCGACCCAGGGCATTCTGACGGAGCTTTGCGAAAACAAAAACAAATAGGAGATTATGAGCCAGATTCAGGATAAGATCAACCAACTGATCGAGAACCGTGAGACGGCCCGCATGGGCGGCGGACAGAAGGCGATCGACAAACAGCACGACAAGGGCAAGTACACGGCACGCGAACGCATCCAGATGCTCCTCGACGAAGGTTCGTTCGAGGAGTTCGATATGTTCGTGACCCACCGCTGCTACGACTTCGGCATGGAGAAGAAGCACACCTTCGGCGACGGCGTGGTGACGGGTTACGGAACGATCGACGGACGTCTGGTCTACGTCTTCGCGCAGGATTTCACCGTGACGGCCGGTTCGCTGTCGCTGTCGATGTCCGACAAGATCTGCAAGGTCATGGACATGGCCATGCGCAACGGCGCTCCCTGCATCGGCATGAACGACTCGGGCGGCGCACGCATCCAGGAGGGTGTCAACGCCCTGGCCGGATATGCCAACATCTTCCAGCGCAACGTGATGTCGTCGGGCGTCATTCCGCAGATTTCGGCCATCTTCGGCCCCTGCGCCGGCGGTGCGGTCTATTCGCCCGCGCTGACCGACTTCATCATCATGAAGAAGGAGACCTCGAACATGTTCCTCACGGGCCCGAAGGTCGTCAAGACCGTGACGGGCGAGGACGTGACGCAGGAGCAGCTCGGAGGAGCCACGATGCACACCACCAAGTCGGGCGTGGCGCAGTTCGCCGTCGATACCGAGGAGGAGGGCATCGAACTGATCAAGAAACTGATCTCCTACATGCCGCAGAACAACATGGAGGACGCTCCGCTGGCCGTCTGCACCGACA
>CATKXN010000209.1 GCA_949840605.1 uncultured Alistipes sp.
AGATACCAGCGGACGGTCTTTTCGATTCCCTCCTCGAACTGCAGCGAGGGTTCCCACCCGAGTTCCTCCTTGAGTTTGCGCGAGTCGATGGCGTAGCGCAGGTCGTGCCCCGCGCGGTCGGTGACGTAGGTGATCAACTTCTCCGAAGCCCCCTCGGGACGCCCCAGCAGGCGGTCCACCGTCCGGATGATCACCCGGATCAGGTCGATGTTGCGCCACTCGTTGAATCCCCCGATGTTGTAGGTCTCGCCGTCGCGACCCCGGTGGAAGATCGTGTCGATGGCCCGGGCGTGGTCCTCGACGTAGAGCCAGTCGCGGACGTTCTCCCCCTTGCCGTAGACCGGGAGCGGTCTGCCGTGGCGGATGTTATTGATGAACAGCGGGATGAGCTTCTCGGGAAATTGATAGGGACCGTAGTTGTTCGAACAGTTGGTGACCACCGCGGGCAGTCCGTAGGTGTCGTGGAACGCCCTGACGAAGTGGTCCGACGAGGCTTTCGACGCTGAATAGGGGCTGTGGGGATCGTAGCGCGTCTGCTCGGTGAAGAGACCCCCGCTCAGCGGCAGGGCTCCGTACACCTCGTCGGTCGAGATGTGGTGGAAGCGTTTGCCCTCCCATGCGCCGCCCCAGGTCTCCTTCGCGGCCTGCAGAAGCGTGAGCGTCCCCATGACGTTGGTCCGCGCGAAGGTGAACGGGTCGCGGATCGAACGGTCCACGTGGCTCTCGGCCGCGAGGTGGATCACGCCGTCGACGGCGTATTCCGCGAACAGCGCGCGCACGGCGTCGTAGTCGCAGATGTCGCCCCGGATGAAGGCGTAGTTGGGTGCGTTCTCGATGTCGCGGAGGTTGGCGAGGTTGCCCGCATAGGTCAGCTTGTCGAGGTTGATGATCCGGTAATCGGGGTATTTCGTGACGAACAGCCGCACGACGTGCGAGCCGATGAATCCGGCGCCGCCGGTGATCAGGATATTGCGTTTCATCGCAGCATGTTTTTCAGACAGTAGAGCATCGACTCCCGCCAGTGGGGGATTTCGATGCCGAATGTCGTTTTGAATTTGCTCTTGTCGAGAACCGAGTAGGCCGGACGGGGAGCCTTCGAGGGGTATTCCGCGGTGTGGCACGGCTCAATGCGGCATTTGCCGTGCCCGGCCGCCGCAGCGATCTCCGCGGCGAAGTCGTACCAGGAGCAGACGCCCTCGTCCGAGAAGTGGTAAACTCCCTCGTTGCCGCGCAGCTGTTGGCCCTCGATCGCCGAGAAGATCCCCAGCGCGAGGTCTCCGGCGTAGGTCGGGGTCCCGATCTGGTCGAAGACCACGCGGAGAGACTCCCGTTCGGCCGTCAGCCGCAGCATCGTTTTCAGGAAATTGTTCCCGAACGCCGAATAGAGCCATGCCGTGCGCAGGATCAGGTAACTGCATCCCGACGCCTCGACGGCGCGTTCCCCGGCGAGTTTCGTACGGCCGTAGACGCCCAGCGGTGCGGTCGCGGCCTGCTCGGTGTAGGGCGTGTGGGCCGTTCCGTCGAAGACGTAGTCGGTCGAAACGTGGATCAGCGTGGCTCCCGTGGCGGCTGCCGCCGCCGCGAGGTTGGCGGGGCCGAGACGGTTCAGGCGGTCGGCCGCCGCCTCGTCCTCTTCGGCGCGCTCGACATTGGTGTAGGCCGCACAGTTGACGATCGCTTCGGCGCGGGTCTGCTCCGCGGCCCGGCGTACGGCCCCGGCGTCGGTGATGTCGAGTTCCGCCGCGTCGGTGAAGATGTACTTGTTGGGCGATACGGCGCCCAGGCGTTGCATTTCGCGCCCCAACTGACCGTTGGCGCCCGTCACTAATATGTTCATGGTTTTCGGTATTCAAAAAGTTCTCCGGCTTCGGCCAGCGTCGGACGGCGGCGGTCCTTCTCCGAGAGCACGACGGCGTCGGCCGGAAGCCGCCAGTCGATCGCGAGCGCGGGGTCGTCCCACGCGATGCCGCCCTCGCTCGCGGGGGCGTAGTAGTTGTCGCATTTGTACTGGAACACGGCTTCGTCGCTCAGCACGGCGAAGCCGTGGGCGAATCCGCGGGGGATGAACAGCTGGCGGTGATTCTCGTCCGAGAGTTCCGCGGCAACGTGCCGCCCGAAGGTGGGCGACCCGCGGCGGATGTCCACCGCCACGTCGAGCACCGTGCCCGAGACCACGCGCACCAGCTTGGCCTGCGCAGCCTCCCCGTGCTGGAAATGAAGCCCCCGGACCACGCCGTAACGCGATTTCGATTCGTTGTCCTGCACGAAGTCCACCGGGCCTGCGGCCTCTTCGAAACGCCGCCGGGAGAAGCTCTCGAAGAAATAGCCCCGGGCGTCGCCGAATACCTCGGGTTCGAGGATCAGCACCCCTTCGATGTCGGTTCGGTGTATTTTCATTGGTGTTCGTCGATGAGTTTGAGCAGGTATTGGCCGTACTGGTTCTTGAGCATCGGCCCGGCCAGTTCGCGGACCTTGTCGGCCGTGATCCAGCCGTTGCGGTAGGCGATGCCTTCGAGGCAGGCGATCTTGAGCCCCTGACGCTTCTCGATCACCTCCACGAAGATCGAAGCCTCGGCCAGCGAGTCGTGCGTGCCCGTGTCGAGCCATGCGAAACCCCGCTGGAGGGTCTGCACCTTCAGCTCCCCGTCGCCGAGGAACGCCTGATTCACCGAGGTGATCTCCAGTTCGCCGCGGGCCGAGGGACGGATCGATTGGGCCACCCGGATCACCTTGTTAGGATAGAAGTAGAGCCCCACGACGGCGTAGTTGGATTTCGGATGCGCGGGCTTCTCCTCGATCGAGAGGCAGTTGCCCGCCGCGTCGAACTCCGCGACGCCGTACCGCTCGGGGTCCTCGACGCGGTAGCCGAAGATCGTCGCCTTGCCCGCTTCCTCCGCGCTGCGCACGGCCTCCCGGAGCATCCCCGTGAATCCCGCCCCGTGGAAGATGTTGTCGCCCAGCACGAGGCATACCGCGTCGTCTCCGATGAACTCCTCGCCGATCAGGAACGCCTGCGCCAGTCCGTCGGGCGAGGGCTGTTCGGCGTACTCGATACTTACGCCGTAGTCCGAGCCGTCGCCCAGCAGGCGGCGGAAGGCCGGCAGGTCGGCCGGTGTCGAGATGACGAGTATGTCGCGGATGCCGGCGAGCATCAGCGCCGACAGCGGATAGTAGACCATCGGTTTGTCGTAGATCGGGAGCAGCTGCTTGCTGACCCCCTTGGTGATCGGATAGAGGCGCGTTCCCGAGCCTCCCGCCAAGACAATGCCTTTCATATCGTTGCATGTTGATCCCTC
>CATKXN010000210.1 GCA_949840605.1 uncultured Alistipes sp.
TTCGGTTTCAACGGTCACGGTACGGTGGGCAACTACATGTTCAACGACGTCATGCGCCGTTCGGCCACGTCGTACTACCGCGATCTGATCGGTAAGGGCTTTCTGACCAACACGCAGCCCGTTGCTTCGCGCTACGGCTTCACGTCGAGCGCTTCGACGCCCCAGTGTCTGTCGGACCTCTTCCTCGAGGATGCGTCGTTCTTCCGCATGGACGACATCAACTTGGGCTACACGTTCCGTAACGTGGCCAAGCAGGGGCTGTCCATTCGCGTGGCCGCAGGCGTGCAGAACGTCTTCGTGCTGACGAAATACAGCGGCCTCGACCCCGAAGTGTCGGTGGCCGGTGGTATCGACGGCAACGTCTACCCGCGTCCGCGCATCTATAGCCTGCGCGTAGGCATCAACTTTTAATCCGAGGAGTTCACGACCATGAAAAAACATATTTTATTCGCATTTTGCGCGGCTCTGTCGTTCACCTCTTGTCTGGGCGACCTCGAACAGAACCCGCTTTCGGATACGACCGTTCCCAACGGCGAAATCTACTCCAATCCCGTTTTGCGCAAGGGCCAGCTGGCCAAGATCTACGGCGGTTTCACCCTCGTCGGACAGTCCGGCGCAGGCAATGCCGACATCCAGGTCGGCGACGCCGGAGTTTCGGAGTTCCTGCGTGCATGGTGGTCCATCCAGACGCTCTCGACCGACGAGGCCCACTGCGTCTGGGGCGACGCCTGGGTCAAGGAGATTTGCAACGACACCTGGACCTCGACCAAGAACGACGCCATCTATGCGGCTTACACGCGTGGCATGATGATGATTTCGTATGCCAACGAGTTTTTGCGCAACACCAACGACGGCGACCCCGAGGTGGCGACCGAGCGTGCCGAGGTCCGCTTCCTGCGTGCTTACGCCTACTGGGTGTTGCTCGATTGCTTCGGTAACCCGCCTTTCGTCCTCGAAACCGAGGCCGTGGGTGCCGCCAAGCCCAAGCAGACCGATCCCGTGGCGCTTTTCGGTTGGCTCAAGGCCGAGTTGGAGGAGCTGACCGGGGAGAATTCCCACCTCAAGGCTCCGCATACGCAGGTCTATCCGCGCATCGACAAGGGTGCCGCCTACGGTCTGCTGGCCCGTCTGTGTCTGAACCACAAGACTTATCTGGGCAAGGAGGACAACGCCATCTATACCGAGGCCATGGATGCCGCCAAGGAGGTGATCGCCGCCTATGAGTTGGCCGACCACTACGAAGCGCTCTTCATGGGCGACAACGGCGAGAACCCCGATGCGCGCAAGGAAATTGTCTACGCTTCGTGCTACGACGCCACCAAAACCCAGTCCTACGGCGGTGCCACTTATCTGATCGCCGCCAGCCAGGGCAATCTCAAGGACGGCGACAACCTGCGGCTCGGTACGTCGGAAGCGTGGTCGGGTCTGGTCACTTCGACGCAGTTCGTGTCCAACCTCGTAGGACAGGGCCAGGCCGACGCGGCCGAGACGGGCAAGGAGCCCGAATTCACCTCGGTCGACAACCGCGCGCTCGTGTCGCTCCGTTTCTCCGACAGCAAGGAGATGAACGGTTCCGACTTCACCGCCGGCTGGCATGTCTGGAAATTCAACAACAACCGTTTCCTCGACCCCGACACCGATTACTCGAAACTCGAGTTGTTCGTCTCCATCGACTTCCCGATGATTCGCGCGGCCGAAATGTACCTCGCCTATGCCGAGGCCAAGGCCCGCATCGACGGCGGTTCGACTTCCGATGCTGCGGCCGTGGGTTATGTCGCTGAAATCCAGAAGCGCGCGGGTATCTCGCAGACTTCGGGTCCGGTGACGCTCGACAACATTTTCACCGAGCTCACCCGCGAGTTCTATTGGGAGGGCTTCCGCCGCCCGCCGCTCATCCGTTTCGACCGCTTCACGTCGGGCAACTACCTGTGGCCGTTCAAGGGCGGTGTGCAGTCGGGCCAGGCGCTCGCCGACCACCTCAAGCTCTTCCCCATTCCGTCCGACGACCTGCTGGTCAACGGCAATCTGGTGCAGAACCCCGGTTATTAGTGTTCAACTCCAAACATTGCAAACGATGAAATTTCTCAGATACATATCCTGCGCTGCGGCGGCGTTGTCGCTGCTGGCGTGCCAGGAGGTCGACAAGACCTGCGCCTTGGCGCCCGATGCGGTCGTTGCGCCCGTGCTGGACGAACATTCCGACATCCTCGTCGACGCCGACAACCTCTCGTCGGAGGTCACTTTCACGTGGCGTGCCGCCGATTACGGTTATCCCGCCGCCGTGGCCTATTCGCTCTACTGCGTCTACGGCGAGGAGGAGCCCTACCAGGTAGGCGAATCCGCCACCACTTCCTATACCCTCAGCAAGGAGACGCTCAACAACGCGTTGGTCAACAGCAAGGGGCTGAACGTGCCTGCCGACAAGACTTCGACGGTCTTCTTCTACGTCGTGTCGTCGATTTCGACCGCCCAGGAGAGCGCCTATACCAAGAAGTCGAACGTCATCGCGCTCGACATCACCACCGTCAAGTCGACTTCGGCGCCGTGGATACGCCGTCCGCTCTACGTGCCCGGCGGGCATCAGGGGTGGTCGCCCGCAACGGCTCCCGTGCTGTGGGAGACGGCCGAGAACAGCGATGTTTACGAGGGCCCGGTCTACCTGGTTCCGGCCGGTGCTGCGGCCGCAGTCTGCGAGTTCAAGTTCACCGACACCCCGGGATGGGACGGCGGCAACTTCGGCAACAGTCTCGATGCGCTCGGGAACAGCGGCGGGTCGGGCAACCTGAGCGTGGCGCCCGGTACCTACTGGGTCAAGGTGACCCTCACTTCCGACCACTCGACCGGAAGCGCCAAGCTGACCCCGATTACCGCCATCAGCGTGGTCGGTGCTTACAATAGTTGGGCCGATGACGACGTCGAGCTGAGGCTCGCCGGACTGCCCGCCGCACCCGTGGATGCTGAAGACCCCGGGTATCCGGCTTATGAGGCTGCGCACAACGCCGCCGTCAACGCTCAGATTTGGGAGTGCACGATTCCTGCTTTCACGGGCGGCGAGTTCAAGTTCCGCCTGAACCACGCGTGGGCCGACAGCTGGGGCGGCGACAACCTCGACCATATCAACTATAACGGCGGCAACTGCTCGACCACTTTGACGGGCAACGTGCGTTTCGCCATCGACTTCCACGGCGACATCGCCGCGTTGGCCGAGGATACGACCAACCCGTCGCCCGTGTCGGCTGTCGTTGCGAAAGTCGAATAACCATCGGCCGGGCCGGCGGTGCCTTCGGGTTGCC
>CATKXN010000211.1 GCA_949840605.1 uncultured Alistipes sp.
CGGGCTATGGCGGTGGACTCCCGCGGACGGCTGTGGTTCAACGACCGGCGGCGTCTGATGACGGTGCCGCTGCCGGGCGGCGGCGGGCAAATCCCCCCCCCGACCGTAGTGCGGGGCGGCGTAGACGTTCGTTCGATACGTATTGACGGCGACGACGTGGTGGTCACGTCGTCTTACGACGGCATCCACCGGTTCCGCATCGCGGAGGACGGGACACCGGCCGCAGACGGCGTCATGTGGATCGATCCCGCGTCGCCCAGCGAGGTCAGCAACAGTTTACTGTGCGTGGAGCGGGACCGGGACGGCAATTACTGGTTCGGGACCGTCGACGGTATCTATGTGAGCTATGAACGCCCCCGCGAAATATTCCACAACCTATCCGCCGCCGATGCCGGGGGATTGATTCACAATGTCGTGTCGGATGTCTGCCCGGGTCCCGACGGTGCCGTCTGGGCGGCCACGTCGGGCGGACTGGACCGCATCCGGCGGGTGACGCCGGGGAGTTACGCCGTCGAACATTTCTTGCCCCGCCTCCCTTCGGAGAGCGCCGAACCGGGCGACAGGCGGCTGCAGTCGCTGGCGTTCGACAGCCGGGGAACGATGTGGCTCGGCACGAAGCGGATGCTGCTGTTCTTCGACCCGCAGAGCCGTCGTTTCTTCGACCGCGGGGAGGTGACCGGACTGCTGGCCCGCTGCGGGGCGCTGTTCAGCAAGGAGCTGCGCTCCGACAGCCGCGGCAACGTCTGGATGGGCTTCATCTACGGCGGATTGTTCGTCTACGAGGAGGCCGCGGAGCGGTGCCGGACGGTGCGGTTCGCCGGTACGGACCTCTACGACGCCAGTCCGCAGACTGTGTTGGAGGACGGCGGCGGAAACATCTGGGTCGGCACCAAATCCCGGGGACTGCTGCGTTTCCGGCCCGACGAAGCCCTCCGGAAAGGCGATACGCTCCGGGTCGAACGTTACGACACCTATTTCTTACAGGACCGGGCGCCCGCCGGATTCGTCACCATCAATGCGCTCTATGCCGCGGACGACGGAACGATCTATGCCGGAACGTCGCACGGGCTGTACCGCTACGATGCCGTGTCAGACCGGTTCGAAGCGTGTCCGCTCAATGCCTTCGGCGAGGAGGTCTGGGTGCTCGACATCATCGCCGACACCGACGGTGCGCTGTGGGTCTCGACCATGCAGGGCGTCTACCGCTATACGCCCGATGCGGAGCAGGCTCCGTTCTACGAACTATCGGGCGGCGCTTTCGCGCGTCTCGACTACAACCTCGGAAGCTGTCTCGATGCCGACGGAACGCTCTTTCTGGGCGGCATCAACGGCATCACCTGGTTCGATCCGCGGCAGGTAGGGAGTCCGGACGAGGCGGCGAAAGTCTATGTTTCGGGCGTTTCGGTGCTCAACCGGGACATCGTGCCCGACGGCGTTCATTTGGAGGCCAGCATCAACCGGTCGCACCGGCTGACGCTCAATTACGACGACTATCAGCTTTCGCTCGACTTCACGACGCTGACATTCGCCCCCGAAAACCGCGAACGGTTCTATTACCGCATCGACGGGATGACTCCCGACTGGATTCCGCTCGGCGAGACGAACCGGCTCTCGTTCTCCAACCTCGCGCGCGGGCAGTACATGCTGCGGGTCAAGGCGGCCGATGCCTCGGGGGTGCTGGGCGAAGGCTCCACCGATATGCTCATAACGGTGCTGCCGCCCTGGTGGCTGACGTGGTGGGCTTACGGTGGCTACGGCGTGCTGGCGCTGCTGCTGGCCGCGGCCGTGGTGTGGGTGATCCTGATCCGTTACCGCGCGGCGCAGCAGGTGCGCATGGTGCAGTACAAGCAGCAGCTGTTCATCAACCTGACGCACGGGCTGAAAACCCCGCTGACGATGATGCAGGTTCCCCTGCAGCTGATGTCGGACGACCGCGAGCCGCTCAGCGACGAGGCCCGCCGGGGACTGGTGGCCCTGGTGAACGCCAACGTCAAGAAACTGGCTAACACGGTGCGGCAGCTCATGGAGTTCCGGAAGATCGATCAGAACCGGGTGTCGATGAACCTGGCGGAGATCGATATCGTGGAGTACGTGCGCCGTATCTGCGACTATTTCCGGGCGCTTTTCGAATCGAAGGGGCTGCAGCTCGTCTGCGACCTTCCCGGGGAGACGATCGTGATGACCTTCGACCCCGAGAAGATCGAGCTCGCGCTCTACAACCTGCTGCAGAACGCCTACACTTTCACGCATCCGGGCGGCGAGGTGAGCGTCGGACTGCGCCGCAGCGACCGGACGGTCTGCATCGCCGTGCACGATACGGGCATCGGCATCCGATCGGAGTACCTCGACAAGATCTTCCTGCGCTTCTGGCAGGTGCACGAGTCGGACACGATGCCGCCGCTGGGGGCCGGCATCGGGCTGGCCGTGGCCCGGGAGTTCGTCGAGATGCACAACGGCCGCATCGAGGTCGAGAGCCGCTACGGCGCCGGAAGCACCTTTACCATCTGCCTGCCGCTGGAGGCCCGTTACAAGGCCGAGCAATACTACATCCACAAGTCGGACCAGGCGGAAGAGGAACAGATTCTGCCGGTCTACACCAAGCAGTACGCCGAGTCGGACGTCTATGTCGAGAACGATCCCGGCATCGACGAGTCGAAGTCCGGCACGGTCTATGTCGTGGCCGGCGGCGGCGACATCACGGGGCTGGTCCGGATGGTGCTCTCGGATTACAACGTGCTGCATTACAACCATGTGGAAGATACGATGCGGGCCGTGCGCGAGAGACGTCCGCAGCTGATCCTGATCGACATCGTGGTCTACGACCGCGAGGAGGGGCTTGCGCTCTGCCGCAGGATCAAGGGCTCGAAGCAGACCGACGATATTCCCGTGGTCCTGCTCACGGCGGACGATACGCCCGAGGATGCGCGGATATTCTGCGAAGCGGGCGTGGATGCCTGGATGGAGAAACCCTTCGACGTGGAGCTGTTCCGGGCCCGCGTCCGGCAGCTGGTGAGCCGCCATGCCGATCTGCAGCAGAAGCTCAAGATCGGGCAGATTCTCGGCAAGCGCGAAGATATCGTCGCGGAGTCGGCCGACGAGAAGTTCATGAGCCGTGTGACGGAGATCGTCGAGCAGAACATCGCCAACGAGGAGTTTTCGCTGGAGGTCTTCGCCCGCGAAATGCGCGTGTCGCGCTCGGTGCTGAACATGCGCATCCAGAGCATCGTGGGCAAGTCGCCGATGGAACTGCTGCGCAACGCCCGCATGCAGCG
>CATKXN010000212.1 GCA_949840605.1 uncultured Alistipes sp.
GGATGAAAAATGAAAAAAGCCGCGGTTCCCTTAAACGGAACCGCGGCTTTCGTACTCTATACTTGTAAACGGCAAAAAAATATGCAATTTCAGAACACACAAAAGGAATCGGAGATATCGGAACTGCTCGGGGGGGGGACGGAGCGTGACCGCCGCAGATTGTCCGAACTGCTGGATGGCATGCAGGTCGGGGAGGAGATCCACGCCGTGGCTGACGGGATGCGCGAACAGGTGTGGGCCGATGTGCGGCGACGCATCCGCCGCCGGGGATTGCGCCTGCGGATCGTGCGTTATGCCGCGGCTGCGGTCGTGACGGCAGGCGCCGTCTGCGGCAGCTGGCTGCTGGGTGGATTACAAACCGAAAATCGCCTGGCGGCCGCCGCGCAGCCCGTATGTGCTTCGACGCCTTTGGGCGTCAAGTCCGATGTGGTATTGCCCGACGGTTCCCGCGTGCGGCTCAACGGAGGCACACGCATAGTTTACCCGGCGTTGTTCGGGGACGAACGCCGGGTGGAGGTGGACGGCGAGGCCTATTTCGAGGTCGAGCACGATGCCCGCAGGCCGTTCGTCGTGGTGACGGGGCAGGTCGCCTCGACGGTTCTCGGCACCACTTTCAACGTGCACGCCTACTCGGAGGACGAAGATTGCCGGATTACGCTTGCGACGGGAAGCCTGCTGGTGGACTGCGGTCCCCAGTCGCGGAGCGTGCGGCTGCGCCCCGGGGAACAGGCCCTGTTCGAGCGGACTTCCGGATCGTTGTCGTTGCACCGGGTCAATGTCGAACAGGTGCTTTCGTGGCGTGAGGACAAACTCTATTTCCGGGCCGAGCCCCTCGGGTCGATCGCCCGGAGCCTCGAGAGGCAATTCAACGTCGATATCCGGATTGCCGACGAACAGCTGCGGAAAACCTGTTTCACGGGCGAATTCGTCGACGGCGAGAACATACACGAGATCATGCGGATTATTTCGGCCGACAGCCGCATCCTTTGCCGGAGCCGCAAGAACCGTTTCGAGCTGTACAGAACCCGATAAATATCAACCCAACTTTTTCACTACAACCTAAATTTCAATTCTTATGAGTAAAAATTCTACCAGCAGGAGGTCCTTTCCGGACCTGTCGGGCCGGCGGACATGGCGTCGGCTGAGCGGATTGCTGATGCTGTGTTGGTTTCTGACCGCAGGGCAGGCGCTGTACGCTCAGAACCCGGTGATTTCGTTGACGCTGAAGGACGTCACCGTGCTCGAGGTGATCGATGCGGTCAAGAAGCAGAGCGGTTACTCGTTCTGGTACCGCGAGAGCGAGATCGACCTGCGCCGGCGCGTCTCGGTGGAGGCGCACGGGCAGAACGTGCTGAAACTGCTCGACGGCGTGTTGGCCGAGCAGGGGATTCGATCCAAACTCGAAGGCCGTCACATCGTGCTTTACAAACCGGTCCCCGCCGATCCGGACAAGGAATATCGGCTGACGGGGCGCGTCGAAACGGAGTCCGGCGCTCCGATCGTGGGTGCGAGCGTGATCGTCGAGGGTACGAGCAACGGTATGGTGACGAACTCGAACGGCGAATTCGTCCTCCATGTGACGGCCGGAGCGGTGTTAAACGTATCGTTCATCGGTTACGATGCGCAGCAGATTCCGGTCGGCAACCGGACGCATGTGACCGTGGCCCTGAAGGAGAATGCGCAGATGCTGGACGATGTGGTGGTCATCGGCTACGGCGTGCAGAAGAAAGTCAACCTGACCGGTTCGGTCGCCGTGCGGCAGATGTCGGAGATCGAGAACCAACCGCTGACGCACGCCTCGCAGGCGCTGTATTCGATGCCCGGCGTCTATATCAACCAGACTTCGGCGAAACCCGGCAGCGACGGCGCGACGATCCGCATACGCGGTGTGGGCACGATGAGCAGTACGAGTCCGATGGTGCTGGTCGACGGCATGGAGTACTCGCTCAACGAGCTCAACCCCGGCGACATCGAGACGATTTCGGTGTTGAAGGACGCTTCGGCTTCGATCTACGGGTCGAAGGCCGCCAACGGCGTGATCCTGATCACCACCAAGCAGGCCCGCAAGGGCGCTCCGGTGGTGAAACTGAGCGCCAATTTCGGCATCCAGTCGGCGACCTACGTTCCCGATGCGGTCACCGACCCGATTCAGTATATGCGCATGCGGAACCAGGCGGAGCTGAACGAAGGCAAGCTGACGGTGACCTACAACGAGGACGACATCCTCGAATACGAGGAGGGCATGAAGCACGACCGCTACATCTATCCCGCTTCCGACTGGTACGACCTCTGCTATGAAAACGGCTTCCTCCAGCAGTACAACGCCCGCGTATCGGGAGGTACGGACAAGATCTCCTATTCGCTGGGCGGCGGTTACATGAACCAGCGGGGGATCATGGTCGCCAACGACGACGCCGAACGTTTTTCGTGGGACATGAAGATCAACGCCCAGGTTACCAAGCGTCTGAAGGTGGGCGTCAGCCTCTTGGGCAACCTGCGTTACAACACCGACCCGATCTACGGCATTGCGACGACGGTCAACGTCATCAACCGCGCGCTGCCGATCTTCAGCACGCAGCTGCCCGACGGCAAATGGCTTTCGACATGGCTTTCGACCCCCGGGCGCAACAACCCCGAAAACCCGCTCATGGAGCTTCACGAGGGCAATACCCGGCGTCAGTACCACCGCATGCTGGGCAAGATCAACATCGGCTACGACCTGCCGTGGGGCATCAAGTACAACGCCAACATGGGTTACGTGAAGATCGACCACTATTCGAAGGATTTCAAACACGCGATGTACACCTACAATCCCAAGACCCTCGAACGGAAGGATTTCAGCGCTTATGCGTCGGCCAAGGACTGGGACAACAACTCGATCAACTTCACCTTTTACAACACGCTGTCGTGGGGGAAGAGTTTCGGCGGCAGCCACAATCTCAACGTGATGGCGGGTACGGAGTACAAACGCAACGACAACAAGAATTTCCAGGCCAAGAAACGCGACTACTTCAACAACCAGCTCACGGCCCTGTCGGTGGGCGCCACGATGGACGAAATCTCGGGCGGGTCGTCGCTCGACCTGCTCTTCTCCTACTTCGGGCGCATTACCTATGATTATAAGGAGAAATACCTGATCGACCTCACGGCGCGGTATGACGGGTCGTCGAAATTCGCCAAAGGCAACCGCTGGGCTTTCTTCCCCGCCGTGTCGGTCGGCTGGCGCATCGACAAGGAGAATTTCCTGAAGGACGTCCGGCAGATCGACG
>CATKXN010000213.1 GCA_949840605.1 uncultured Alistipes sp.
GATGCAGGGTCGGGTCGCCGTTGCCGGCGAAGGAGATGACGTCGGGCGGGGTGCCGTCGGCCACCATCTGCCGCAGGGTGGCTTCGAGCTGGGTGCGGACCTCCTCGCGGGCGTTGAAACGCCGCGCTCCGGGGTGTTCGGCGTTCCATCCGCACTCGCAGTAGATGCAGTCGAACGAACAGAGTTTCGACGCCGTGGGCAGCAGGTTGACCCCCAGCGAAAGGCCCAGCCGCCGCGAATGCACCGGGCCGAAGATGATGTCATGGAATAGCGATGTCATGGGGCAAAGATACGCAAAACGAAAATGTTTTGCTATATTTACGAAAATCATTCCGTCATGAAAATCAGATTCGGACTTTTGCCGCGCGTCGTGCTGGCCATTGCGCTGGGTATCGCCTGCGGATTTTTCCTGCCCGGATGGGCGACGCGCATCGCGCTGACGTTCAATGCGGTGTTCGGACAGCTGCTGGGCTTCGTCATTCCGCTGCTGATCCTCGGGCTGGTGGCGCCGGGCATTGCCGACCTGGGCCGCAACGCCGGGCGTCTGCTGGCTCTGACGGCCGCGCTCGCCTATGCCTTCACGCTCTTTTCGGGATTCGGGACTTATTTGACGGGCCGGGCCGTGTTTCCGTCGCTGCTGGCCGGTTCCGAGGCGGTGATCCCCGAAGAAAGCGCGGTCCTCGCGCCTTATTTCACGGTCGAGATGCCGCCCGTGATGGGGGTGATGTCGGCGCTGATACTCGCCTTCGTGCTCGGTCTCGGGATGGCGTATATCCGTTCGGTGACGCTCAAGGGGGCGATGGACGATTTCAAGCGGATCATCGATCTGGTGATCGTGCGCGTCATCATTCCGCTGCTGCCGTTCTACATTTTCGGCATATTCCTCTCGATGACCCAGTCCGGACAGGTGGCCGGGGTGCTGGGCGTCTTCGTGAAGCTGATCGCGGTGATCTTCTGCATGACGGTCGTGCTGCTGCTCGTGCAGTTTTCAGTGGCGGGGCTTGCGGCGCGCAAAAATCCCCTGAAAATGCTCCGCACGATGCTTACGGCCTATGTCACGGCCCTCGGCACGCAGTCGTCGGCCGCGACGATCCCCGTGACGCTGGCCCGGACCCTGCAGCTCGGCGTGCGCCCCGAACTGGCGTCGTTCGTGGTGCCGTTGTGCGCCACGATCCATCTGTCGGGGTCGATGATGAAGATCACGGCCTGTGCGCTGGCCGTCTCGATGATCGCCGGGCTGGACATCTCCGCCGGAACCTTCGCGGGGTTCATCCTGCTGCTGGCCGTGACGATGGTCGCGGCGCCGGGCGTGCCGGGCGGGGCCATCATGGCCGCGTTGGGGCTGTTGGAGACGATGCTGGGATTCGACGAAACGCTCCTGGGGCTGATGATTGCCACCTATATCGCCATGGACAGCTTCGGAACGGCGACCAACGTCACGGGCGACGGCGCCGTGGCGGTGATCGTGGACGCCGTAGACCGGCGGTTAAAATCTTAAAATAAGTATAAATAGGTATAAATGCGTATCCGTGCGGAATAAAAAACGGCTATTTTTGACTGCCAATTCTGTTTTATTTATACTTTTGTGCGTCCGAAACGAAAAAAATCGTACATAAACTTAATAATTGCAAGATAAAATGGTTGATATTTTTTCACGTCTCGAGAAAAATGCGGGCGGACCGATCGGTCAGTACATGTCGTATGCCCACGGATATTACGCTTTCCCCAAACTCGAAGGCGAAATCGGCCCCCACATGGTTTTCCGGGGCAAGAAGATGCTCAACTGGAGCCTGAACAATTACCTCGGACTGGCCAATCATCCCGAGGTGCGCAAGGCGGACGCCGAAGGCGCCGCCAAATTCGGCATGGCCGCCCCGATGGGAGCCCGCATGATGAGCGGTCAGACCGTCTACCACGAACAGCTGGAGCGTGAACTCGCCGAGTTCGTCGGCAAGGAGGACGCCTTCCTGCTTAACTTCGGGTATCAGGGCATGATCTCGATCATCGACTGCCTGCTGACCCCGCGCGACGTGGTTGTCTACGACGCCGAGGCGCACGCCTGCATCATCGACGGACTCCGTCTCCACAAGGGCAAGCGTTTCGTGTTCGGCCACAATGACATGGACTCGCTGCGCCTGCAGCTGCAGCACGCCACGGACCTGGCCGAGGAGCAGAACGGCGGTGTGCTGGTGATCACCGAGGGCGTGTTCGGCATGAAGGGCGACCTGGGCAAGCTGGACGAGATCGTGGCGCTGAAGAAGGATTTCCAGTTCCGCCTGCTGGTGGACGACGCACACGGCTTCGGCACGATGGGCCCGGGCGGTCGCGGTACGGCGGCGCATTTCGGCGTTGTCGACGGCGTGGACGTGCTCTTCAACACTTTCGCCAAGTCGATGGCCGGGATCGGCGCCTTTGTGAGCGGTCCCCGCTGGCTGATCAACCTGCTGCGTTATAACATGCGTTCGCAGCTCTACGCCAAGTCGCTCCCGATGCCGATGGTGATCGGTGCGCTGAAACGTCTGGAGCTGATCCGCAACCACCCTGAATTCCAGGAGAAACTCTGGGAGAATGTCCGTGCGCTCCAGAGCAGTCTGAAAGAGAACGGTTTCGAGATCGGCGTGACCAATTCGCCCGTGACCCCCGTCTTCCTGAAGGGCGGTATTCCCGAGGCTACGAACCTGGTCGTAGACCTGCGTGAGAACCACGGGATTTTCTGTTCGATGGTGGTTTACCCCGTGATTCCGAAGGGTGAGATCATCCTGCGCATCATCCCGACGGCGGTGCATACGCTGGAGGACGTGAAGGTGACGATCGAGGCATTCAAGGCCGTTCGTGAGAAGCTCGAAAGCGGTTATTATGCTTCGCTGCCCATTCCGGTCCGCGCCGACGAGGGCTTCAAGGTACGCTGATTCCGGGCAGGTGTATCGGACCTGCCTGTCGAATGGAGCATTCCCGGTTCGTAAGAGCCGGGAATGCTTTTTTAAGTGACAAAATATGCCGGAAAATTTTGCAGAATAATTTTTTCATTTTATATTTGCAGTCCCGAAACGCAGGAAACGCCGGTTTTCGAAGCGCGGGAATGAAATGCGGAAATAGCTCAGTTGGTAGAGCGCAACCTTGCCAAGGTTGAGGTCGCGGGTCCGAGTCCCGTTTTCCGCTCCAAAGAGGTCAAAATGACCTCTTTTTTTGTTGCGCAAAGCGACGCAAATGGA
>CATKXN010000214.1 GCA_949840605.1 uncultured Alistipes sp.
CCCTGCACAAAGGAGCAATGACCCATGACAGACATCCGAACCGCCCGCACCTGGGCGGAGGTGGACCTGGACGCCCTGGCCCACAACTATCATGTTTTGCGGGGGCTGGCCCCGGAGGCCAAGTTCCTGGGTCTGGTAAAGGCGGACGCCTACGGCCACGGGGCCGTCCCTGTGGCCAGAAAGCTGGAGACCCTGGGGGCCGACATGCTGGCGGTGGCCTGCCTGGCCGAGGCCATCGAGCTGCGCCAGGCGGGGATTGCCATTCCCGTTCTCTGCCTGGGCCAGACCCCGCCCGAGCTGGCCCCCGAGCTGCTGGCGTACGGCGTCACCCAGACCGTGGGCGACCTGGAGACGGGAAAGGCCCTGTCCGCCGCCGCTGTGGCCGCTGGGAAAGAGCTGGCCATCCACATCAAGCTGGACACCGGCATGGGCCGTCTGGGGTTTACCGGCCCCACGCTGGAGGAGGAAGTACGCGCCCGGGGCGCCCTGCCCGGCCTGGAGGCGGAGGGTATCTTTACCCACTTCGCCAACGCCGACGGGGAGTGGTCGGCGGGCGAGCGGTGGTTCCTGACGGCCGGCATCGCCGCCTACCAGCATCTGGTCCATAGCATCGACCGCACGGTGAGCGCCCCGACGGAGGGCGCCGCCGACGGCTCGGAGCGTCGCGTCGCCATCGGCTACCGCAAGGGGCGCACCGAGCTTTCGGCCTTCGCGTCGGCGAAGTGGCGCCCCACGGAGCGGCTCGGGCTCTCGCTCGTCGTCCGCGAAGAGTCCTACGGCACCGAGTGGGCCGCCCCCATACCGGCGCTGTTCGCCGACTGGCTGCTCACACGCCGCGGCAACCTGCTGCTCAAGGCCTCCGTCTCGCGCAACTACCGTTTTCCGACGCTCAACGACCGCTACTTCCAGCCGGGCGGCAACCCCGACCTGCGGCCCGAAAGCGGATTCACCTACGATGCGGGCATCTCGTTCGCCACGAATCCGGAGAAAAGCTGGAGCCTCAAGGGGAGCGCCGCATGGTTCGACGCGCGCATCGACGACTGGATCCTCTGGCTTCCGACCGTCAAGGGATTCTACTCGCCCGTCAACGTCAAACGCGTGCACGCCTACGGCATCGAACTGCAGGCGACGCTCGATGCGGCCCTCGCCCGCGCGTGGCAGCTGACCCTCGACGGCCACGCCTCGTGGACCCCCTCGATCAACGAGGGCGATCCGATGAGCGAGGGCGACCGCTCCGTCGGCAAGCAGCTGGTCTACGTGCCCGAGTACACGGCATCGCTCACCGGCTCACTCCGCTTCCGCACATGGAGCCTGCTCTACAAATGGTGCTACTACAGCGAACGTTACACGATGACGAGCAACGACCGCACGCTCACGGGCTACCTCCCGCCCTACTTCATGAACGGCGTCACGCTCGAGAAGCGGTTCGCATTCCGCCGCCTCGACCTTTCGCTCAAAGGCTCGGTCGAAAATCTGTTCGACGAGGAGTATCTTTCGGTCCTCTCGCGCCCGATGCCGGGCATCCACTTCGAGTTCTTCGTCGGCATCACGCCCAAATGGGGCAAAAAAGCGGGAAAATAGAGCCGGCCGGCATATCGGCAGGGAAAAATCGCTACCTTTGCCCCGTTGTCACGAACACCCAAAAATCACTTATACCCGATGAAATCGCTCGTCATTTGCGCTGCGCTGCTTCTGGGCACGCTTTGCGCGCAACCCTCCGCGGCACAGCTCCGGATCGGAGGCAAGAAAATCAACACCGGAAAACTGCTTCAGGCAGGCAAGGACGCCGCCAAAGCCGCGACCCTCTCCGACAAGGAGATCGCCGAATTGAGCCACGAGGCGGTCGTATGGATGGATGCCCACAACCCCGTGGCCGAAGCCGACAACGAATACGCGATCCGGCTCGCACGCCTCACCGAGGGCATCACCGACGCCAACGGCCTGCCGCTCAACTTCAAGGTCTACCTCGTGATCGACGTCAACGCATTCGCCTGCGGCGACGGGTCGATCCGCGTCTTCTCGTCGCTGATGGACCTGATGACCGACGACGAACTGATGGCCATCATCGGCCACGAGATCGGCCACGTCGTCCACGCCGACGTGAAACATGCCATGAAGAACGCCTACCTCGCATCGGCCGCACGCAATGCGGCGGGCGCCGCCGAGGGCTCCACGCTGGCCAAGCTCTCCGAATCGCAGCTGGGCGACGTGGTGACCGCCTTCACCGACGCGCAGTTCTCGCAGAAACAGGAGTACGCGGCCGACGAATACGGATTCAAGTTCTGCGTCGATCACGGTTTCAGCCCCTACGGCATGGCCGAAAGCCTCGAAAAACTCGTCGAGCTGTCGCAGGGCGCGAAGGCGTCGACCGTACAGAAGATGTTCTCGTCGCACCCCGATAGCGAGAAGCGCGCCGCACGCGTGCGCGCGATGGCCGAGGAGTACGAGGCCGCACACAAATAGCGCAACGACAGCCTCGCACGAGGGCAGCTTGTGCATGAGCAAAAAACATCCGGACTCATCCGGATGTTTTTGCTTATACGAGGCTATACGATTGGCTGGCAATGGGGACAATAGTAGACGGCACCGCCCAGATAGGCCTCCTTCACGATCGGTCCGCCGCAGCGCGGGCAGGGCTCTGCGCAGGTATAGCGTGAAAGCCGCACGGCATATCCGCCCGGTCTGCCGAAAAGATCCTTTTCGGTATTCCGCCCGCCACGGTCGGTCATCTCCCGCAGCAGGCTTTTCAGCGTCGTGAAAAGACGCTCCGCATCGGCATCCCCCAGCATCGCAAGCTTGCGCTTGGGATGAATCCCCGCCCGGAAAAGAATATCCTGCAAAACGCCGTTTCCGACTCCCGGAATCCGCTGTTCGGTAGCCAGAAAGGCCTTTACCGAAAGGTTCTGCTTCACCGAGGCCCGCAAGCGGGCAAAACAGGCTGCATCGAACCGCTCTTCCAGCGGCGAACATTTGGTCCGGGCGCACTGATAATAAGGATTGTCCAGATCATCCCGAAAGGCGTGGATCCCGCCGTACATCGCCACCGTCAGGGACAAAAAACGCCCGTCGTCGAGGGTCATCAACAACTGATATTTGGCCGGAATCGGGTCTTG
>CATKXN010000215.1 GCA_949840605.1 uncultured Alistipes sp.
GAGGCTTCGAACACGGCCGGAAAGGTCGTGAAGGACTATTCGGTGACCATCGAGGGATCGCCCCTGAAGGTGGAGTTCTCGAACGGGGAGGAGACCGTCTCCTGTCTGACGGGCGAGGAGGTGCTCCTCTCGGCGACGGTCGTGGCCGGCGACCCGGAGGTCGTGCACGAGTGGAAAGTCGGCGGCGAGGTGGTTTCGGCGACGGCGGAGTTCAGGCATACGTTCGGTGAGGCCGGAACCTATACGGTGGCCTACTGCGGCGTGAATGCCGACGAGATGTCGGTGACCCGCACGTGGACCGTAACGGTCGACGAACTGCCCCTGGAGATCGAGTTTTCGGTGACCGACGCCGCGATCTCCTGCGTGCAGGGCGACGAGGTGGCCGTCTCGGCGACGGTGAAGAACGGTGGAACGGGTCTCGTGCACCAATGGAAGGTCGGCGGCGACGTGGTTTCGACGACGGCGGAGTTCAGGCACACGTTCGGTGAGGCCGGAAGCTATACGGTGACCTACCGGGGCGTCAACGCCAAGGGCGAGGAGAGGAGCGCTTCGTGGACGGTCGAGGTGGCCGAAGCGGACACCGGTTATGTGTTCGAGAATTTCGAGACCTTGACGTCGCTTGCCTCGGACTATATCAAGGAGGGTAACAAGGGCTCGTTGTCGATCGTCGGCAATCCCTACCCGACAACCGCCAATTCGAGCAGCAAGGTGCTGAAAGTGGACATGTCTGCGACGACGGGAGGAACGTCGGCTTTCTTCGACGTTTATCTCGACAAGAAGCTCTCCGGCGCCGAGCGCGTGAAATACAAGGCGATCCGGATTCGGATTTATCTGGGCAAGAACGAGTATTATCCGCGTATGCTCATCCCGAAAACTCCGGAAGGCGGTTCGGGACAGCCCAACAAGATGCCCTGCAGGATCAACGGCCAGGCGTTTGCCAACAACAACGCTTCGGCGGCGGAGTGGAAGAAGCTCGTCAGGACCGACGATTGGAACGAATTCGTCTATGACCTGGAGGGCTGCGGATACGGGTTCCGTAATTGCAGCGAGTTCAACCAGGTTCAGTTCCGGCCCCTGGTGAACATGACCGCCGGCGGGATGAGCGGTTTCGACGCCGAAACCAACAACCGTACGGTCTACTACGACGATATTGAGTTCCTCGAATAACCGGGAACCGATCCCTTGCGGCCTCCGTCCGGGGCGGAGGCCGTCATACGACACAACAAAAAAGCACGATAGTTACGATGAACAGAAAAGCAATCGCCCTGTGGCTGCTCGTGGCGGCGGCGGGCCTGGCGGGATGTTCCGGCCCGGAGGTCTACAAGGACCCCGCGGCGGACGTGGAAGACCGCGTCGAGGATCTGTTGGGGCGCATGACGCTCGAAGAGAAGGTGATGCAGGTCACGCAGTGGAGCTATGGAAAGAACATGAACGTCAACAACGTCGAGAGCGAGACGAAGGCCGTGAGCCCGATGATCGGCTCGCTGCTTTACCGCAGCACCAGTCCGGCGTATTACAACCGGATTCAGCGCAAGGCCGTCGAGGAGTCGCGGCTCGGGATTCCGATCCTGTGCGGATTCGACGTCATCCACGGCTACCGCACGATCTTTCCGATTCCGCTGGGGCAGGCCTGCTCGTGGAACGTGGCGTTGGTCGGGGAGTCGTGCCGCATCGCGGCGCGCGAGTCGCGGCTTTCGGGCGTGCACTGGACTTTCTCGCCGATGGTCGACGTGGCGCGCGACGCCCGCTGGGGCCGCGTGTCGGAGGGTTACGGCGAAGACCCTTACCTGAACGGAATGATGGGCGTCGCGGCGGTGAAGGGCTATCAGGGCGATGACCTGACGGCGGACGGAGCGATCGCCGCCTGTCTGAAACACTTCGTGGGCTATGCCTATTCCGAAGGCGGCCGCGATTACCACTACACCGAAATCTCCCCGCAGACGCTGTGGGATACGGCGCTTCCGCCGTTCGAAATGGGCGTGAAGGCCGGCGCCGCGACGGTGATGAGCGCCTTCAACGACATTTCGGGCGTACCCGCATCGGCCAACCGCTATACGATGACCGACGTCCTGCGCGGCATGTGGGGTTTCGACGGTCTGGTGGTCTCGGACTGGGACGCCGTGAAGCAGCTCGTCGCGCAGGGCGTGGCCGCCGACCGGGCCGAGGCTGCGGAACGGGCGATCACGGCCGGGCTGGACATGGATATGGTGGACGACGTCTACCGGGAGAATCTGGAGACGCTGGTCGAGAGCGGACGGGTGCCGGAAAAGGTGCTGGACGAAGCCGTGCGGCGCATCCTGCGCGTGAAGTTCCGCCTGGGGCTGTTCGAGAAGCCCTATATCGAGGAGCTGCCCGACGAGCAGCGCTACCTGTCGACCGAGGCGCGCGCTGCGGCGCGGGAGCTGGCGGCCGAGAGCATGGTGCTGTTGAAGAACCTCGGCGCGACGCTGCCCGTCGCCGGTGACGTGCGGCGTATCGCGCTGATGGGTCCGATGGCCGACAACCGCGCCGACCTGATGGGTTCGTGGTGGGGCCAGGGGGAGGCCGGCGACGTGGTGACGATTCTCGAAGGCATGAAGGCCGAGTTCGCCGGAAAGGCCCGGATCGACTATGTGAAAGGGTGCGATTTCGACGGCGGCGACCGTTCGGAGTTCGCACGCGCCGCGGCTGCGGCGCGCGCCGCCGATCTCGTGGTGCTCTGCATGGGCGAGAAGCGCAGCTGGAGCGGTGAGAACGCTTCGCGGGCGAGCCTCGCGCTGCCCGCGATCCAGGAGGAGTTCGTGCGCGAAGTGGCCCGCACGGGGCGGCCCCTCGTGGTGCTGCTCGCGTCGGGGCGTCCCGTGGACGTGCGCGGCATCGAGCCTGCGGCCGATGCGCTGGTCGAGATCTGGCAGCCGGGAACCGAAGGCGGCAGCGCCGTCGCGCAGCTGCTTTCGGGCAAGGTCAACCCCTCGGGGCGTCTGGCCATCACGTTCCCGGTCTGCGCCGAGCAGCAGCCCGTCTACTACAACCGGCGACAGGCTGCGCGCCCCAAGTCGGGACGCTACCAGAACCTCGGCCACGAGCCGATGTATC
>CATKXN010000216.1 GCA_949840605.1 uncultured Alistipes sp.
GTTCACCGGAAGCCCCTCGATCGACTCCAGCATGCGTTCGATGTTCCATCGGCCGGAGGTGATGGTGGTGCCGTTGCTGCCGTCCGTGGGGCCGATGCCGCCGCCGAAGAGGGTCGTGATGCCGTTGCTCAGGCAGGCGTAGGCCTGCTGCGGGGAGATCATGTGCACGTGGCCGTCGATGCCGGCCGCGGTCAGGATGAGATGCTCGCCCGAAATGGCGTCGGTCGCGGTGCTGGTCACCAGGTCGGGATGCACGCCGTGCATGATATTGGGGTTGCCCGCCTTGCCGATGCCGGCGATCTTGCCGTTCTTGATGCCCACGTCGGCCTTCACCACGCCCAGGTTGGCGTCGATGACCGTGACGTTGGTGATCACCAGGTCGAGCGAACCCTCTTCCGAAGTCATCGTATTGGCCAGGCCCATACCGTCGCGGATGGTTTTGCCGCCGCCGTAGACGACCTCGTCGCCGTATTCGCGCAGGTCTTTTTCAATCTCGACGTAGAGATCGGTGTCGCCCAGCCGGATTTTGTCGCCGACGGTAGGACCGAACAGGTTGTTGTATTCTTGACGTGAAATCGTTGCCATATCCTCTATTTTTTAGTGTTGTTGCTTTTTTTCGCAGCGGCCTCGGCATCGCTTTCCGAAATGTTTCTGAACCCTGCGTGCCGGGCCTTGCGTACGGCGTGCATCCGCGCCGGGAAATAGGTGGGCGCATCCTCGTCGCCCGTGTATCCCATCACCAGGCCGTTGAAGCCGATTATGCGGCGTTTGCCCGAGTAGGCCACGACCTCGACCTCTTTCTGGTCGCCGGGCTCGAAACGGATGGCGGTCGTTGCGGGGATGTTGAGGTGACAGCCGAAAGAGGCGTCGCGGTCGAATTCCAGGTAACGGTTGACTTCGAAGAAGTGGAAATGCGATCCGACCTGGATCGGCCGGTCGCCGGTATTGCGCACGACGAGCTGCACGGTCTTGCGGCCGGTGTTGTACTCGATCGGGGCGTTCATCAGGATTTCTCCTCCGACGATGACGGGCTTTGCCGGTTTGAAGCCCGGTTTGTTCGGATAAAGGCTTGCCGCCTGTGCCTGACCTTTCGCAGGGGCGGGAGTTTTCGTGTTCATGATTCGGTTGTTTAATGTTACTTGATAGGATGGTGGATGCTCACCAGACGGGAACCGTCGGTAAACACGGCTTCGACCTGCAGCAGGTCGATCATGTCGGCGACGCCCTCCATGACGTCGCTTTTCTTCAGTACGCTGGCTGCTCCCTTCATGACCTCCTCCACGGTTTTGCCTTCACGCGCGCCCTCCAGTGCCGTGGACGTGATATAGGCTACGGCCTCCGGGTAATTCAGTTTCAGCCCTTTCTTCATGCGCCTTTCGGCGATCATCCCGAGCGAAAGCAGCATCAGCTTGTCAATCTCTTTCGGTGTCAAGTGCATAGTAAATGATTTTAATAGTTTACCCGGCTCCGCATCCCCGAAGGTCATTTCGTATTCCACCGGAGCAGCGGTCCGCCGGTACTGTTTGCCGGAGGTTCCAAATAGGATGCCAAAATCCCGACGGAAATGATTTGAGGCACAAAACGGAAGACCGGTGGCATTAAATTTGTTCGGGAGGAAGCCGGACGGTAGAATCAATTAAAAATGCGAGCATTATGTTCAAAGCGATGATTATTGCAGGTTTGGGCGGATTTATCGGCACCTGCCTGCGCTTTCTGACGGGCAAACTGGCCCATGTCATTACGGTTTCGGCGTTTCCGTGGGGGACGTTCGCCGTCAATATTATCGGCAGCTTCGTGATCGGCATCTTCTTCGGCCTGGCCGAGAAAACCCACGTCATCTCCCCGTCGATGAACGTATTCCTGATCACCGGCTTCTGCGGCGGGTTCACCACTTTCTCGTCGTTCGCCGACGACATGTACCTGCTCCTGCAGCAGAAACACTGGCTCTATTTCGGCCTCTACGTGGGGCTGAGTTTTATCCTGGGGCTGATACTGGTATGGCTGGGACGTTCGCTGGTCAAGGCGGCGTAACGGGGCGGGCGTGTCCCGCAGCGTAAAAAGGACTGCCCCCGCCGGGTGCGGTCCTTTTTTATTTGGCACCCTCAGGGGACGGAAAGTTTTACGGAGCCGAGTGCAGTTCTGTTTTGAATCCATCCGACTTTTTCGTACCTTTGGTGCCGTAACGGCACTTTCAGGGGACGGAAAGTTTTGCGGAGCCGAGTGCGATTCGGTTTTGAACCCGTCCGACTTGTGTCTGTATTTGTAAATATATCGAATCTTCGTCATGGAAAATTTGCTGAAATGGATGCACCGCTATGTGTCGCCGGTTTTTCTGGCGCTGCTGGTCGCGTCGTTCATCCTGTGGTATATCGCCAAGCTGAGCTACACCTACACCGCCGAACAGACCGTGAAGGTGAGTGTCGACGGGCAGCCTTTCGAGGTCACATGCGTCGTCGAGGGAGTCGGCACGAACCTCTTCGGCTACCGCGTCTACATGAACAAGACGCTGCGCATCCCGCTTTCGGACCTCAAGACGAAGCGTTCGCACGAGGAGGGACACGAAGGCAAGCTCATCATCGATCCCCAGTCGTTGCAGAACGCTCTTGCGCCGCGTTTCAGCGACATCAAGATCATTTCCGTCGGGGACATTCCCGAAATCGACGTTCCCGCGAACCCATGATGAAGGTCGGGATCACGGGAGGCATCGGCAGCGGCAAAAGTACGGTTTGCCGCCTTTTCGCGCAGCGGGGCGTCGCGGTCTACGACTCCGACGCCGCGGCCAAGCGCTTGATGACCGATGACCCCGGACTCCGGGCGGGCATCGCTGCCCGCTTCGGCGCCGAAGCCTATGCGGACGGCGCGCTGAACCGTCCGTACCTCGCCGCGAGGGTCTTCTCCGACCCGGCGGCCCTGGCTGATCTGAACGCATGGGTCCATCCGGCCGTCATGGCCGATTTCGCCGCATGGGCCGAACGGCAGGAGGGGAGCTACGTGATCCTCGAAAGCGCCATCCTCTTCGAAGCGGGCCTGGAAGGCTCGGTCGACCGGACCGTCGCCGTGCT
>CATKXN010000217.1 GCA_949840605.1 uncultured Alistipes sp.
GTTACCGCCGCGTGACGTCGAAAGGCAAGACGTCGTATCAGCTGGTCTTCGACCGCACGCCGTTCTACGGCAATTCGGGCGGCCAGATCGGCGACATCGGCTCGATCGAGAGCGCCAACGAGCGCATTCCGGTCGTGGCTACGGAGAAGGAGAACGGACTCATCATCCATATCGTCGGGGAGCTTCCCGAGAACCCCGCGGCCGAATTCACGGCCAAGGTCGATCCCGAGAAGCGTCAGGCCGCGGCCAACAACCACACCGCCACGCACCTCATGCACGAGGCGCTGCGCAAGGTCCTCGGCACGCACGTCGAGCAGAAGGGCTCGATGGTGACGCCCGAGCTTCTGCGCTTCGACTTCTCGCATTTCCAGAAGGTTACGCCCGCGGAGCTGCGCGAGGTCGAAAGGCTCGTCAACCGCGCCGTCCGCGCCAACCATCCGCTCGTTGAGAACCGCGAGGCGACCAAGGAGGAGGCCGAGCAATGCGGTGCGATGATGCTCTTCGGCGAGAAATACGGCGACAAGGTCCGCATGGTGCGCTTCGGCACGTCGGTCGAGCTGTGCGGCGGTACGCACACCAGCGCGACGGGCAACATCGGTTTCTTCAAAATCCTTTCGGAGAGCGCCATTTCGGCCGGCGTGCGCCGCATCGAGGCCGTCACGGGCGAGCAGGCCGAGAAGATCATCTACGTTGCCGAAGACACGATGCGCGACCTGGCCGAATATTTCCACAACCCGCAGGTGTTGCAGGCCGTTAAGAAGATGTTCGAAAGCAACGAGATGCTCTCGAAGGAGGTCGAGGCCATGCGCCGCGAACAGGTGGCGCAGTGGGCCGACAAGATCATCGCGTCGACGCCCGAGCGCCACGGGATGCAGCTGATCGCCATGCAGACGGACCGTTCTCCGGAATTCGTCAAGGACCTGGCCTACAACCTGCGCCAGCGCTCGCCGAAGCTGGTCTTCGTGCAGGGTGTCGTCAACGGGGGCAAACCGACGCTGACGATCATGCTGGGCGACGAGATCACGGCTCAGGGCGTGCATGCCGGGACGGTCGTGCGCGAAGCCGCGAAGCTGATGCAGGGCGGCGGCGGCGGCCAGAATTTCTTCGCGACCGCCGGCGGCAAAAACCCCGACGGACTGCAGGCCGCCATCGACAAGGCCGTTGAGCTGATCGAGGCGCAGTTGAAATAGCAATTAAAACGGAAAGATATGAACAATAAGGTATTGCTTATGATTCTCGACGGCTGGGGAAACGGCCGTCACGACAAGGCGGACGTGATTTCGACCGTCCATCCCGAATATATCTCGGCCATGACCGCGAAATACCCCCATGCCGAACTGCGCACCGACGGCGAGAACGTCGGTCTGCCCGACGGACAGATGGGCAATTCGGAGGTCGGCCACCTCAATATCGGCGCCGGCCGCGTCGTCTACCAGGACCTCGTGAAGATCAACCGCGCCTGCCGCGACAACTCGATCCTGCAGAACCCCGAGGTGAAAGCCGCGTTCGAATACGCCGCGAAGAACGGTGTGAACGTGCATTTCATGGGCCTCGTGTCGGACGGCGGCGTGCACTCGTCGCTGGAGCATCTTTTCAAGCTCTGCGACATCGCTGCCGAGTATAAGATCGAAAATACCTTTGTGCACTGCTTCATGGACGGCCGCGACACCGACCCGCACAGCGGCAAGGGATTCGTCGCCGACCTCGAAAAGCACATGGCCGCATCGACGGGCCGGGTGGCGACGGTGATCGGCCGTTACTACGCTATGGACCGCGACAAGCGCTGGGAGCGTGTGAAGGTGGCTTACGACGCGCTGGTGAACGGCGTCGGCGAACATGCCACGGACATGGTCGGAGCCGTGCAGAAATCGTATGACGAGGGCGTGACGGACGAGTTCATCAAGCCCGTGGTGCGCATCGACGGGAACGGACAGCCCGTCGGCACGATCCGCCCGAACGATCTGGTGATCTTCTTCAACTACCGCAACGACCGCGCCAAGGAGCTGACGATCGTGCTGACGCAGGAGGACATGCCCGCCGAGGGGATGCACACGATGCCGCTTTATTACTGCTGCATGACCCCCTACGACGCCAAGTTCACGGGCCTGCACATCCTCTTCGACAAGGAGAACGTGCCCAACACCATCGGCGAGTATGTTTCGACGCAGGGCCTCAAACAGCTGCGCATCGCCGAGACCGAGAAGTACGCCCACGTGACGTTCTTCCTGAACGGCGGCCGCGAGGAGAAGTTCGCGGGCGAGGAGCGCATCCTCGTCGCGTCGCCCAAGGTGGCGACCTACGACCTGCAGCCCGAGATGTCGGCCCCGGAGGTCGCCGACAAGCTGGTTGCGGCGCTGGGCGAGAAGAAGTTCGACTTCATCTGCCTGAATTTCGCCAACGGCGACATGGTGGGCCACACGGGCGTCTACGAAGCCATCGAAAAGGCCGTGAAGGCCGTCGACAAGTGCGTCTCCGAGGTCGTCGAGGCCGCCAGGGCCAACGGCTACGAGGTGGTGATGATCGCCGACCACGGCAACGCCGACAACGCGGTGAATCCCGACGGTACGCCCAATACGGCGCACTCGCTGAATCCCGTGCCCATCGTGGTGGTTTCGGACCGCGTGAAGTCCGTGCGCAGCGGTATCTTGGCCGACGTGGCTCCCACGGTGCTCTGCTTGATGGGGCTCGAGCAGCCTGCCGAAATGACGGGCAAACCGCTCGTGGAGATGAAATAAGCCTTCTGCGGTATGCGAAAAGGGGATGTCTAACAAGTCCCCGAAAATGAAAATCACCCCTGCCAGAGCTTGTTCTGACGGGGGTGAAATCGTAAAATTCGGACTTGTTAGACAGCCCCTTTGTTTTCGGAGGGGTGGGGCTCTGCGGCACAAAATATGCACGCAAATTGTTGTAGATTCGGATTTTTTGTATTACCTTTGGGACAAGCGATTCGTCGGAAGACGGATTCGTGAACTTTGCCGGGGAAAATCTGGTAAATTTTTCGAACACAGGCAAAGCACAAATTTAGTCCC
>CATKXN010000218.1 GCA_949840605.1 uncultured Alistipes sp.
CGCCCACGCCGATCACGAGCGGCACGCGGCGGCGGATCTGATTGGCGATGAACATGGCCACCACGGCGCGCTCCTGAATGTAGAGCGTCGGGGTCTCGGCCGTCGTGCCGAGGGCGACGATGTAGTCGGCACCGCCTTCGATGACGTAGTCGATCATGCGCCCGAGCGCTTCGTAATCGACGCGGCCGTCGGCGGTGAAGGGGGTAATCATCGCGGCGCCCACGCCTGCGAGTTTGGATTGCAGCATATGTTGTGTCGTGTTTGTGTTTTGGGACAAAAATAGCAATTCCGCGTCAGAAATCGAGCTTTTCGGGACAATTTTTGCCCTGATCCTTCAGCTCCTCCAGTCGGTTTCTGATCTCCTGCGCGCGCTGCGGGTCTATCGTGCCGTTGTGAACTTTCTGATCCAGCAGGTTGAATGCGGCCGAGTATTTTCCGTAGCGGGCCGTATCGGCAAGGGTGCTCTGTGCGGCGTCGTAGAACATGGAGGGTGCCTGCTTTGCCAAAGCGATCATCATCAGCGCACAGAGCGCCATGGCGATCAGCAGTCCCACGGACAGGGCTCCCAGACAGATCATGCCGGTCACCGCGATCCAGTAGGTCGCAAGCATGCCCGCGAGCGAAGGAGGTCCCGGCTGCCGCTGCCGCCCCCTGAAGAAACCCCACAGCATGGCGAGCAACTGGGGAATCTGTCCCAAAAATGCACATGCTACCAGTGCGGGCGCCTTGATCCGGGCGGGAATTTCGTCATTCATCTGCGAGAGCAGGAAGATGCCGTAAAGCACGAGCGAAAGCAGCACTCCGACGAACATCCAGCGTTGCGAGAAGGCGATCCGGCGGTGCTCCTGCACCCCTTCGACGTATTTGAAGATGCCGAATCCCTGCACGGCGGCCACGGCGAGCATGATGAAGAAGTTCACCCACGCCATGTCTCCGGCCCTGCGGCCCAGAAACCAGGCCGCATCGTCTACGCCCAGCGTAAGAAAATACCACAGCTCGAGCACCGAGATCACCGCGAGCAGCAGACCGTAGCGCCCGAGGGTCGTGGGCGCTGCGCTGCCGTTCCTGCCGAACGCCGCCTAGGTCATCACGAGCAGCGCGGCCGCGGCCGCGATGATGAGCCACAGGCCGTAAAGCCCGGCTTTCCAGCCGTTGAAGACGCTGAAACGCGGCGTGCGTGCGATCAGCTCGCGTTCGGCCGCGACGATGGGAGCCTCCTCGCCGTATTCGCGGACGAGTTCGTAGAGTTTCATCTTATGCAGGTATTTGCGCTGCACGTAGCCCTGCACGCCCTCCTCGAGGGGGATGGCGAGCCATTCGTCGTTGATATATTTCGCGCCCTCGATTACGTCACCCACGCTGTACACCTCTTCGCGGAAGTCGCGCGATGCGGGTTTTCCCAGGTAGACCCGCATCCCTTCGCGGGCCACCCGATAGGCTCCGCCGCGCGGCAGGGCCGCCTGTTTTACGCTCACCGTTTCGTCCGATTCGATGCCCGACGGCGAGTCGAGCGCACCCGAATCCACATATCCGACGCTGCCGTCGGGTCCTTCGACCTTGACCCAGAAATCGGGCCGAACCGTTTCGAGCAGCGTCACGGTCTCTCCGGCGGGAACGCGGCCCACCACCGGCGCGCGCTCCTCGGGCCGGGAGTGCAGTTCGATGTCAGTAGAGATAGACGAGACTTTTTTTGCCCATGTACTGCACGGAATCGCCAGCAGCGCCAGCAGACAAGTCAGCAGGATTTTGTTTTTCATCGGAATTGGGTTGGTTTAAGCATGTTTTTTAGGAATCGGCTGTCAGAACAGAGCTCCCTGCTGCGGTTCGTCCGGGCCCGCCGCCGTCGCGTCCGGCCTGACGCCGTTGCCGGCAACGGGTTCCGTGCCTTCGGACGCTCCTCCGGAGACAAGGGCCATGAACTCCTCCTCGGAGATGATCTTCACGCCCAGTTTCTCGGCCTTCTTCAGCTTTGCGGGGCCCATGTTCTCGCCTGCGACGATGTAGTCGACGTTGCCCGACACCGCCGCGAGGTTCCTGCCCCCGTGCAGTTCGATCAGCTCCTTCATCTCGTCGCGGCTGCGCGAGAATTTGCCCGAAACGACGAACGTTTTGCCCGCGAGGTTCTCCGAGGCCAGCTCGCGCGCCTCGGCTTCGAATTGCAGCCCCGCGTCGCGCAGGCGGCGGATGATCTGCAGGTTCTCGTCTTCGGCGAAGTATTCGATGATGGCGTCGGCGATGCGTCCGCCCACCTCGTCGGCTTCCACCAGCTCCTCGCGCGTGGCGTTCATCACGGCGTCCAGCGACCGGAAATGCTCGGCGAGGTACTTGGCCGTCGTTTCGCCCACGAAGCGGATGCCCAGTCCGAACAGCACGCGCTGGAACGGCACCTGTTTCGACCGTTCGACCGAGCGGACGATGTTGTCGGCCGATTTCTCGCCCAGCCGGGGCAGGGGCGCCAGCTGTTCGGCGCGCAGGTCGTAGAGGTCCGCCACGTTGCGCACCAGCCCGTTTTCGTAGAGCAGTTCCACGGTCTCCTCGCCCAGCCCCTCGATGTCGAGGGCCTTGCGGCGGATGAAGTGGATGATGCGTCCGATGATCTGAGGCGGACAACCCGCCTGGTTGGGGCAGTAGTGCTTGGCTTCGCCCTCGTAGCGCACCAGCGGGGTGCCGCACTCGGGGCACACGGTGATATATTCGAACGGCCGGCTGTCGGCGGGACGCTGCGAGAGCTCCACGCCGGTGATCTTCGGGATGATCTCGCCGCCTTTCTCGACGTAGACCATGTCGCCCGGGCGGATGTCCAGCAGGGCCATCTGCTCGGCGTTGTGCAGCGTGGCGCGCCGCACGGTGGTTCCGGCGAGCAGCACCGGTTCGATGTTGGCCACGGGCGTAACGGCTCCCGTGCGTCCCACCTGGAACGACACGCTGTCGAGGCGCGTCAGAGCCTGTTCGGCCTTGAATTTGTAGGCTACGGCCCATTTGGGGGCCTTGGCCGTGAATCC
>CATKXN010000219.1 GCA_949840605.1 uncultured Alistipes sp.
TCTGGCATATACCTCGCCGCGCTGTTCGCAGGCGCGGCCCTGGCAACCGGTTGCTACGAGGACAAGGGGAATTACGATTACAGCACCACCGGCGACGACATCGTCGTCTACCGCCTGGATACGATGAAGTCGGTCCGCCTGAGCTGGAGCTACGACGAGGAGATCGTCATCGAGCCCGGTTACAGGATCGTTCACGACCGGGTGTCGGAGAACAGCCTGCGTTACGAGTGGAGCGTCGACGGGGAGACGGTCTCCACGGAGCGCATCCTGTCGATCGACCCGCTGCCGGTCGGACGGCATGCGGGCAGCTTCACGGTCCTCGACGCCGGCCGCAAAGTCCGTTACAGTACGATTTTCACCCTGACGATCACCTCCTCGTTCGCCGAGGGGTGGTTCATCCTCTCCGACGACGGCGGGAAATCGCTGCTGAGCTACGTCAACCTCGTCGACGCTTCGACGCCGGGCGAACTGGTCCGCGACGTTTACGGCGAGGTGAACGAGGGGGAACTCGGTTCCGACCCGCGCAAGATCCGGCTGGTGGCTTACGACGGGCAGAGCGTCGCCTATGAATGGGAGGTCCTGCAAGGCAGCGGAAGCGTCAGCCTCGACCAGGCCACGCTGACCAGGACGATCGACATCGACACCGAATTCGTCGGCGGACAGGCTCCGGCGGGTTTCGTCCCGGTGGATGGATTCCAGCGTGACGGCGGTTCGGTCGTGCTGTCGGAGGACGGCAAGGTCTACCAGCGCGATTTTGCGTTCTACAACGATTATCCGGTCGCCCATTCGGGCAAATACGGCACGACGCCCGTCTATTTCGACGGCGGCATGGAGATCGCGCTGATGAACGGTTTCGACCACTTCACCAACAAGTCCTACGGCCATATTCCCTATGCGCTGCTCTACGACCGGCTGAACAACCGCCTGCTGAGCGTCTACGGTTTCAATGTCAAGGGCAACGCCGCCAGCAAGTTCGGCGTGTTCCGTGCGCTGAAGATTCCCGCCGCGGCCGCCGTGAAGCCGGGGGATGTCGATCCGGAGTCGGGGCTCGTGTTCCCCGACGTCGCCGGCTTGGGGAACTATACGGTTCAGGCCATGGGAGCCCGCGTCGCCTATGCTGCGGTCGGTGTCGCCACCGCCTCGACCAATTACCTGCTGCTCCGTTCGGCGGCGGACGGCAAGTATTACCTGCTGTCGTTCGACTACAAGATGAACAGCGAGTCTTCGGTAGCCATTACCCTGCAGGGTTTCCGGGCTTTCCCCGAAACGCCGGGCTTCGGACCCGAAAGTCTTTTCGAGGTCCGTATCGGCGGCAGCGAGAACATCTTTTATACGGCGGGGACGAACAATGAGACGCTTTACGCATACGATATTCCGAGCGGGACCTCGGCCCCGGTCTATACGGCTCCGTCGCAGATCACGGCCCTGCGTCCGGGTGTGGTGTCGGTTCCGTCGCAGTTCGCGGCCTATGCCAAGACGATATACCTGGACCGCATGCTTCTCGGCACGAAGTCGGGCGCACTGGCGCTGCTCGACATCTCGGAGGCGAAGATCGCGGAGGGCGCCGCGCCCGAACTCGCGACGTTCTCCGGGCTGGGCAAAGTCGTGGATATGGATTTCTACGTGGCGAAAAATCCCTATTGCTATTTTGGATTCTGATCGTTTGAATTACCTTATATGTTGAAGAAAACCGTTTTATCACTCCTTTGCTGCGGTCTGCTGGCCGGGACGCTCGGTGCGTTCCCGGCGGCGGCCGCTTCGAAGAAAAAGAAAAAGGCGAAATCCGCGCAGCCGGCTCCCGCGCCGAAAAAGACCAGCGAATACGAGAAGCTCTTCAAGGAGAAGCACGAGACGGCTGACGGCATGATCCGCCTGCACAAGGTCAAGGGCAAGCTCTATTTCGAGTTCCCGGTCGCGCTGTTGGGGCGCGACATGCTGCTCGGATCGACCGTCAGCGAGATTTCCGACAACGGCGACGCCGTCATCGGTTCCAAGCCGACCGATCCGCTGTGGATACAGTTCACCCGCACGGGCGACAAGGTGCAGGTCCGCAAGCTGGTCCGCGACAACGTGACCGACGCGGCGAGCCCCCGTATCGCCCGGTCGCTGGCGAGCAACAACATCGGCGCGATCATCAAGTCGTACGACATCGCGGCGTGGAGCCCCGACAGCTGTGCGGTGGTTTTCAATGCGACGGACCTTTTCCTGAGCGACAACAAGGCTCTGACGCCGTTCGACCCCTACGGGGAGAATCTCTATTACGGGAGGGTGACCCGCTCGGCGAGCTACCAGTCCGACAAGTCGTTCCTCGGGGAGATCCGCGCCTTCGGGGACAATGTCGTGATCCGCAGCCACTTGAGCTACACCTACACGCTCAAGTCCGGAAGCAAGGAGATCGCCTCCGACGTGCCTTTCACGGCCGTCATGACGCGCTCGCTCGTGCTGCTGCCCGAAACGCCTTACGAACCGCGCTTCGTCGACAGCCGCATGTCGGTTTTCCCCACCGGGAAGATTCTTTTCAGCGAGCGGGAGCAGCAGGCCAAACTGCTCTGCTACGCCAACCGCTGGCGCGTCGAACCGTCGGACGAGGCGGCCTACCGCCGCGGGGAGCTCGTCCGTCCCAAGAAACCGATCGTCTTCTACATCGACCCCGATTTCCCCGAGAGCTGGCGCAAACCCATTTTCGAGGCCGTCGAGCAGTGGAACGAGCCGTTCGAACGCATCGGATTCAAACAGGCCGTCGAGGCCCGCGAGTTCCCGAAGGACGATCCGGAGTTCGATCCCGACAACATCAAGTATTCGTGCATCCGCTATGCTCCGATCGGCATTTCCAACGCCATGGGGCCCTCGTGGGTCGATCCGCGCAGCGGCGAACTCGTCAACGCCTCGGTCTACGTGTTCCACGACATCGTCAAGCTGGTGAACAACTGGCGCTTCATCCAGACGGCCCAGGCCGACAAGTCGGTCCGCAGCGTGAAGCTGCCCCGCGAGGTGCTGGACG
>CATKXN010000220.1 GCA_949840605.1 uncultured Alistipes sp.
GGCGTCTACGTAGACGGCGCGGGCGATGACGGCGCCCTTGTCCTTGGCCGACTCATAACCGAACGTCGGCGTTCCCTTCGGAAGCGGGAGGTCGTTGTCGATGGTCTTGGGAACGTGAATGTTGGCGATGGGGTATTTCTTGGCCTCGAGGAACTTGGCGATGCGGTTGGCCGTCGAAGCGGTGTCGTCGCCGCCGACGGTGACGAGCAGTTTGATGTTGTTGTCGGTGAAGAACTTGAGGTTGAAGTTGTTCTCGAAATCCGAATCCTTGGGTTTGAACCGGCTCATCTGCAGGAACGAACCGCCCTGATTGAAGATGCCGTCGGCCATCGGGTAGTCTATGTCCACGGTGCGGGGCGCGGGGTTGAACAGGCCCGTGTAACCCTCGTGCAGACCGATCACGCGATAACCTTTGCGCAGGAATGCCTTTGCGACGCTGCCTACGACCGTGTTCATACCGGGTGCCGGTCCGCCGCCGGTCAGAATAGCGATTGCTTCTTTCATTGTGTTGAGTTTTTATGTTGAAAACGGTAAATCCGATTTAAAATAGCGGGCATGGCACGGCCGCGGTTTCCGTCGCGATCCTCCCGTGCGTTTTCGCCGCCCAAAAGTACGATTTATTTTCCAAACCAGCAAGAAAAGCGCCCTGCCTCCTCCTGCCGGCGCGTGGGGCGCCGGTCCGGAGCCGTTCATTGGCGTCCTGATACCTGCAAGAGGTGTCGGAGCCGGAAGCGACCGGCGACCGAAAGCACCGGCCGCGGCGTCGTGCGGTGCGGGGCGCCGAACAGGTAGTGGCCCAGCAGGTCGCTGATGCGGACGATGCGGCTCACGACGAGACATCCTGCGACGATCAGCAGCGCGTAGCCCGCGATGACCGCCGTCCGTACGATGGGATCGGGATGGTCCGACAGGGGCATGCCGGCCGAAATGAAGAAGTAGTGGAGCAGGTAGATGTCGAGCGTGCGCCGTCCGACGAACTGCATCGTGCGGCTGACGGCGCCGCCTCGGGCGAAGCCTCCGGGGAGCTTGTAGAAGAGCGTGAAGACGACGAGCAGCCCCGAGTAGGGCGCCACGAAGAAGGCAAGCGTGCGCCCCAGCGCGGGGACCGAATCGCGCGTGTCTTCGGCGATGCCGGCGGTCATGAGCGGCACCAGTCCGACGAGCACCCAGTCGATCGCCCGGGGCCGGTTGCGCAGCAGGCGGCTGACCGTGAAGTAGATGACGAACATCTCGAACAGCGCGATCGTGAACCAGTCCTTGCCGAATCCGTCGACGAGGAAGCCCACGGATCGTTGCCGCGCCACAGCGCGTAGAGGATGAAGAAAACGACGGCGGGGAGGATCTGCACGGTGCCCTTTTTGAGTAGGCGCGCCTTGTAGAAGGCGTCGTCCCATCATTCGGCACTTTTGTAGGCGATGAAGCCGCTGATGAAGAAGAACAGCGGCATGCGGAAGAAGACGAACAGTTCGTCGGGCGGGAAGTTCCTCGTTTCGAGACCGGCTCCGAACAGCACGATGTGGTGGAACACCACGAGCAGAATCGTGAAGCCGCGCATCGCATCGATATACTCCAGCCGTCGGGACGCCATTGTGTCGTAAAGGTGAGAAAATGCGACGCTAAGGTACGTTTTATGGATCCAACAGACATGCGATCGGGCTTCGAGCCCTTTTCCCGGCAGGGTGGAAACGAAAAAAGAGGCCGTCGCCGACCTCTTTTCGTGATAATAAGGGTAAGTATAGTTTTATTCAACTACAGTTACATTCATTGCCTGCTCGCCTTTGGTGCCGGTGCCCACCTCGAACTCGACATTCTGACCTTCGTTCAGCGACTTGAAGCCGTCCGATACGATACCCGTGAAGTGAACGAAGATTTCCTTGCCGTTCTCGCCGGTAATGAATCCGTAGCCTTTTTTGCTATCGAACCATTTTACTTGACCTTTCATAAAAATAGAGAATTAGTAATAGTGTTCCACAAAGTAACGCAAAAAACATTGGCTTTCAAAACTTTTTGACCCTTTTTTTCCACTTCGCGAAAAAATAACTATATTTGTCTGCCGGCTAATGTCCCGGCGCGAGACCTATGAACAAGAGAGTGAAACTCGCCATTGCGGCGCTGCTGGGCTTTTCGGCAGCCTGCTCGAGCGTGAAGAACGCCCCCAAGCAGGGCGATGAACAAAATACGCCCGTGGAGACGGTCGAGCCCGACGGGCCTGCCCGTATCGTGGTGATGTACGGCGTCCGCCCGCCCGTGAGCCCTTCGGTCGACGACGCATCGCGCTCTGCGGAGGGTGCGGAGCTGGATCCCGTGGCCGAGGCCCCGCAGACTCCGGATGCCGGGGAAAAAACCGGGAACGAGTAGCCGTCCGATGGTGTGTCGCAAGCCGGGCCTGCGCAAACGGCTGGCCCTCGGTATCTTCGCCGACCTCTACCGGTCGACGGTTGCGGAGCATCGGCTCGATACGCTCTTTTGGGAGTGTACGCTGCGGTGCAACCTCACGTGCCGCCATTGCGGCAGCGACTGCCGTGTCGATCCGGGTGTGAAGGACATGCCGCTCGAGGACTTCCTCAAGGTGCTCGACGAGGAGGTGACGCCGCATGTCGACCCCGCCGGGGTGCTCGTCATCTTCTCGGGCGGCGAGGTGCTGGTCCGCGAGGATCTGGAGCGCGCCGGTGCTGAGGTCACGCGTCGCGGCTATCCGTGGGGCATGGTGACCAACGGCATGGCGCTGACCCCTGCCCGATTCCGGAGCCTCGTCGATGCGGGGCTGCGGAGCATATCGTTGAGTCTCGACGGCTTCGAGGCCGAGCACAACTACATCCGCGGCAATCCGCGCAGCTACGACCGTGCGCTCGAAGCGCTGCGGATGATCGTCCGCGAGCCGGGGCTGGCCTACGACGTGGTGACCTGCGTCACGGGGGCGCTGGTGCCCCGGCTGGAGGCCTTCGGCGAGATGCTCGTCGCCGAGGGGGTGCGTTCGTGGC
>CATKXN010000221.1 GCA_949840605.1 uncultured Alistipes sp.
GCGGGGTGCTCTCGATGGCCCACGCCGGACGCGACACGGGCGGATCGCAGTTCTTCATCTGCCACAACCGCGAGAATACCCGGCACCTCGACGGACGCCACACGTGTTTCGGACAGGTGGTCGAAGGGCTCGACGTGATTGACGACATCCGTCCCGGCGACAAGATCCTCTCCATCCGCATCGTTGAGGAGTAAGCCTATGTCAGCACCCTCTGCCGGTTACCTCGCTTCCAAGCCGCGCTACGAAATCCTCGACGGACTGCGCGGCGTGGCGGCGATGATCGTGGTGGCTTTCCACCTCTTCGAAACCTACTCCGAAGGCTCTGCCTTCCAGACTCTCAACCACGGTTACCTGGCCGTCGATTTCTTCTTTGTGCTTTCGGGCTTCGTGATCGGCTACGCCTACGACGACCGCTGGAACCGGATGTCGCTCAAAGGTTTCTTCCGGAGGCGGCTCATACGCCTGCATCCGATGGTCGTCATGGGATCGGTCATCGGGGCGCTGTTGTTCTATTTCCAGGCCGGGGCTTTCCCGATGATCGCCGGCGTGGCGTGGTGGAACGTGCTGTTGATCTGTCTGCTGGCCTGCACGATTCTCCCGGCGCTTCCGGCATGGGACATCCGCGGCTGGGGCGAAACCAGTCCGCTGAACGGTCCCGCGTGGTCGCTCCTCTACGAGTACGTCGCCAACATCCTCTATGCGCTCGTCATCCGCCGTTTTTCGAAACTCCTGCTCGGCGTTTTCGTGGCCGGAGCCGCGGTGCTGACCCTCGACCTCACGCTGAACCTCAATCTATTCGGGTTGCTCTCCGCGGACCGTCCCGTGGCGTGGACTGTTATCGGCGGCTGGAGCATCAATCCGGAGCAGGTTTACATCGGCTTTTCGCGCCTGCTCTATCCCTTCTTCGCGGGGCTGCTGCTCTCGCGTCTCGGCGCGGCGATCCGGGTGCGGGGCGCATTCTGGTTGTGCTCGCTGCTCGTCGCGGCGGCGTTGGTCATGCCTCACGTCGGCGATCCCTCGACGCCGTGGGTCAATGGCGTTTACCAGGCGCTGGTGATTCTGTTCCTCTTCCCGCTGATCGTTTCGATGGGCGCCGGAAGCCGTGTCACGGACGCCAGATCCGTTGCTGTCTGCAAGTTCCTCGGCGAAATATCCTATCCGCTCTACATCACGCACTATCCGCTGGTCTATATGCAGATGGCGTGGGCGGCGAACAACCCCGATGCACCCCTCGGTACGCATGTCTTCGTCAGCGTCTCGGTATTCATCATGTCTGTAGGACTGGCCTGGGCCTGTCTGAAACTCTATGACCTGCCCGTCCGCGAGTGGCTCACCCGCCCCCGCCCAAGAGGCGGGGTTTAGGGGCGACGGGCCGTTATAACGCTATCCGGCCTGTTCTGCGCTTCCTCCGTCGAACATAACAAAACAGATACCCGCCCCGAAAAGGGGCGGCTATCTGTTTTCGTTTATCGCGGCGTTTACTTGCCGAAAGCGATCTTGATTTTGTCGGTGGCCTTTTTCAGCAGCTCCTCGGGGCAGCAGAGGGTGATGCGGATGTAGTGCTTGCCTTCCGATCCGAAGATTCCTCCGGGGGTCAGGAACACGTCGGTCTTCTCCATCACCTCGTCCGAGAATGCGAAGCTGTCGCCCTCGTAACCCTCGGGCAGCTCGGCCCATATGAACAGTCCGGCCTGTCCCTTGCGGTAACGGCATCCCAGCGCATCGAGCAGTTCGTAGGCCTGCTTCTCGCGGCCGTAATAGATGCCGTTCAGCTCCTTGAACCACTCCTCGCCCAACGCCAGCGCCGTGTCGGCAGCGGCCTGGATGGGGTAGAACATACCCGAGTCCATGTTCGACTTGAAGGTCAGGATCGAGTCGATCCACTCCTTTTTGCCCACCACGACGCCCACGCGCCAGCCGGCCATCGAGTGGCCTTTCGACAGCGAGTTCATCTCCAATGCCACGTCTTTCGCGCCTTCGGCCTCCATGATCGAGATCGGGTGTTCGGCGTTGCGGATGAAACTGTACGGATTGTCGTGCACGATCAGGATATTGTGCTTGGCGCCGAAGTCGACGATCTTCTGGAACAGCTCCATCGAGGGGGTCTGTCCCGTCGGCATGTTGGGGTAGTTGACGAGCATCATCTTCACGCCGTCGAGCCCGGCCTTTTCGATCGCGTCGAAATCGGGGTAGAAATTGGTCTGCTTGTTCAGCGAGTAGGGCAGCATCTCGCCGCCGGCCAGACGCACGGCAGCCGAATAGGTGGGGTAGCCGGGGTTCGGGACGAGGACTTTGTCGCCCTTATTGAGGAACGTCATGCAGATATGCATGATACCCTCCTTCGAACCGATCAGGGGCAGCACCTCCGATTTGAAATCGAGGTCCGTGCGGTACCATTTCTTGTACCAGTCGGCAAAAGCCTTGCGCAGGATGGGTTCGCCCTGGTAGGACATGTATTTGTGCACGTCGGGACGCTGCGCCTCTTTTGCGAGGCGGTCGATCACGGAGTGGTGGGGCGGCAGGTCGGGGCTGCCCATGGCCAGTTTGACGATCTGGCGGCCGGTTGCCGCTTCGATCTCGGCGATCTCGCGCAGACGGCGCGAAAAATAGTACTCTCCGATGCCGTCCAGCCGGTGCGAACGGGCGATGTTGACTGCTTTTGCCATAGCTTGAAATTATGTTTGGGATTATGCTTTCCGGGCAAAGATAGGGAAATAATGGAAATATTAAAAAATTATAGGAACAAAAAAAGCGGCCGGAGCCGCTTTTTTTTATAATGCAAAAAAGATGAAAATTTTTGCCGTCAAAACCCGCAGGAAAAAAACCACCGGATAGACCGTCGAATAGCCCACGGCGGGCATGTCGTTCCCGGCCGTGGCATTGGCATAGGCCAGTGCCGGGGGATCGGTCATCGCGCCGGCGATCAGTCCCATCAGCGTATAGTAGTTCATTTTCAGTTTCAGCCGCGCGAAAA
>CATKXN010000222.1 GCA_949840605.1 uncultured Alistipes sp.
GGTCGTGACGCTGGCGCGGGGCCGAAGTTTCGCACTTGATGGTGTAGCCCGGACCTCCCGTGCCGTCGCCCCTGGGGCATCCGCCCTGGATCACGAAGCCGGGGATCACGCGGTGGAACGTCAGCCCGTCATAGAAGTTGTGTTCGGCCAGCTCGATGAAATTGGCCACGGTTCCGGGGGTTTCGGCGGCGTAAAGCTCGGCTTTCATCTCCCCTTTTTCGGTCGAAATAATTGCGTATTTTTTCATATCGTTGCTTGATTGAATGTGTATCAACGGTTCCCAGCCCGCAGCAGGTGCTTCGACAGGAAACGGCGGACGGGTTCGTCGTAGAGTTTCAGGCACAGCCACGCCAGCAGGACCGATCCCGCGACCAGCGCCGCAGCGCCGGGCAGAGACTGCGGGAAGGTAAGGTTTTCGTTCTTGACCCACGCATAATAGAGGTATATGAAGGGATAGTGGACCATATAGAGCGGATAGGAGATGTCACCCAGGAATTTGCAGACCCGCGTGGTAATCCGGTCGGTAGTCCTGCCCGAAGCCGCCAGCCAGACGATCGCCGGAAAGAGGACGACGGCGCAGACGGCGTCGTAAATCCCGTTCATCCACAGATGGTCGCCGCCCCCGATACGCGGCACGGAGGAGATGGCGACGATGGCGATGCCGCCGATCCAGAAAGCGCCCCGCACCTTTACCGGCCTGAATATCCGCGCCAGCAGCAAACCCGCAGGGAAAGCGAACAGCAGGCGCAGGGAGCCGCCGAGGATATTCTCCCCCGTGAGCGCGAACCCGACGCACAAGTCCCCGAGCGGTCCCCAGACGGCGAATGCCGTCAGTCCGCAGGCGGTCAGCAGGACCAGAAGGGCGAGTGCACGAGTCGGAAGCAGGCGGATGAAGAAGGCATAGAGGACGTTGCCGATGTATTCGAAAAACAGCGACCAGCTCGGGCCGTTCAGCGGAAACATCTCCCCCACGCCCCGGATCTCGGCCCCGGGGGTTGCCGGAATCAGCAGTGCGTTCATCAGCGTGGCGAGAAGCAGCGCCCCGACCGACACCGTCGAAACGTCCCAGACGGAGCAGCCCTGGAAATAGAACATCACGGCGCCGATCAGTGCCCCGATGACGACCATCGGATGCAGGCGGATAAAACGCCGTTTGAGAAACTCCCAGACAGTCATCTTCGTCCAGCGGTCGTCGTAGGCGTAGCCGATGACGAAACCCGAGAGGATGAAGAAGAAATCGACGGCCAGGTATCCGTGGTTGATCCGCTGGTCCAGGTGGCTGGTCGCATAGGCCTCGAACAGGTGAAAACAAACGACCGTCAGGGCCGCCACGCCGCGAAGTCCGTCGAGAATGTTGTAATGCGGCTTGGTATCCGCAAATGCGGCAGCCGAAACGTTTGGCATCTTATCTGTTTTTGGGTTGGTCTTGCTTATCCGCGCATCGGAACGCCCGGCTTATTCCGTTACCCTCACCTTCGCGGCGGCGGCCTTCACTCGGTCGCGCAGGGCGTCGAGATCGCCGCCCAGCGGTTCGTAGCCCACGACGACGCCCATACGACGGTTCACGCGCGCCACGGGTTTCCCGAAGATGCGGATGTCGGTGCGGGGATCGTCGGCCACAGCCTCCCCCACGCCTTCGTATTGCGGCGTCTGCGTCGCTACGGGCGAAAGGATCACAGCGCTGGCGCCCTGACGCTCGAACGTGACGCCCGGAATCGGAATCCCCAACACGGCCCGCAGGTGCAGTTCGAACTCATTGAGGTTCTGCGTTCCGGCCAGCGTCACCATGCCCGTATCGTGCGGACGGGGCGACAATTCGGAGAAATAGACCCCGTTGTCGTGGCTCAGGAAGAACTCCACGCCCCACAGCCCGGCGCCGGTGAGCGCCCCGGTGACGGCCGCGGCCATACGCTGCGCCTCGGCGAGGTGTTCGGGAGCGATCTCGGGAGACTGGAAACTCTCACGGTAGTCGCCGCCCTTCTGCACGTGGCCGATCGGCGGGCAGAACAGCGTCGGACCGTTCTTCTGAGTGACGGTCAGCAGTGTGATTTCGCTGTCGAAGCGGATGAACTCCTCGATGATCAGTTCGCGGATGTCGCCGCGCGATCCCTCGCAGCCGTAATGCCACGCCTGCTCCAGCTCTTCGGGAGACTTCACCAGCGACTGGCCCTTGCCCGAGGAGGACATCAGCGGTTTCACCACGCAGGGAAAGCCGATCTTCCCGGCGGCCTGCCGCAGCTCCTCGAGCGACGTGGCATAGAAATAGCGGGCGGTCTTCAGTCCCAGTTCCTTCGCCGCGAGATCGCGGATGGCTTTGCGGTTCATCGTGAAATTCACGGCCCGGGCGCTCGGCGCCACCTGCACCCCGGCCCGTTCGAAGTCGTAGAGCCGTTCGGTGCGGATCGCCTCGATTTCGGGGACGATGACGTCGGGACGGTGTTTGGCGACCGCAGCCGCCAGCGCGTCGCCGTCGAGCATGTCGAAGACCTCGAAAGCGTCGGCCACCTGCATCGCGGGCGCTCCCTCATATTTGTCGCAAGCCACGACGGTCTGGCCCAACCGCTGGGCCGCAATCACGAACTCCTTGCCCAGTTCGCCCGAGCCCAGAAGCAGTATCTTTTTCATATCAGGTTATGTATTTGAAAACGGTAGAATCCATTTGCCGCCCGCCCGGCATTGCCCATGCCGGCGTTTCGCAACGCAAAGATAACTTTTTTCCGACGAATTCCGCACCCGTTTCCACTATTTCTTCAGCAGCGTCTTCTGCGCGACGGACTGAGGTATCAGCCGCACGATCAGAGGCGTCAGCAGCAGGCACACCCCGAGCGTCACCGACAGCAGGACGATCGCCCGGGCCCATTCGTTTTGGAGGAAATGCGAGACGAGGGGCCGGAAAAAGAAGAGCAGGGGTCCGTGAATTCCGAGCGTAATG
>CATKXN010000223.1 GCA_949840605.1 uncultured Alistipes sp.
TGGGGAACATCATCCACCGCGGCGACGGAGGTTCGAACCAGTGCCGCAGCCGCGAGGAGGGATTCCGCAGCTACCTCCGGGAGCAAGGGTTCCGGGGAAAACTCCACTACGCCGCACTGCGGCTCGACGACGAGGTTTACAACCGCGAGGTGCTCGACGAGCTGTTCCTCCGGCACCGCGCCATCGCCGGTGCCGTAACCTTCAATTCGACCTGCTACATCCTGGCGGGCTACCTCGCGGCGCGCCGCCGCACGGACGTCCGGCTCGCGGGCTACGACGTCATCCGCCGCAACGGGCAGATGCTCGACGCCGGCGTAGTGACGGCGCTCATCGCCCAGCGTCCCGAAGCGCAGGGTTACCGCGGAGTGATGGCCCTGTGCGAATGGCTGGTCGAGGGACGCCGCCCCGAGGCGACGGTCAACCACATGCCGATCGACATCCTGCTGAAAGAGAACATACGATACTATAAAAACAATCTTATCTGAAAACCATGAAAAATCTGTTTGACATCCGTGGCCGCGTCGTCGTCGTGACGGGCGGGGCCGGCATCCTGGGCCGCTCGATCTGCGAATACCTCGCCGAGCAGGGAGCGAAAATCGTCGTGCTCGACCGCGACGAGCAGTCGGGCGAGGCGCTTGCGGCTTCGATCCGCGAAAAAGGCGGCGAGGCGCTGTTCCTCGTGACCGACGTGCTGAACCGCGACGTGCTCGTCGCGAACCGCGAGGCCATCCTTGCGAAATACGGTCAGATCGACATCCTGCTGAACGCCGCCGGCGGCAACATGGGCGGCGCGACGATCGCTCCCGACAAGTCGTTCCTCGATCTGGAGATCGACGCCTTCAGGAAAGTCGTGGACCTCAACCTCTTCGGCACGGTGCTCCCGACGACGGTCTTCGGCGAGGCCATGACGGCCCGCAAGAAGGGTGTGATCGTCAACTTCTGCTCCGAATCGGCCCTGCGTCCGCTGACCCGCGTGGTAGGCTACGGCGCCGCGAAAGCCGCCATCGGCAACTACACGAAATACATGGCGGCGGAACTGGCCATGAAATTCAGCCCCGAGATGCGCGTCAACGCCATCGTCCCGGGATTCCTGCTGACGAACCAGAACCGCACGCTGCTCACCAACCCCGACGGTTCGTACACCGACCGTGCGCGGACGATCATCGCCCACACCCCCGCAGGCCGTTTCGCCGAGCCCGAGGAGCTGCTGGGTACGATCCACTACCTCATCAGCGACGCTTCGTCGTTCGTGACGGGCGCCCTGGCAGTCGTTGACGGCGGTTTCGACGCGTTCTCTATTTAATTTCATTGTGAAACCGGCGAGCCTTTTGGTCGCGTGCGACAAACCCCTCCCGAGGGAGGGGTTTGGGGTGGGGTCAGACTTGCAAACACGGCGGAATGCCGTGACGGCCCCGACCCGAAAATGCGAACGAACAGCAAACCAAAAACGTAAAACATTCCGTTATGTATCTATGTAAGCAATCCTGGCGGTGGTACGGTCCGAACGACCCCGTATCGCTGGCAGATATTCGTCAGGCGGGAGCCACCGACATCGTGACCGCCCTGCACCACATCCCCAACGGCGAGGTATGGACCGTCGAGGAGATCCGGAAACGCCAGCAGACGGTCGCCGATGCGGGTCTCACGTGGTCGGTCGTCGAGAGCGTCCCCGTGCACGAGCACATCAAGACCCGCACGGGCGATTTCCAGCGCTATATCGAGAACTACAAGCAGTCGATCCGCAACCTCGCGGCCTGCGGCGTCCGGGTCATCACCTACAACTTCATGCCCGTGCTGGACTGGACGCGCACGAACCTCGCCTACGAACTGCCCGACGGGTCGCGCGCCCTGCGGTTCGAGCGTGCGGCGTTTCTGGCTTTCGACCTCCACATCCTCAAGCGCCCCGGCGCCGAGCAGGAGTACACCGAAGCCGAACGCGCCATTGCCAAGGCCCGCTTCGAGCAGATGGACGCCGCGGAGATCGAGCTCATCACCCGCAACATGATTGCGGGTCTGCCCGGCTCGGAAGAGAGTTTCACGCTGGAGCAGTTCCAGCAGGAGCTGGACCGCTACAAGGGCGTCGACGCGGAGACCCTCCGCGGCAACCTGATCGCATTCCTCAAAGAGGTGGCTCCCGTCGCCGACGAGGCGGGCGCCGTGCTGGCCATCCACCCCGACGATCCCCCCTACCCGATCCTCGGCCTGCCGCGCATCCTCTCCACCGAATCCGATTTCGAGAAACTGGTCGCGGCGGTTCCCAACGCCTCGAACGGCTTGTGCCTCTGCACAGGGTCGTTCGGCGTGTCGGCGAAAAACGACCTGCCGGGAATGATGCTCCGTCAGGCCGACCGGGTGAACTTCGTGCACCTGCGTTCGACGCAGCGCGACGCCGAGGGCAACTTCTACGAAGCCAACCACCTCGAGGGCGACGTGCCGATGTACGACGTGATGAAGGCCCTGCTGGAGATTCAGCAGCAGCGCCGCATCTCGATCCCGATGCGTCCCGACCACGGGCACCAGATGATCGACGACCTGAAGAAGAAGACCAATCCGGGTTATTCGTGCCTGGGCCGCCTGCGCGGTCTGGCCGAGCTGCGCGGACTGGAACTGGGCATCGCCAAATCGCTCTACGTAAACAAGTGATCCAACGCATATGCGAAAAACGGGGACCTGAATCTGTCAGGTCCCCGTTTCTTATCCGGTTACAGCCGTTATATGGCTATACTGGAGGCTTTTTCATAAAACTCGCGTCCCACGACGATCCGCACGGCCTGATGAAGCACCGAGAA
>CATKXN010000224.1 GCA_949840605.1 uncultured Alistipes sp.
ATCCGGATGGCTCATAGACTCGAACATAACCGTAGCTGCGGACGGCGCAAAGCACTACGATTTCGGACCCGTAGCCGCATTCTGGATCGCAGCCTCCGTAATTTCGTTCCTGCTGCCGCTGCTGAACCGAAAGAAACCGGCTGAGATATGACCCAAACGACGGGAGCGCAGTTACGAAACTGCGCTCCCGTGTTATATATGGTGCGGAACCGTCAGAACAGATGGTAAGCGACGGTCAGACCCGCCATCACGATCGAAACCATCGACATCAGTTTGATGAGAATGTTGAGCGACGGACCCGAAGTATCCTTGAAAGGATCGCCCACGGTGTCGCCCACGACCGTAGCCTTGTGGCAGTCGGAGCCCTTGCCGCCGTAATGGCCCTCTTCAACCATCTTCTTGGCGTTGTCCCACGCGCCGCCGGCATTGGCCATGAAAACCGCCAGCACGAATCCCGAGCTCAGACCGCCCACGAGCAGTCCCATGACGCCCGCCACGCCGAAAATAAGTCCGACAGCGACCGGAACGACGATGGCCAGCAGGCTCGGAAACAGCATTTCGCGCTGCGCTCCGCGGGTCGAAATCGCGACACAGCGGGCGTAGTCGGGAGTTCCCTCGCCCGTGAGGATGCCCTTGATCTCCCGGAACTGGCGGCGCACCTCCTCCACCATGCTCTGGGCCGCGCGGCCCACGGCGTTCATCGTCAGGCCGCAGAAGAGGAACGACATCATCGCGCCGATGAACACGCCGACCAGCACCGTGGGATTCATCAGCGAGACGCGGTAGTACTCCATGAAATCGAGGATCGAGGCGTCCTGGATGAAGCGCATCGACCCGTCGGGCATCTCGAGCATCGTCACGCCGTTGTGCATCAGCCCGATACGGATCTCCTCGACGTATGAAGCCAGCAGTGCGAGGGCCGTCAGGGCCGCCGAACCGATGGCAAAGCCCTTGCCCGTGGCTGCCGTGGTGTTGCCCAAAGCGTCGAGGGCGTCGGTGCGCCTGCGGACCTCGGGGCCGAGACCGCTCATCTCGGCGTTGCCGCCCGCATTGTCGGCGATGGGTCCGTAGGCGTCGGTGGCGAGCGTGATGCCCAGCGTCGAAAGCATGCCCACGGCGGCGATGCCGATGCCGTAGAGGCCCAGCGACATGTTCTGCGGAGCCATCATGTTCTGCACGTCGAAGCCGATGGCGCAGAGATAAGCCAGAACGGTCGCCACGCCGATGGTGATGACGGGAACGGCCGTGGAGATCATGCCCGAGCCGATACCGGCGATGATGACCGTGGCGGGACCCGTCTGAGCGCTGCCGGCGATCTTCTGCGTCGGTTTATAGGAGTGCGAAGTGAAATATTCGGTGGCCTGCCCGATGATGATGCCGGCCACGAGTCCCGTGATGACCGAGAAAGAGAGCCCCACCCAATTTTCGACGCCCAGCAGGTAGAGGATGCCGAACGTGGCGAGGGCGATCAGCAGCGAACTGAAATTCACCCCCACGCCCAGCGAGCGCAGCAGATCGCGCATCGTGGCCCCCTCTTTGGTGCGTACGAGGAAGATGCCGATGATCGAGAGCAGGATGCCCACCGCGGCGATCAGCATCGGGGCCAGCACGGCTTTCATCTGCAGGGCCTCGGAGCCGGCCGATGCGAAGGCCGCGGCTCCGAGCGCCGCAGTGGCCAGCACCGAACCGCAATAGCTCTCGTAGAGGTCGGCGCCCATGCCTGCCACGTCGCCCACATTGTCGCCCACGTTGTCGGCGATGGTCGCGGGATTGCGCGGGTCGTCCTCGGGAATGCCCGCCTCGACCTTGCCCACCAGGTCGGCGCCCACATCAGCCGCCTTGGTCTAGATGCCGCCGCCGACACGGGCGAACAGGGCCTGCGTCGAGGCCCCCATGCCGAAGGTCAGCATCGTCGTGGTGATGACCACCAGTTTCTGCGGCCCTGCGGCATCGACGAACCAGCTCAGAATCACGTACCAGAACGAGATGTCCAGCAGACCGAGGCCCACGACCACCAGACCCATCACCGCACCGCTGCGGAATGCCACCTTCAGGCCGCGGTCCAGCGACTGCCGCGCGGCGTTGGCCGTGCGCGCCGAAGCATAGGTGGCGGTTTTCATGCCGAAGTAGCCGGCCAGTCCCGAGAAGAAGCCGCCCGTGATGAAGGCGAAAGGCACCCAGCCGTTCTGCACCCCGACGCCATAGGCCAGCCAGGCGAAAAACAGCGCCAGCACGACGAAGACGATGCCGACGACCTTGTACTGCTGACGCAGGTAAGCCATAGCGCCCTTGCGCACGTGCCCGGCGATCTCACGCATGCGGTCCGTGCCCTCGTCCTCGCGCTTCATCAGGCGGTAGAACGCCCAGGCGAAAGCAAGGGCTACGACCGACGCGGCGGGGACGATCCAGAAAATCGAAGGAATATTCATATCACAAATTATTGATTGGTTCCGTTTCAGCCACAGTCATAAACAAATATAGGAAAATATCCCGACCGTTGTTGCGGCCGGGATATAAAAATGCCGGAACAGACCCTATTTCGTCTTTTTCGGAGCACGGAACTCCACGACGATCGGAACGGGCACAAAAAGGTCGTCAGCAGGGAACAGATGCCGCACCACCCGCTCGGGGACCTTCGTCCGGACCCACCGGACGAGCGGAATGGTCGGAATTTCCGTTGAGGCCGATCTGCTGCACCCGCTGCTCCTCTGGACGGAGTACATCGGCGATATCAGGTTCGCGCAACACCAGGTGCTGCCGCGCATGGCGGCCCTTTCG
>CATKXN010000225.1 GCA_949840605.1 uncultured Alistipes sp.
GGCAGCCGGGCGAACGAGACCGGCGAATCGGCAGGCCTCGCCTCGCAGGCCACCTGCCGTAGCAGCCCCTTTTCGCACAGCGCGCGGAGCACGGCGGGCGAGGCAGGAAAGCCCCTGCGGGGCAGCAGGACCGAATATCCCGCACGGGGAATGTCCGCCCGTGCGATGAACTCCGAAAGCGCACGACGCTGTCCCGCACAACGGGAGAGCGAATCCAACGCGGCATGGAGTTTCTCTTCGCCGTCGATCCGCCCGTCCAGCCCCAGCCACGTTTCGGTCGGAGGGGTATAGGTTTCGTCCTGCGTGAACCCGTCGGCCTTGAACCTCGCCGGTAGCGCGGCCCGCAGCACCATGCCCGCCGGACACATATAATAGGAGGAAAGCCACTGCCAGAGCTTCAACTGCACGGGCAGGGCCAAAGGACCTTCGCCCACCGGGCGGACGATCGGTTTGACCTCGCCGGCCGCGGGCCTGCGGTCGTGCAACCGGCAGACGACGCCCGTATAGAACTTGCGTTTGCCGAACTGCACGACCACGGCGGTGCCTTCGGCGATTTCCCCCCGCAGCGCTTCGGGCACCGCATAGGTCATCGCCGGAGTGGCCAGCGGCAGCATCACATCGGCATAGGTCTCTTTCATGGTCAGGAAAGCCTCGCCCGACAGGGGCGGCTCCGACGCAAAGATAACGGATTTTCGGATGCGGAAGCGTCGGGAAACGCTTGTCGAGAAAATACGGCAAAACAATTGCCGGAACGAAAAATTTAACGATATTTGTTTAACGGAAAACCTCCTTTTTAAGATAAGAAGAGAGCGGACCCGCACCGCTCTCCTCGCAAGAGGGAGGAAGACGAGGAACGACGCGAAAGTCTTTCTCCGCCGACAAACGACTGCGACTCGGAAATGAAACACGATTTCTCGAAAACGAACCTGCTGAAAATTTTCAAGGAGTACGGCCTGATCTCCATCGGCCTGATGATGTACTCTTTCGCATGGACGAGCATCCTCATCCCGGCCGGCGTGATGGGCGGCGGCCTCAACGGCGTGGGCCTGCTGCTCTACTACGCCACGGGAGGCACCGACGGCGGCATTCCGCTCTGGATCACGTTTTTGGTACTGAACGCCGTGCTGGTCGTCATCTCCTCGATCATGATCAGCCTGAAATTCGGCGCCAAAACGATCTACGCCATCCTCGCCATCACCGTGGCGATGGGCATCATGCAGAGCACCGTGCCGAACGACATCCTCGGACTGGCCGACGACAAGCTGCTGTCGGCCATTCTGGGCGGCGCGATGGCCGGAGCCGGCGTAAGCATCTGCTTCACCCAGGGGGGCAGCACGGGCGGCGTGGACATCATCGCGATGATCATCAACAAATACAAGACGATCAGCTACGGCAAGATCCTGATGCTGTTCGATCTGGTCGTCATCGGATGTTCCGTCATCATCTTCGGCATCACGGCGGTCGTCTACGGATATGTCATGGTGGCGGTTTTCGGCTATACGATCGATGCCGTGATGGCGGGCAACCGCCAGTCGACGCAGATTTTGATCGTCTCGCCCAAGCACAACGAGATCGCCGAGCGCATCTTCAGCGAGATGCACCGCGGCGTCACGCTGCTCGACGGGCAGGGCTGGTATACGAAAAAACCGACGAAGGTGGTGATGGTCGTCTGCCGCAAGAACGAGACGAGCATCCTGTTCCGCGTCATCAAGGAAGTCGATCCGGGCGCCTTCATGACGTTCGGCAGCGTGATGGGCGTCTACGGACTCGGATTCGAAGCGCTCAAGAAATAAGCGCACGCGCACAAACGACCGACGTGCGGACGGCATGCCGGACCGCTGTCCCGACCTCTTCCGAGGGGGCCGAAACGATCCGGACACGCGCGGGAAACCGCGGCCGGTCTCGTCCGGACCGGGAAACCGCGATTTCCCGCCGTAAAGACGACAAAACATATCCCCGAACGAGACCCGTTCCGGCCGACCGCCCCGCAGACGCGTATCGACCCCTCCGGCAGCCCCGACGGCGACCGGCGGCAGAAAAGACGATCCGCCGCGGACACGCCGCGGGCACCGGTCTTCCGCAAACGACGACGCGCCATGAAACCGTTCAAGAAAATAGGACTGCTCCCCCGTATCCTGCTCGCCATGACGGCGGGCGTCCTCTGTTCGACCTTCCTACCGCTGGCCGTCGCGCGTTTTTTCGCCACGTTCAACGAAATCTTCGGGCATTTTCTGAGTTTTTCCATCCCGCTCATCGTGCTGGGACTCGTCGCCCCCGGCATCGCCGAGCTCGGCACCGGCGCCGGGCGTCTGCTGGGCATCAGCGCGCTGCTCGCCTACGCATCGACGCTGGCGGCGGGGTTCTTCTCGTATTTCGTCTGCCGGTGGAGCTACCCCGCACTGCTCGACGCGACGTCCGGCATCAACCCCGTCGAAGCGGCCGAACGGACGCCGTTCGATCCCTATTTCAGCATCGACATGCCGCCGCTGATGAGCGTTACCTCGGCGCTGCTGCTGGCATTCGTGCTGGGGCTGGGGCTCGCGGGCGGCAAAAACAGCGGACTCAAGGGAGCGCTCGTCGAATTCCGGGCCGTCGTCTCGGCGCTCATCGGCCGGGCGATCGTCCCGCTGCTGCCCCTCTACATCTTCGGCATCTTCCTGAAAATGGGCATCGAAGGACAGGTTGCGGGCATCCTGTCGCTGTTTCTGAAAATCATCCTGCTGATCTTCGTCATGCACATCGCGCTGCTGCTTTTCCAGTACGGCATTGCAGGC
>CATKXN010000226.1 GCA_949840605.1 uncultured Alistipes sp.
ATTTCAGCCGGAATGCAGACGGATAGTGCCTGAAATCCTATTTTTTCACCGCCTTATACGGAACCCCGATATTCTGGAACAGGAATGCGTACTGATCCGTCGCCTCGTCGATGCGCTTCGAGGTGGGTTTGCCGGCGCCGTGGCCCGCCTTGGACTCGATGCGGATCAGGATCGGGGCGTCGCCCGCCTGAGCGTGCTGCATCGCGGCCGCGAACTTGAACGAGTGGGCCGGCACGACACGGTCGTCGTGATCGGCGGTGGTCACCAGCGTCGCGGGGTATTTCACGCCCTCCTTTATATTATGCAGCGGAGAGTACTTGTAAATATAGGAGAACTGCTCCTCGTTGTCCGACGAGCCGTACTCCACGGCCCAGCCCCAGCCGATGGTGAACTTGTGATAGCGCAGCATGTCCATCACGCCGACGGCCGGGAAGCAGACGGCATAGAGGTCCGGACGCTGCACCTCGCAGGCGCCGACCAGCAGTCCGCCGTTCGAACCGCCGCGGATGGCCAGTTTGTCCGACGAGGTGTATTTCTCGGCAATGAGGTATTCGGCCGCCGCGATGAAATCGTCGAAGACGTTCTGCTTGTTTTCCAGCATGCCGGCCTTGTGCCATGCTTCGCCGTACTCCGAGCCGCCGCGCAGGTTGGCCTCGCAGTAGACGCCGCCCTGCTCGACGAAAAGGATCGTCGTCGGGGTGAACCCGGGGGTGATGTTGATCTGGAAGCCGCCGTAGGCATAGAGCAGGCAGGGATTCTTGCCGTCGCGCTTCAAGTCCTTGCGGTAGGTAATGAACATCGGGACCTGCGTGCCGTCTTTCGAGGTGAAGAACACCTGCTCGGTCGTGAACCGCGAGGGGTCGAACTTCACCTCCGGAGCCTTGTAGAGCGTCGATGCGCCCGAGGCGATGTCGTATTTGTAGACGGTCGCGGGCGACGTGTAGTTGGACAGCGCGTAGTAGAGCTCCGTGTCTTCTTTCTCGCCGTCGAAGCCGCCGACCGTACCGATGGCGGGCAGTTCGACCGTGCGCACCAGCCGGCCGTCGTAGTCGTACTGGCGGACCTGGCTCTGCGCATCCTGGAGGTAGGAGGCGAACAGGTAGCCGCCGGCCGTTCCGACCCCTTCGAGCAGGTTTTTCTCATCCTCGGGAATGACCGTCGTGATCTTGGCGGGAGCGTTCAGCCCGATGCGTTTGAGAGCGTAGTTCGAGGCTCCCTCGTTGGTGACGAAGAACAGCGCGTCGTCCCTGCAGTCGACGAACAGATAGTCGGCGTCGAAGCCCGGGAGCAGCACGCGGAACTTCGGTTCCGACACCTTCTTATAAAGTATCTCGTTCCCCGACGTACCCTCCGAGCCCACGATGAAGAGCCACTTGCCGTCCTCGGAAGGCACGGCCGAGAAATAACGCAGCGGATGCGCCTTGTCCTCGTAGACGAGTTTGTCGGCCGACTGGGGCGTTCCCAGTTCGTGGTAGTAGACTTTCTGGAACTCGTTCTTGGACGAGTAAGCGCTCTTTTTCGGCGCGTCGTAAGCACTGTAATAGAATCCCTTGGAATCGGGGGACCAGCGGGCGCCCGAGAACTTCACCCACTCGATCCGGTCGGCGGCGAGCGACTTGCAGGCGGTGTCCATCACGCGGATCTCCACCCAGTCGGAACCCGACGCGGCGGCCGAATAGGCGAACCAGCGCCCGTCCTTCGAGAACGACATGGCGGACAACGCCACCGTCCCGTCGTCGGACAGCGTATTGGGGTCGAGGAACACCTCGCCCGGGGTGCCCGGCTCCTTCGTGCGCCAGATCACCGACTGGTTCTGCAGCCCGTCGTTGCGGGTGTAATACCACCAGTCGCCGTGCTTTCCGGGAGCCCCCTCCTTGGGATAGTTCCACAACTCGGTCAGCCGTTCGCGGATCGCCCCGCGGAACGGAATCTGCGAGAGGTAGTCCTGCGTCACGGCGTTCTCGGCGGCCACCCAGGCAGCCGTCGCCTCGGAATTGTCGTCCTCGAGCCACCGGTAGGGATCGGGAACCACGGTGCCGAAATAGTTGTCCGTCACGCCGCCGCGCTCGGTTTCGGGATAAGGCAGGAGTTTGATCTGTTTCATGTCGCTGCAACTTGCCGCCACCGCCGCTGCACCGAGCAGGACGGCGACCTTATAGGAAAAACTCGTCATAATTGAACCGTTTGGGTAATGATCGGGACAAAGTTAGGAAAAATTCGATATTTTCAGTAACTTCGGCCGGCGAAAAACAACAGACTATGTACAACGAACTCAAAACGATAATCGAGCAGGCGTGGGAAGACCGCGCACTGCTTCAGGACCCCGCCGTGCAGCAGGCCGTGCGGCAGGTCGTGGAACTGGTGGACAAGGGACAGCTCCGCACGGCGGAGCCCGTCGGCCCGGCCGCGGGCGAATGGCAGGTCAACGAATGGGTCAAGAAGGCCGTGATCCTCTACTTCCCGATCCAGCCCATGCGCAAGATGGAGGCCGGGGAGCTGGAGTGGTACGACAAGATGGAGCTCAAACACGGCTACGAGGAGCTGGGCGTGCGCGTCGTGCCCCACGCCGTGGCGCGCTACGGGGCCTACATCGCCCCGGGAGCGATCCTGATGCCCTCGTATGTGAATATCGGTGCCTACGTCGACACCGGCACGATGGTCGACACGTGGGCCACGGTCGGCTCGTGCGCCCAGATCGGCCGCCACGTCCACCTCTCGGGCGGCGTGGGCATCGGCGGCGTGCTCGAACCGGTGCAGGCCGCGC
>CATKXN010000227.1 GCA_949840605.1 uncultured Alistipes sp.
GATTGTACGAGAGGATGAACCCGCTTTCCGGGTCGAACCCGACCGAGAATCCCTCTCCCAAAACGCTTCTGTCCGAAACGCGGAGCGACCCGTCCGGCGCCTCGGCGGCGAATCGCGCCGCAGGGTCGTCCTTGCGCAATACGAGCTGGTCGGCAGCGACCTCGTAAGACGCGTCGAGCAGCCCCTGCCGTTCGCGCAGCAGGTAACGCACCGTAAGCAGCAACTCGCCGTCATGGGCGAATACCTCTTCGGGCTCGTATCCCAGCGTTACGGCGGAGGTGACCTGCGGGGCCGCGTCGATCTGCTCGACCGCACCGCTCAGGACCGGGCGTCCGTCCGCAGTGATCTCCCAGAGGAGTCGATAGGGCGAAAGGTCGGTGAAAAAGTTCTCGTTGTAGACGTTCACGACGCCCTTTTGCGGATCGCGGAGCGTGGTGAGGATCGGCCGGTGGTGGTGCTTCACCTCATAGGCGTGGGGATGCCACGTGCGGTCGGCGGCCAGCACACCGTTGCAGCAGAAAGTGCTGTCCGAAGCGTCTGCGTCGTTGTAGTCGCCGCCGTAGCGGAAGGTCAGCTTCCCCTCGGGGCTGCGCCAGGCGAGGGCCTGGTCGGCGAAGTCCCAGATGAATCCGCCCTGGTATTTCGGTTCGCGGCGGATCATCTCCCAGTACTCCCTGAACCCGCCCATCGAATTGCCCATGGCGTGGGCGTATTCGCACTGGATGAGCGGTTTCGCGGGATCGGCGGCAAGGTATTTCTCACATTGTTCGTAGCTCCAGTACATCGGGCAGACGATGTCGGTGTTGTAGTCCCCGTGGTAGGAAGCCTGCTCGTACTGCACCGGACGCGACGGGTCGAAGGACTTGATCCAGTCGTAGCAGCGTTCGAAATTGGGGCCGTTGCCGGCCTCGTTGCCCGTGCTCCAGACGATGATCGACGGGTGGTTGTAGTCGCGGAACACCATGCGGCGGTTGCGGTCGAGATGCGCACCGGCGAAGGCGGGGTTGCCGGCAAGGTTCTTCGACTTGTCGCGGTAGTGCCAGCCGTGCGACTCGATGTTGGCCTCGTCCACGACGTAGAGCCCGTACTCGTCGCAGAGGTCGTACCACAGCGGCGTGTCGGGATAGTGGCACGTGCGCACGGCGTTCATGTTCAGGCGCTTCATCTCGCGGATGTCGCGCACCATCTCCTCACGCGTGACATAATAACCCGTGTTGGGCTCCATTTCGTGCCGGTTGACCCCCTTGATGAGGATCGGCTTGCCGTTGACCAGCAGCTGCCCGCCGCGGATCTCGACCTTGCGGAACCCGACGCGGAACGCCGCGGCTTCGATCACCCCGCCGTCGGCGGCGAGGGCTTCGGCCGTGAGCGTGTAGAGGTTCGGAGCCTCGGCGCTCCACGGCTTCGGGGCGGCGACCTGGAACGTCGTCCCGGCGCTGTTGCGGCGGGGAAGGAGCGTGCGGGTGTCGAGCGTGCGGCCCCCGTCGTCGCGGAGCGTCAGCCGCACGCTGCCGACGCCCGGCGTCGTGAACACCTCGGCGCGCAGCGTGCCGTCGCGGTAGTCGTTCACCAGGTCGGGCGTGAGGCGCACGTCGGCCAGACGGCGCCGGTCGCGGGAGTAAAGGTAGCAGTCGCGGCCGATGCCCGAAAGACGCCAGAAATCCTGGTCCTCGAGGTACGAACCGTCACACCAGCGGTTGACGCGCAGCACAATCAGGTTGTCGCGGCCGGGTTCCAGATAGCGGGTGACGTCGAATTCGGCTTCGAGCTTGCTGTCCTCGCTGTACCCCACCTCGCGGCCGTTGACCCAGAGCGTCACGTTCGAGGTCGCGGAGCCGATGTGGATGAACACGTCGCGACCTTTCCAGGCGGCGGGAACCGCGACGGTCCGGCGGTAGAGACCCGTGTAGTTCTGCTCGTGGGGAACCAGCGGAGGATTCACCTTGAAGAACTTGTGCCACGGATAGGGCTTGTTCGTGTAGACGGGATCGCCGCAGCCGTTCAGCTCCCAGATTCCCGGTACGGGCATCGTGCCCCACGACGAGTCGTCGTAGCCGGGGCGGTGGAAGCCGTCGGGTTCGGCGCCCGGGCGATCGGCTCGCAGGAAAGCCCACTCCCCGTTGAGCGAACGGTAGAGGGGCGAGCGGGTGTAGTCGTTCTCGGGTACGGCTTCCGAAGCCGTCGGGAAGACGATGAAGCTCGTGCGCATCGGAGCGCGGTTCTCGGCGAAACAGGACGGATCGAGCCACCGCTCCGACGGCGATTTCGCTGCGACCGATACGGTCAGGAAGAGGGCGAACAGCAGCAATTTTTTCATACTCGGGGCATTTTTCAGGTTTGAGAAAGGGTTTGATGGCAAAAGTAATAAAAAAACAAAGACGAACAGCCAAGATTGCGACTCGCCGCGCTTTCGGCGTTGAAATTCTTTGTCTCGCCACGACGGCCTTCGCTCCGTCGGCAAAGAGCCGGTCCCGCCCCGAAAACGGGAATAAACACGAAAATCCCGGTCTTGCGACAAGACCGGGATTTTTACGTAGGCGGGATGCGCTATCCCAGATAGGATTTCAGCAGCTTCGACCGCGACGAGTGGCGGAGGCGGCGGATAGCCTTCTCCTTGATCTGGCGCACGCGCTCGCGCGTCAGGTCGAACTTCTCGCCGATCTCCTCGAGGGTCATCTCCGAGGTGCCGATGCCGAAGAAATACTTGATGATGTCGCGCTCGCG
>CATKXN010000228.1 GCA_949840605.1 uncultured Alistipes sp.
TGGGCGCTGCGCACCTCGGGATTCTACGTCCTGCGCAACGGCTGGGAGGCGGACGCCACGGCGATGGTACTCAAGGCCGGGCCGCAGGGGTTCTGGCACTGCCAGCCCGACAACGGCACGTTCGAACTCTGGCATCGGGGCCGCAACTTCTTCCCCGACTCGGGGTGTTACGTCTACGCGGGCGACAAGGAGGTGACCGCCCAGCGCAACTGGTTCCGGCAGACGCAGGTGCACAACACCCTGACGCTCGGCGGCCGGAACCTCGACTGCACCGATTCGAAAGGCCTGCGGTGGGAGACGGACGGCACGACGGACATCGTGACGGTCGAAAATCCCTCCTACGAGGGCCTCACCCACCGCCGCACGGTGTGGTTCGTCGACCGGCGGTTCTTCGTCATCGCCGACGAGGCTTTCGGAACGGCCGAAGGAGAGGTCGGCCTGCACTACAACCTCCTGGAATGCGACCCGGCGGAGGATTTCGCCGCCTGTTCCGCAGCGACCCGCTTCGGCGACGGCAACGACCTCGTGCTGAAAGTGTTCGGCGCGGAGCGGATGGAACGCCGCGAGGGGTGGGTGTCGCGCACCTACCGCCGGCGCACGGAACGTCCGGCCTACGCCTTCACGGTGCGTAAGCGCGCCGGGGAACCCGTGCGGCTGGTGACGGTGCTGCTCCCGGCCGCGGACGCCGCGGCGCAGCGCGTCGAGGCCGCCTGGCGCGGAGACCGGCTGCAGGTCAAGATCAACGGAAAGAAATACAACCTAAAATAACTGTAATGAAACGAATCCTGATGACCCTCTGCGCCGCACTGACGCTCGGTGCGGCATCGGCCGCCGAAACGGTCCCGGCCCTCGGCGACGAGAAGTCGCTCTACGACCTGCTGGACCTCGACCGTCCGGGCATGGAGGCCGTGAAGAAAGCCGTCGCCAAAGGCAATGTCGCCGCGGCGGACAAGGAGCTGCTGAAGTATTTCCGCACGCGCAAGCCCGTCGAAATCTTCGGCCTCGACCTCGAAAACGTCAAGGTCAACAAGCTGGAGCAGCAGCAGGCCGACGAGGCGCTGGAACACAAATTTTACGCCCACAAGGGTTACCAGCCATCGTATTTCTACGGCGACGACATCGACTGGCGCTACTGGCCCGTGAAGGACAACGAACTGCGCTGGCAGCTCCACCGCCACTACTGGTTCATCCCGCTGGCCAAATGCTACTACGTCACCAAGGATGCCCGATACATCGACGCATGGATGGAGCAGTACGCCGACTGGGTGCGGAAAAACCCGCTGGACGGCGTCGAACGGCTGAAGGCCGCAGGGGCTTCCGCGGCCGAGATCGCCGCCGAGAAGGAGAACATCCGCTTCGCATGGCGTCCGATGGAGGCCGGGCGCCGTCTGCAGGACCTGCTGACGGAGTTCGCGCTGACGGTCCGCTCGCCGCGCTTCACGCCCCAGTTCCTCAACCTCTTCCTGCGCACCTACCGCCAGCATGCCGACCACGTCCTGCACAACTACTCCAAGCAGGGCAACCACCTGCTGTTCGAAGCCCAGCGGATGTTGTTCGCGGGCATCTATTTCCCGGAGTTCCGCGAGGCCGCGGAGTGGCGCCGCAGCGGCATCGAAATCCTCAACCGCGAGATCGGCGTGCAGGTCTACCCCGACGGCATGCAGTTCGAGCTGGATTTCGGTTACCACATCGCCTCCATCGACATCTTCCTCAAGGCTCTGGGCATGGCCTCGGCCAACGGTTACGGGAACGAGTTCCCCGCAAGCTACGTCGAGACCGTCGGGAAGATGACTGTCGTGACGTGGAACCTGCTCTTCCCCGACTACTCCAACCCGATGTTCGGCGACACCAAGAGCCACGACAAAAGTTCGCTCCAACGGCAGTTCAGCAGCTGGAGCCGCGTGTTTCCCGGCGACAGGCAGCTGCAATGGTTCGCCACGGAGGGCCGCAAGGGCGCCCTCCCCGACTACACCTCGCAGCAGTTCCCGGCATCGGGATTCTACGTGCTGCGCACGGGATGGGACCGGGACGCCGCGGTCACGGTCGTGAAGGCCGGTCCCCCGGCGTTCTGGCACAACCAGCCCGACAACGGCACGTTCGACTACTGGCGCCGGGGACGCAACTTCTTCCCCGATTCGGGCAGCTACGTCTACGGCGGCGACAGTGCGGTGCTGGCGCAGCGCAACTGGTTCCGCCGGACCCGCGTGCACAACACCGTGACGCTCGACGACCGCGACCTCGAAAAGACCGATTCGAAACTCCTGCTGTGGGACGCGACGCCCGAGCTGACGACGCTCGTGACCGAGACCCCCTCCTACGAGGGCCTCACCCACCGCCGGGCGATGTTCTTCACCGCAGAGGGGCTGCTGGTGATCGCCGACCAGGTGTCGGGCACGGCCGCCGGAAAGGTCGGGGTGCATTTCAACCTCTGCCCGGGCGAGATCGAATACGCCAAGGACGGCACCGTGCGCACGCTGTTCGCCGACGGCAACAACATCCGCATCAAGACCTCGGCGACCGTTCCCGTGCAGATCCGCGAGGAGGAGGGATGGGTCTCGACCGCCTACCGCAAGAAAGAGGAACGCCCGGCCTACGCCGTCGAGGCGCAGAAGCCGGCCGGCGGGGAGCTGCTGTTCGTCACCGTCATCGCCCCGGACGAAGCGCCGTTCCGGGGTTCGATCGCCATCGTTCCGGAAAACGTCC
>CATKXN010000229.1 GCA_949840605.1 uncultured Alistipes sp.
GAATCTGATCCGTGACGCCCAGCTCCTCGGTGAGGGCCAGCACCAGGTCGTAGTATTCGTAACCCTGGTCGACGTTCACCACGATGCGGTCCTTGCAGGCTTCCAGCGCCTCGCGCAGCGTCGGCATCCGCAGGCTGTCGGTGACGACGTTGTGGGCCCGGCGCAGCTTGCAGCGGCGGATGGAGTCGTAGGTGATTTCGCGGACGCGGCCCTTGCCGTTGGTCGTGCGGTCGATGTTGTGGTCGTGGCAGAGCACCAGCACGCTGTCTTTGGTCAGTTTGAGGTCCAGCTCCATGATGTCGACCCCCATGCGGATCACCGACTCGATGGCCGGAACCGAATTTTCGGGGTAGTTGCGCCAGTCGCCCCGGTGCGAGGCGACGAGGACTTTTTTCGAGGCGGGATCGTGGATTTCGGCGACGATGGCTGCGGCACGGTTCGCCGCAGCCGGTGCGCCGGCCCGCTCCCCGCAGGCGGCTCCCGTGAGAGCCGCCGCGAGGATCAGCAGTCGGTTGATTTTTCGTATCATCGGTTATCGTTGGATTAAGTATTCGTTTTCATGTCCCAGCACGGCCTGCTCGGCTACGCTGCGCAGGTAGGCGGCCTTCGAGGCCTCGATGCCGCAGTCGGCGGGCGAGCTGCCGAACGCCTCCCCGTAGAGCACGAGGTAGTTGACGCAGGCTTTCAGGTAGGCGCCGTAGACCGACTGGTGTTTGTTGTCGGTGTGGTAAAGGTTGATGCCCGAAGAGCCTTCGCGCACGATGCGGAACGCCGCGCCGATCGGCGACACCCACGTTCCGGCGGCTTCGGCCATGGCGCGTGCGCCCTTGGCGTTGTAGTTTTCGAAGGTCGCGAAGTCGGTGAATCCGCCGTAGCTGCTGGCCGAGAAGGTCCAGGTCTGTTCGAGAATGACTTTGCAGGAGGCCGATTTCGCCCGGATTCTGTCCGCCAGCGCCGTGCAGTTGGCCGCGATCGACGCCGTGCCGTCGCGTCCGTAGGTCGCGGGATTCTGGCTCTGGTCCTGGATGAAGGCGTAGTCGTAGCCCCCGATGTCGATGGCGTCGGTCGAGAACGACAGCCCCAGGTGCTGCCCGAAATTCTGCGAACCCTTGAAATGGCCCTTGATATTGAGGTAGTGCCCCTCGTTCCAGGCGATCTCCTTGAGCATCCACGCCGGGTTGCTGTAATAGGAGAACGAGTTGCCGAGGCAGAGCACCTTTTTCGTGTCGCCCGGGACCGCCGTGCCGAGGTGCTGGACATAGGAGCCCGAGAAACCGAACGGCGGCAGCAGGCTCGCCGAACTGCCTGCCGAGATGTTCTGCGTGCCTCCCGAGCAGGTGTAGCGTCCCACGGCGCGGCAGCGGATCTGCACCGCTCCCTCGACGGGATCGGCGAAGCGGATGGTCTGCATGACGCTGGCGTGCTGGTAGCCGCTTCCCGTGGCTGTGCCCGAGCATTTGTAGGTGTAGCGGATCGAGGGGTCTTCGGGGGCGGTGAGTAGGTCCTCCTCGACGCTCTTCCAGACACCTCCGTCGAGATACTCCACGATGAAGTATTTGGGTGAATTGGCCTCGCCGGCCATCGTGGCGTCGAATTCGACGGCCGTGCCGGCTTCGAGCCGCTTCACGGGCAGGGTGTAGAGCCAGTAGTCGCCCTCGACCATCGTCGAGACGGTGGGTTTGTAGGAGCTGACCGTGCGGGTGAATTCATGCCCGGCGTTGGCCTCGCCGCGCACGACGGAGATGTAACCCGAGCCGCCCGAAGTGGACGGAAGCATGTTCGAAGCGGTCCACGACGTGTTGTACTGCCCGACGGTCGATGCCGAGAAGATCCACTGGCTGGGGAAGGCCGGGCCCGCCGCCTCCTGCGTGACCGTGACGGTCGCCGTCTGCGTCTGGTCCGTGGAGGTGAAGGTGACCGTTGCGGAACGCGGCTCGGTCTGCGGATTCACCCCGGCCGTGATGCGGATCTGCTGGACGTAGGGGCTTTTCGTGCCCGCTGCGAGCGTCATGCCGTTCAGGTCGGTGATTTTCACCCATTCGCTGCCGCCCGTGCTCACGGTCCAGTCGTAATCGGCGGCCGAGAGGTTCACGACGGCGGCGTCGCTTCCCGGGGCGTTCAGTCCGACCGATCCGGGCGTGACGCTGAAAGTCGCTTCGGCGGGCGTATCCGACCCGGCAGGGTAGTAGAGGATGTTCTCCCGCGTGACGTTGACCGCCGCGGCGCTGTGGGCTCCGAGGTAGTCCATGTAGTTGTCGGCGTTGACCCCGACCATTACGTAGCTGCCATCGTTGTAGGTTCCCACGTCGCCCTGCGCGATGCAGTTGCGGAACAGGGCGGCCTTGTTGCACTGTCCGAAGAAGCTTCCCTTGTATTTGTTGTTGTCGCGGTCGGAGATGACGCGGCCGTAGTTCTCGCACCCCACGAATTCGCAGTTGTCGTGGTTGACCAGGCAGACGATGCTGCCGCAGCACCCTTCGTTCTTGCAGATCACGTCGCCGCGGTTCACGACCTGGGTGAACTTGGCGCCGGTGCCCGTGATGCAGGTGATGTTGCCGATGCGGGCGCCGCCGGCGGTGGCGAATTCGTTGAAGTTGTCGCCGTAGTTGGTGCAGTCGGTCAGGTGGGTGTAGCGGTTAGCCGCCGCGACG
>CATKXN010000230.1 GCA_949840605.1 uncultured Alistipes sp.
TCAACAAATCGCACGCCACGTGCTATTCGTGGGTGGCCTACCAGACCGCTTACCTCAAAGCCAACTACCCTTCGGAGTACATGGCCGCGGTGCTGAGCCGAAACCTCACGAACATCGATCAGCTGACGCTTTACATGAACGAGTGCAAGCGCATGGGCATCAGCGTACTGGGACCCGACATCAACGAGTCGATGCGGCAGTTCTCGGCCAACCTCGCCGGCGACGTCCGCTTCGGACTGGCCGCCGTGAAGGGCGTCGGTGAGGCCGCCGTGGAGAGCATCATCGCCGAGCGCAAGGCCAACGGACCGTTCAAGGACGTCTACGACTTCATCGAGCGGGTGAACTACTCGCTGGTCAACCGCAAATGCCTCGAAAACCTCGCCTACGCCGGGGCGTTCGACTCGATCTCGGATTTCTCGCGCTGCAAGTTCTTCGGCGTGGACGCCCGCGACACCAACGGCATCACCTTCATCGAGCAGCTGATGCGCTACGGACAGCGGTTCCCGACCGAGCAGAACAACGCCCAGCAAAGCCTGTTCGGCGGCGAGGGGCACGTGGACATCCAGCGTCCGGTGCTTCCGGCCTGCGCGGAGTGGAGCCAGCTGGAAAAGCTCACGAAGGAGCGCGAAATGGTGGGACTCTACCTCTCGGCGCACCCGCTGGACGACTACAAGGTCATCATCGACCACATGTGCAAGACCCAGCTCTCGGAACTGGAGAACCTCGACGCCATCAAGGGGCAGGAGGTCGCCGTGGCGGGAATGGTCGTGAGCGTGCAGAACCTGATGACCAAGACCGGCAAACCGTGGGGCAAGTTCAAGCTGGAGGATTACAACGGCGCCCACGAATTCGCCCTCTTCGGCAAGGATTACGAAAACTTCCGCAAATACCTCTTCGCTGACTATTTCCTCTTCATCCGCGGCAGGGTCCAGCCCAAGCCCTACAACGACAAGGAGCTGGAATTCAAAATCATTTCGATGGTTCAGCTGCAGGAGATGCGCGACACGATGATCAAGGAGATGATCGTGCAGCTGCCGATCGAGGAGGTGACCGAAGCGCTGATCCGCGACCTGACGGAGAAGGTCCGCGAGTCGAAGGGCGACACGCTGCTGCGTCTGAGCGTCTACGACCGCGAGGCACAGGTTTCGCTGCGTCTCTTCTCGAAAAGCCACAAGGTGAGCCTCACGCAATCCCTGGTCGGATATTTGGAGGATAACAGCATCCGCTACTCAATCGCATAAGCATACTTTAATCGATAATCAACAAAAAACACAAAGCTATGGCATTGGCAATCAACAAAGACAATTTCGAAGGGCTGCTCGCAGGCGAACAGCCGGTAGTCATCGACTTCTGGGCCGAATGGTGCGGTCCCTGCCGCACGATGTCGCCCATCGTGGACGAACTGGCCGCCGAATACGACGGCAAAGCGGTCATCGGCAAATGCGACGTCGAGGACAACGACGACATCACGATGAAATACGGCGTGAGGAACATTCCGACGATCATCTTCCTCAAAGGCGGTGAAGTCGTCGACAAGCAGGTGGGCGCCTGCTCGAAGGACGCCCTGAAAGCGAAGATCGAAAAGCTGTTCTGAGGATGCTGCGCACCGTCGACTTCCACGGCCTGAAAGCCGTCGAGTTCTCGAAAGGCGACTACACGGCCCTGCTCGTTCCGGAAATGGGCGCAAACCTCGTGCGGCTGGCCAATACGCGGCTGGGCGCGGAGATTCTGCGCACGCCCGGGGCCGACGAGATCGAGGTGTTCAAGAGCCGTCCGCAGGTGTTCGGGCTTCCGGTCCTCTTCCCGCCCAACCGCATCGCCGACGGCCGTTACACGTTCGAAGGCCGCACCTACCAGTACCCCATCACCATCGAGAAGGAGCACAACTATCATCACGGAGTGCTCAAAAGCGAGGCTTTCATCGTCTCGAAAGCCCGCGAGACGACCGAGGAGGTGATGGTCGAGTGCCGCTACTACGCCAATGCGGGTAACGACGCCGTTTTCCGCGACTTCCCTCACGAGTTCAAGTGCAAGATCACCTACTGGCTCTCGGCCGACGGACTGGAGCAGGAGGTGATGTTCTCGAATCGCAGCAAGTTGCGGATGCCCGTGGGCGTGGGATTCCATACCCCGCTGTCGATCCCCTTTGCCGGTGGCGACGCCGCGGATTACGTGATGCGCGCCGCCGTCGGCGAGCAGGTCGAACTCGACGGGCGCAACCTTCCGACGGGCCGCAGACTGCCGTTGTCGGAACAGTTCGCAAAGTTGCGCGGCGAAGGGCTTCAGGTCACCGCGTGCGAGCCCATCGAGGCGGGCTTCACGCTGAAAGAGATCGACGTGGACGGCAAATCGTTCCGCGGGGCGCTGGTCGAGAACCTGCGCACGGGGGCTCGTATCTGCTACGAGGTGGATTCCCAGACGACCTACTGGACGATCTGGAACAACGGGGGAAAGGTGCCCTACTGCTGCCCCGAGCCGCAGTCGTGGACCACGAATGCCCCCAACCTGCCGAACCCTTCGGCCGAGGGGTTCCGGGCCATCGCCCCGGGCGAATCGTGGCGCATGGTGTTC
>CATKXN010000231.1 GCA_949840605.1 uncultured Alistipes sp.
CCCCCCGCGTCACGGTGGTTTTGGGATGGAACACCCCTTCGGAGTAGCGTCGGTAGCCTTTCTTGGGATCGTCGGCGCCCCACACCACGCGGCCCACCTGGGCCCATCCCGCGGCTCCGGCGCACAGGATGCACGGCTCGACCGTCACGTACAGCGTACACTCCTGCAGGTATTTGCCCCCGAGCGTCGCGGCCGCGGCCGTCAGGGCCTGCATCTCGGCGTGGGCCGTGGGGTCGGCGAGCGTCTCCACGAGATTGTGGCCCCGTCCGACGACGGCTCCCCCCGCCACGACGACCGCCCCGATGGGCACCTCCTGTTCCTTAAACGCCTTTTGCGCCTCGTTTAGTGCCAGGCGCATGAATTTTTCGTCGGTCTGCAGCTGATTCATACGTGATTTTTTTGCAAAGGTAAAAATTTTCGCTATATTTGCGCCTGCAGTTCCGGCTGCAGAGTTCTTGACATACGAAAGTTTTGATAAGGCATTAGCTTTTTCTTCCAACTGAAACCTGAGAAATTTCAACAAAGAAAAGCCAAAGGTCGATGCCCGTGTTGTTTTTCAGTGCGGGCGGATTCTATGGTTTTCTTTGTGGGTTTCTCAGGACCTCAGTTGGGATCATACGAATTTCGTCCGCGCTTTTTTGCGCGGGCCCCTCGGACCGAGCTCTGGTAAACCTGAAAGCAATAAGCACATGTAGTCCGCGGCGGGGCGTGCACACGGCACGTCCCGCCATCGTTTTTTTGGCCTTTTCCTTTCCGAATCCGGAACCTTTTTGCTAACTTTGCGGGTTACAAGGACAAAACGAACAAACATTATGTACAGAACCCATACTTGCGGCTGCCTCAGGGCATGCAACGTCAACGAAACCGTCACCCTGGCCGGGTGGGTGCAGAAAATCAGAAACCTCGGAGCCATGACTTTCATCGACCTCAGGGACCGTTACGGCATCACCCAGATCGTCGTCGAGGAGCACTCCCCCGCCGAGGCGCGCGAAACGGCCTGCAAGGTGGGCCGCGAATGGGTGATTCAGGTCGTCGGCAAAGTCATCGAACGCGAGTCGAAGAACCCGAAGATGGCCACCGGCGACATCGAGGTGGCCGCCCAGAAGGTGGTCGTGCTGCACGAAGCCGAAGTGCCTCCCTTCACCATCGAGGAGGTGTCGGACGGCGGCGACGACCTGCGCATGAAGTACCGCTACCTCGACCTGCGGCGTCCGCCCCTGCAGCGCAACCTGATCCTGCGCCACAAGATGGCCCAGGAGATCCGCCGGTTCCTCTCCGACGAGGGATTCCTCGAGATCGAGACCCCCTGCCTGGTGGGTTCGACCCCCGAAGGGGCCCGCGACTTCGTCGTGCCCAGCCGCATGTCGCCCAACCAGTTCTACGCCCTGCCGCAGTCGCCGCAGACCCTCAAGCAGCTGCTGATGGTCGCCGGCTACGACAAATATTTCCAGATCGTGCGCTGCTTCCGCGACGAGGACCTGCGCGCCGACCGCCAGCCCGAATTCACGCAGATCGACTGCGAGATGTCGTTCGTCGAGCAGGAGGACGTGCTCGAAATCTTCGAACGCTGGGCCAAGCACATGTTCAAACACGTCATGGGCATCGAGCTGACCGAACCGCTGCGCCGCATGCCGTGGATCGAGGCGATGGAGAAATACGGCTCGGACAAACCCGACCTGCGCTTCGGCATGGAGTTCGCAGACATCACCGACCTGGCCAAAGGGCACGGTTTCTCGGTCTTCGACGACGCGGAATACGTCACCGGATTCGCCGCCGCGGGCTGCGCCGCGTACACCCGCAAGCAGATCGACGCCCTGACGGAGTTCGTCAAACGGCAGCAGATCGGTGCCAAGGGACTCATCTGGATTCGCGTCGGGGAGGAGGGCGTCAAATCGTCGGTCGACAAGTTCTACACGCCCGAGGAGGTGCGCGCCATGGCCGAACGCTGCGGAGCCAAGGCGGGTGACATGGTCTTCATCCTCTGCGGCAAGAAGTTCAAGACGCTGACGCAGCTGTGCGCCCTGCGTCTCGAGGTGGCCCAGCAGCTGGGTCTGCGCGACCCGCAGCAGTTCGCCCCGCTGTGGGTGGTGGATTTCCCGCTGTTCGAGTGGGACGACGAGACGCAGCGTTACTACGCCGTGCACCACCCCTTCACCGCCCCCAAGCTCGAGGACGTGCAATACCTCGACAGCGACCCGGGGCGCGTGCGGGCCAACGCCTACGACTTCGTCTGCAACGGCACGGAGATCGGCGGCGGTTCGATCCGTATCCACGACTCGGCCCTGCAGGCCAAGATGTTCGGACTGCTGGGCTTCACGCCCGAGGAGGCGCAGGAGCGTTTCGGCTTCCTGATGAACGCCTTCAAATACGGTGCGCCCCCTCACGGCGGACTGGCGTTCGGATTCGACCGTCTGTGCTCGCTGTTCGGCGGCTCGGAGTCGATCCGCGACTACATCGCCTTCCCGAAGAACAACGCCGGCCGCGACGTGATGCTCGACGTCCCGGGCTGCATCGACCAGTCGCAGCTCGACGAACT
>CATKXN010000232.1 GCA_949840605.1 uncultured Alistipes sp.
GGCGATCCAGACCGTGCCGACGGGTTTCTCCGCCGAGCCGCCCGCGGGGCCGGCTATGCCGGTGGTGGCGACGGCGTAATCGGCGTCGGCCGCGCGGCGGGCCCCTTCGGCCATTTGGCGGGCCACGTGTTCGCTCACGGCGCCGTAGCGGGCGATGTCCGCGGGGTCCACGCCCAGCAGTTTCACTTTGGATTCGTTGCTGTACGACACCACGCCGCAGCGGAAATAGGCCGACGCCCCGGGCATGGCCGTGAAACGCGCGGCGATGGCGCCTCCCGTGCAGCTTTCGGCCGTGGCCAGCGTCAGCCCGCGTTCGGTGAGGATTTTGTGCACCAGTTCCTGCATCGTGGCGGTCTCGAATCCGATGATGTGGTGGGGGATGAGCTTGCGCAGGGCCTCGAACTGACGCTCGATTTCGCGGGCGACGCTCTCGCCCTCGACCTCGTAGGCCGACAGGCGCAGCCGCACGGCCCCCGGATTGGGCAGATAGGCCAGTTTCAGGTACGGCGGCAGGGCGTTTTCCCACGCCTCGATCCGCTTGGCGAGCATCGATTCGGGAAGCCCGGCGGTTATCATCGTGCGGTGGACGATCTGGCGCAGGGCGAAACGGGCTTTCAGCCGCGGCATCACCTCATCCTCCATCAGATGCTCCATCTCGAACGGAACGCCCGGGAGCGACACCGCGACGTGTCCGTCGCGTTCGAACCACATGCCCGGGGCCGTGCCGTGGGCGTTGAACAGCACCGTGCAGCATGCGGGAACCATCGCCTGCGAGCGGTTCAGCTCGTTGAACTCGATGTCCCGCCCGGCGAGCATCCGCTCCACGTGGTCGGCGACCCGCCGGTCGCAGCGCATGTCGCTGCCGAACATCTCCGCGAGGGTTTTCTTGGTGATGTCGTCCTTCGTGGGGCCGAGTCCGCCGGTGATGACGGTGACCTCCGAAGCGGACAGGGCCCGTTCGACGGCTTCGACGATCTGCGCGCGGTCGTCGCCGATCGAGAGCTTTTCGCGGACGACGATGCCCGCAGCGTTGAGGTGTTTGGCGATGGACACCGAGTTGGTGTCCACGATCTGGCCGATGAGTATTTCGTCGCCGATGGTGATGATGGTTGCCTTCATGTGCGGAGTTATTTTTGTTCGGTCCCGGGGCGGCGCTCCTCTTCCGGCTCGCTGCCGGATGCCGCCTCGGCGGGCTCCGGACCGGATGTTTCGGGCGTTTCCCCGCTTTGCATCGACACCTCGGCGGCGCGCATGGCGGCCAGCTCCTCGGCCTCTCGTTCGGCGTCGGCGATCAGCGCGCGGCATACGTCCCGGACCAGTCCGGGCCCTTCGTAGATATATCCCGTGTAGAGCTGCACGAGGTCGGCACCGGCGTCGAGCATCGCGCGCACGTCGTCGGCCGACATCAGGCCCCCCACGCCGATGATGGGATAGGTGCCTCCCGAGCGGGTGTGGATGCGGCGCACGATTTCCACGGCGCGGCGGGTGAGGGGCGCACCGCTGAGGCGTCCGCTGCCGATCTTTTCGAGCGTCGTGCGGCTGGTCCGCAGCCCCTCGCGTCCGTGCGAGCCGTTGGTGGCCACGATGCCGTCGAGCGGGGTTTCCATCAGCACGTCGGTAATCCGGTCGATCACCTCGTCCGGCATGTCGGGCGAGATTTTGAGCATGACCGGCCGGTACTGGTTCTGTCCGCGGCGGAAGTCGAAGAGCGGGTTGAGTATCTGGAGGATATGTTCGCGCGTGTGCGACGTGCCTTCTCGGCAGGAATTGTCGCAGCTGATGTTCACGGTGAAATAGTCCGCATACTGGTACAGGTTGCGGAAGAGCTTCAGGTAGTCGGCCGGGGCGTTTTCGGCCGGGGTCGCGGTGTTCTTGCCGATGTTGCAACCCACGATCACCCCGCCGTGCGGACGCCGCAGGTGGCGGATGGCGGTTTCGAGGCCGCGGTTCGAGAGCCCGATGCGGTTGATGACGGCGTTGTCCTTCGGAAGCCGGAAGACCCGCGGACGGGGATTTCCCGCCTGAGGCCGGGGCGTGACGGTGCCCACCTCGATGAATCCGAACCCCAGGGCCGCCAGTTCGCGGTACGCTTCGCCGTTGCGGTCGAATCCTGCGGCGAGCCCCACCGGATTGGCGAACCGCATGCCGAAGACCTCGCGTTCGAGTGCCGGGTGTTCCACGGCCCAGCATTTGCGCAGGAGCCAGCGACCTCCGGGGATCAGCCCGAAGATGCGCAGCATCAGCAGGACGGCGTGGTGGGCCCGCTCGATATTGAGCGAGAAGAGCAGGGGTTTTATGATTCTTCGGTACATGACGCGGCAAAGGTACTAAAAAGTCGGATGGGTGCAAAACCGGATTGTGTGCGGTTCGGCAGAACCTTCCGACGGAATAAAAGGGTGGTTACGACTCCAAAGGTAGTAAAAATTGGCTAACGATGTACGAATTCGGCTGTTATGTGGCGGCGGCGCGGAACCGGACCGGAAACCCGGTGGTGTTC
>CATKXN010000233.1 GCA_949840605.1 uncultured Alistipes sp.
GCTCCGGGCAAGCACCGAGGCCGTTTCGATCTCGACGTTGTAGTCGAGGTCGATGCCCAGCTCCTTGATGAAGGCGCGCAGGATGCGCTGGAAGAAGGTGTCGATCGTCAGCACCGTGAAGCGCGAATAGTCGTGGAGTATCTTCGAGCGCACCTCGGCGGCGCGTTTGCGCACCGAGCGTTCGTCGAGCGACAGTTCGCGGCAGAGGTTTTCCAGATAGGGGCTCGCGGCTCCGGACGCCAGGGCGTGAATCTCTTTCAGGATGCGCGATTTCATCTCCTCGGTGGCCTTGTTGGTGAAGGTCACGGCGAGGATGTGCCGGTAAAGACCGGGCTGGCCGATCACGTCGCGGACGTATTTGTAGGCCAGCTGGTAGGTCTTTCCCGATCCGGCGCTTGCATTCAGAATCTTCGCTCTCACTGTCCGAAATTTCGTTTTAATGGGTAAAAATACAAAACAAATCCCGAACTTCGCAATAATTTTGTAATTTAGCGGAGGTAAAACAAGCCTTGTTATGAAGAAAATGATTCTGACGGCCGTGATGCTGGCCGCCGCCGCGCTCTGCCGCGCACAGCAGCCGGCCGAAGCCGGGGAACGCCGCGAATGGCTCACGTCGTTTACCGCCGTCGAGGTGTCGGCCCCGCTCGACATCCGGTTCGTTTCGGTGCCCGACACCGAGGCACCCAAGATCGTCTACGACACCAAAGGTTCCTATACGACCAGGTTCCGCGCCGAGGTGAAAGATAAGGTGCTGCGCATTTCGGAACGCTCCGACGTGCGCCGTCCCGACCGTACCTCTGTGACGGTCTATTACAACTCGCTGGAACGCATCGCCATTGCCGACGCCGTGGCGACGTTCGACAGCACGCTGGTGGCCACGGTCCTCGACCTGACGGTGGGCGGCATGGCGCAGGTGACGGCCCGGATGGATGTCAAGGACCTCAAGATGGAGCTTACGGGCAAGAGCGTCGCGACGCTGACGGGCGCCGTGCGCTACCTCTCGCTGTTCGTCTCGACCGGCAAGGTCGAAGCCGCGGGGCTGGAGACGATGTCCGCCGAGGTCAACGTCACCAGTTCGGGCACCGCCGCGCTGTGGGTGACGGACCGATTCCAGGGCAAAACCTCGACCGGGGGCAAGATCACCTACAAGGGCGTCCCGCCGGTCGTGCGCAGCGGTTCGAAATTCATGGGCGGCGACATTACGCGGGTGGAGTAGCCGTGCGCCCGTTTCGGGGCCCGCATCTTAATTATTGCAGACGTTGAAAACTTTCCTGTACGAAGTTGCTGCGGACCTTTATGCCCGTTACGGGGAGGGCCTGTCCGACCGTGCGCTGCTCTTTCCGTCGCGGCGCGCGCGGCTGTTTTTCGTCGATGCCCTGACCGGGATCGCCGGACGGCCCATGTGGCAGCCGCAGTGGGCGACCGTCGACGACCTCATGACCGAACTATCGGGCCTGCATACGGGCGGCCGCGTGCGGCTCATCACCGAACTCTACAAGATCTATTCGGAATACCACGCCGAGCCGTTCGACAAGTTTTATTTCTGGGGCGACATGCTCCTGACCGACTTCGACACCATCGACAAATACCGGATCGACGCTGCGATGCTGTTCCGCAACATCTCGGATATCAAGGAGATCGAGGCCGACATCTCGTACCTCACCCCCGCGCAGCTGCAAATCCTGCGCTTCTGGTCGTCGCTGGGCGACGAGGCCGACCTTTCGGCCGAAAAACGCCGGTTCCTGGCCATCTGGAAGACGCTGGGACCCGTCTACCGCCGTTTCCGCGAACGACTCGCCGCGCTGGGCATCGCCTACAACGGCATGGTCCAGCGTGCCGCCGCCGACCGCATCCGCGAGGGGGGATACATGTTCCCGGAGCCGAGGCGGTATGTCGTGGCGGGTTTCAACGCCTTGTCGGAGTGCGAAAAGGTGCTCTTCCGGTTTCTTTCGACCGCCGCCGAAACCGATTTCTACTGGGATTACGACTCCTACTATAAGGACCGTCCCGAGCAGGAGGCCGGGATGTTCGTCCGCGAGAACGTCGTGCAGTTTCCGCCGCGCGGGGCCGTGTCGCACGACAACATGGAACGGCCCAAGGAGCTGACCGCCGTGGCCGCGGTGTCCAACGCCGTGCAGTGCAAGCACGCTGCCGCGATCCTCCGTCGACTGGCCGCCGCGAGGCCGTTGGACAAGCGCACGGCGGTGGTGCTCACCGACGAGAACCTGCTCCTGCCGCTGTTGTACGCCCTGCCGCCCGAGATCGGACGGGTCAACGTCACGATGGGCTATCCGCTGCGGTCGAGCCTGGCCTACACTTTTATCGAACGCCTCGTGGAGCTGCAGGCC
>CATKXN010000234.1 GCA_949840605.1 uncultured Alistipes sp.
TTCGTCGAGTCGCTCCGGCTGGCGGCCAACATGGTCATGATCGGCGACTCGATTACGGTCGTGACCCATCCGGCATCCACGACCCACAAGCAGCTCAGCGACGCCGACCTCGCGGCGGCGGGCGTGACGCCCACGCTGCTGCGCATCTCGCTCGGACTGGAGAATGCCGACGACATCATCGAGGATTTCGAACAAGCTTTTTCCCGGATCGACTGATGGAACCGCAGATATACACAGCCCCCGGGCCTTTCGAACTGGAAACGGGCCATACGCTGCCGGAACTGCGGATCGCCTACCACACCTACGGCGCGATGAATGCCGCCAAGGACAACGTGGTGTGGGTGTGCCATGCGCTGACTGCCAATTCGGACGTCGCCGACTGGTGGCCCCATACGGTCGAAGAGGGGCGTTTTCTCGACCCCGCGCGGTATTTCGTCGTCTGCGCCAACATCATCGGTTCGCACTACGGAACGACGGGGCCGCTGCACGTCAATCCCGCCACGGGAAAGCCCTGGTACCAGGATTTTCCGCCCTTCACCATCCGCGACATCGTCCGGGCGCACCGGTTGCTGGCCGAAGCCCTCGGCATCGGACGCATCGCAACGCTCGTGGGCAGTTCGGTCGGAGGGTTTCAGGCCGTGGAATGGGCCGTCTCGGAACCCGGGCGCATCGAACGGCTGGCGCTGATCGCCACCGACGCCAAGGCGTCGCCCTGGGCCATCGCCATCGACGAAACGCAGCGCATGGCCATCGAGGCCGACACGACCTTCGGGGAGCCGCGCGACGACGCGGGGATGCAGGGCCTCGCCGCGGCCCGTGCCATCGGCCTGCTGAGCTACCGCGGCCCCGAGGGCTACAACCTCACCCAACAGGACTGCGGGGAGGCTCCCGCGGTACACCGGGCCTGCACCTACCAGCAGTATCAGGGCGAGAAGCTCTGCCGCCGTTACAACGCCTATTCCTACTACGCGATCCTCAATGCGTTCGACACCCACGACGCAGGGCGCGGACGGGGCGGCGTGGGACGGGCCCTGGCGGGCATCAGTGCCCGCACGCTGGTCGTCGGCATCACCACCGACATCATCTTCACCCCGGCCGAGATGCGGCGCCTGCACGCGATGATCCCCGGCAGCACGTACCACGAGATCGACTCGCCGTTCGGCCACGACGGATTCCTCGTGGAATACGAGCAGCTGAACGACATACTCCTCCCCTTCATGCAAGATGAAAGTTTTCACGTAACGCAATAACTCCACACGGATCGGGAACGCTCACTTTGCCGCAAAGCGGCACAAAAGCCCCCGCCTGGGGCGGGAGTTGGGGGTGGGTCGGATTTGCAAACGCAGCGGAACGCTGCGACAACAGCGTTCCGAAGAGGGAAATGGAACAAAAAACAGACAACAAACCTATACGCTTATGAGCAAAATCAAAATCGGACTGTTCGGATTCGGCGTCGTCGGACAGGGCATCTACGAAGTGGTGCGCAAATCGAAGAACGCCCATGCCGAGATCGTGAAGATCTGCGTCCGCGATCCCAAAAAGCCGCGGAAGATCGATGTGGACCCGTCGTTTTTCACCACCTCGGTCGACGAGATTCTCGACAACCCCAACATCAATCTGGTGGTGGAGGTCATCGATGACGCCCGGGCGGCCTACGACATCGTGAAGCGGGCCCTGCTGCGGGGCATCCCGGTCGTGTCGGGGAGCAAGACGATGCTGGCCCGGAACCTTCCGGAGCTGATCGACATCCAGAAAACGCGCAACGTGGCGCTGCTCTACGACGCATCGTCGTGCGGTTCGATTCCGGTGATCCGCAACCTCGAGGAGTATTACGACAACGACCTGCTGCTGGAGGTGAAGGGCATCCTGAACGGCTCGTCGAACTACATCCTCTCGCGCGTCTTCGACCACAAGGACTCCTACGCCAACGCACTGGCGCAGGCGCAGGCGCTGGGCTTCGCCGAGAGCGACCCTTCGTTCGACATCGAGGGCTACGATTCGCTCTTCAAGCTGGTCATCATCACGGTACACGCCCTGGGAACCTACGTCGCACCGGACCGCATCTTCACCTACGGCATCTCGACGATCCACGACTCGGACATCCGGTACGCCCGCGAGAAGAACGTGAAGATCAAGCTGGTGGCCCAGGTGGTGAAGGTGAGCGACCGACACTTCACGATGTTCGTCATGCCGGAGTTCGTGACGCCCGCGAAATACATTTACAGCGTCGACGACGAGTACAACGGCGTGGTGATCCGCGGAGAATGCTACGACCGTCAGTTCATGTTCGGCAAAGGTGCGGGAAGCCTGCCCA
>CATKXN010000235.1 GCA_949840605.1 uncultured Alistipes sp.
CGACGCATGGATCGACATTCCCGAAGCCGTCCGCGAACAGTACAAGAACTACCGCTGCACGCCGCTCGTGCGGGCCTACGATCTGGAAAAGGCGCTCGGCACGCCGGCCCACATCTACTTCAAGAACGAAAGCGTCAGCCCCGTGGGTTCCCACAAGCTGAACTCGGCGCTCGCACAGGCCTACTACTGCAAACAGGAAGGCGTCACCAACATCACGACCGAAACGGGCGCCGGACAATGGGGCGCGGCCCTCTCCTACGCGGCCAAGGCGTTCGGTCTCGAACTGGCCGTCTACATGGTCAAGATCAGCTACGAACAGAAGCCCTACCGCCGCTCGATCATGCAGACGTTCGGCGCGCAGGTCACCGCTTCGCCGTCGATGTCGACGAAGGCCGGACGGAAAATCCTGACCGAGCAGCCCAACTACCAAGGTTCGTTAGGCACGGCCATTTCCGAAGCCATCGAACTGGCCATGAGCACGCCCAACTGCAAATACACGCTCGGCTCGGTGCTGAGCCACGTGACGTTGCACCAGACGATCATCGGGCTGGAAGCCGAGAAACAGATGGCCATGGCGGGCGAATACCCCGACGTGGTGATCGGCTGCTTCGGCGGCGGATCGAACTTCGGCGGCATATCGTTCCCGTTCATGCGCCACAACCTGCTCGACGGTAAGAAAACGCGTTTCGTGGCGGCCGAACCCGACTCGTGTCCGAAGCTCACGCGCGGCGTCTTCCGCTACGACTTCGGCGACGAAGCGGGCTACACGCCGCTGCTGCCCATGTTCACGCTGGGCCACAACTTCGCCCCGGCGCACATCCACGCCGGCGGGCTGCGCTACCACGGTGCCGGCGTCATTGTCTCGCAGTTGCTCAAAGACGGGCTGATGGAAGCCGTCGACATTCCGCAACTGGAAAGCTTCCGGGCCGGATGCCTCTTCGCCCGGACCGAAGGCATCATCCCCGCTCCGGAATCCTGCCACGCCATCGCCGCAGCCGTGGCGGAAGCCGAAAAGTGCAGGCAGACGGGCGAAGAGAAAGTCATCCTGTTCAACCTGTCGGGACACGGCCTCATCGACATGGCCTCCTACGACAAATACATTTCGGGCGACCTGATGAACTACACACTCACCGACGAGCAGATCGCCGAAAACATCGCCGCACTCGACGCCAAGATCTGAGCCGCCGGGGAACCGCCCCCGAACGCATCGAAAAGAGGGAGCCCGACCGGATCGGGCTCCCTCTTTTTTCGACAAGGCTTCGCGGCACAGTCTCCGCCGCACGCCTTCGGTTACAGAATACCCTGCTCGACCATGCTGCGGGCCACCTTCATGAATCCGGCGATGTTGGCGCCTTTCATGTAGTTGATGTAGCCGTCCGGTTCGGTGCCGTATTCGAGGCAGGCGCGGTGGATCGACGACATGATTTCGTGCAGCCGGCGGTCGACCTCCTCGCGGCTCCAGTTCAGCTTCATGGCGTTCTGCGACATTTCGAGGCCCGACGTGGCTACGCCGCCCGCATTGACGGCTTTGCCGGGCGCATAGACGGCCTTCTGCGCGATGAACGCGTCGATGGCTTCGGGCGTACAGCCCATGTTCGACACTTCGGCGATGTACCGCACGCCGTTGGCCAGCAGGCGCGCGGCGTCCTCCCCGTCGAGCTCGTTCTGCGTGGCGCACGGCATGGCGATGTCCACCGGAATCTCCCACGGCTTACGCCCGGCGAAAAATTCCGCTCCGGCGAACCGTTCGGCATAAGGCGCCACCACGTCGTTGTTCGAGGCCCGGAGTTCGAGCATGTAGTCGATCTTCTCGCGGTCGAGACCCGACGGGTCGTAGATGAAACCGTCCGGACCGGAAATCGTGACGACCTTGGCTCCGAGCTCCGTAGCTTTGAGCGCGGCACCCCACGCCACGTTGCCGAAGCCGGAGAGGGCGATGCGCTTGCGTGCGAGTTCGTCGCCCGCCTGTTCGAGCATCTGGGCGGTGAAATAGATCGCCCCGAATCCCGTGGCTTCGGGCCGGACGAGCGATCCTCCGTAGGTCATGCCCTTGCCCGTGAGCACGCCGGTATTTTCGCGGGCCAGTTTGCGGTACATGCCGTACAGGTAGCCGATTTCGCGGCCCCCCACGCCGATGTCGCCGGCCGGCACATCCGTTTCGGGAACGATATAGCGCCACAGTTCGGTCATGAAAGCCTGACAGAACCGCATGATCTCGGCGTCGGACTTGCCGCGCGGATTGAAGTCCGATCCGCCTTTGGCGCCGCCCATGGGCAGCGTGGTCAGGGCGT
>CATKXN010000236.1 GCA_949840605.1 uncultured Alistipes sp.
ACCTTGCGCATTGCGTCCTAATTCGTATCTTTGACTCCGTCTTAGATACTCCCGCTCGGCAAAAAACAAGCGGACTTGCTTTTTGCATCCCGACTATCCGTATCTTTGACTTCGTCTTAGATACTCCCGCTCGGCAAAAAGCAAGCGGACTTGCTTTTTGCCCTCGCTTATTCGTATCTTTGAGGCCTGATCGACTGTTTCCATGAGTACCGCATTATTCGACAAAGTGATTTTCGGTCCGATCCGCAGCCGGCGGCTCGGACTGTCGTTGGGCGTAAACCTGCTGCCGCTGAACGACAAGCTGTGCAGCTTCGACTGCATCTACTGCGAATGCGGATGGGCCCGCAAAAGCGGCGGCCTCCGTTTCCATCCGAGGGAGGCGGTCCGCGACGGCCTGCGACGCAAGCTCGAAGAAATGGCGGCCGAAGGCACACTGCCGGACGTCATCACCTTCGCCGGCAACGGCGAGCCGACGATGCACCCCGACTTCGGAGCGATCGTCGACGACACGCTTGTCCTGCGCGACGAGCTCTGTCCCGACACGAAAATATCGGTGCTGAGCAACGCCACGATGATCGACAGGGACGAAGTATTCGAAGCGCTGCTGAAGGTGGACAACAACATTCTCAAGCTCGATTCAGCCTTCGACGAAACGGTCCGCCTGATCGACCGCCCGAAAGGCGGCTATTCGGTGCAGCGCGTCGTGGAGGGCATGAAGCGATTCGAAGGCCGGTTGATCGTCCAGACGATGTTCCTGCGAGGCACATTCGAGGGCCGCATGGTGGACAACACGACGCCGCGGGAGACGGAAGCGTGGCTGCGCCTCATCGGTGAAATCGCGCCCCGGCAGGTGATGATCTACACGATCGACCGCGACACGCCGGCTCCGGACCTGCACAAGGTCCCCGTCGAAGAACTCCGGACGATAGCCGGCCGCGTCGAAGCGCTCGGCATCCCCTGCTCGGTGGCCGGATGATCCGGCCGCCCCGACGAACGAAAAACGACCATTCGAACGACATGCAAAAGACCCCGAACGCCATCGGCCGCGCCGCAGCGGATTTCTTTCTGAACCGGAGGAACATTTTCGTCCTCGGCTTCATCCTGACTTTCGTCCTGACCCTGCTGGAAGTGAGCCGGGGCAAACAGTTCAACTTTTTCACGTTCCAGCTCTCGACGTTCGACTTCTGGCAGGGCGCGGACCCTTACGGCGTCGAGAAATACGACTTCCTCTACGGTCCGCTCTTCTCGATGCTGTTCACGCCGTTTGCCTATTTAGGCGCGACGGTCGGTCCGTTCGTCTGGAACCTGATGAATTTCACGCTCTTCTTCTGTGCGATCTTCGCCATGCCGCACCTGAGCGAGGCGCAGAAGTGCAAGACATACCTCTACACGGCGCTGATTCTGGCCACGACGCAGATGTCGATGCAGTTCAACCCGGTGGTGGCCTACCTGTTCCTGTTCGCCTTCGTGCTGCTGGAGCGGGGGAAACCCGTCTGGGCCATTCTGTTGATCCTCGTTTCCGGCCTGACCAAAATATACGGCATTTTCGAATTGGGGCTGCTGCTTTGCTATCCGAAATTCCGGCGCAACCTGCTCGTAACGGTCGCGATGGCCGCGGGCCTGCTGCTGTTGCCGGCCGTGAGCCTCGGCTTCGACGGACTCGTGCCGCACTACCTGCGCTGGGCCGAAGTGCTGTCGCTGCATGTCGACCAGTTTCAATTCTACTCCCTCTTTAACCTCTATCCCCTCCACGACCTGCTGACACCCGTCATGACCTACGTACAGATGGGGTCGATCGCCGCGCTGTGCCTGTTGTTCGTGGCGAATCGGCGTAAATTCGGCCGGTACGATTTCCGGGTCGGATCGCTTGCCGTATTGATGGGCTGGGTGATTCTGTTCAGCCTCTCGACCGAGAAACATACCTACGTCATCGCGCTGACCGGCTACCTGATGTGGTACTGGGCGCAGGCGCATCGCGGATGGCTGGACAAGACGCTGTTCTGGGCCAACTTCGTGCTGCTGGTCGTCGTGCCGGTCGATCTGATCTGCCCGCCGCCGGTCATGCGTTTCCTGTGCGACACCGTACAGCTCAACATCTACTGCTTCGCCCTGACGTGGTTCCGGATGATCTACGTCACGTTTCTCCGTCCGGCGGACAGGGAGCCCGCTGCGCAGACCGCCTGACCTTCGGGGCACGAAAACGACTCACCAACCGTTTCAATATTAAAAAAATGATTACGACAGAACAAATTAAAGA
>CATKXN010000237.1 GCA_949840605.1 uncultured Alistipes sp.
GAGTACCTGGCGCGCGTCGTCGAGGCGGCCATCGCCGCCGGCGCCACCGTGGTCAACATCCCCGACACGACGGGCTACTGCCTTCCGAACGAATACGGCGCGAAGATCAAATACTTGGTCGACCACGTGTCGAACATCGACCGGGCGATCATTTCGACTCACTGCCACAACGACCTCGGCATGGCCACGGCCAATACGCTGAGCGGCGTCCTGAACGGCGCCCGGCAGGCCGAGGTGACGATCAACGGCATCGGCGAACGCGCCGGCAACACCTCGCTCGAAGAGGTGGTGATGACCCTGCGCTGCCACAAGGACGTCCATATCGACACGAATATCCATTCGCAGCTGATCACCAAGGCTTCGCACCTGGTGTCGAGCCTGATGAACATGCCCGTGCAGCCCAACAAGGCCATCGTGGGCCGCAACGCCTTCGCCCACTCGTCGGGCATCCACCAGGACGGGGTGCTGAAACAGCGACAGACCTACGAGATCATCGACCCGCAGGACATCGGTCTGAACGAGTCGGTCATCGCCCTCACGGCCCGCAGCGGTCGCGCGGCCCTCGTACACCGGCTCGAACTGCTGGGCTACGACCTCACGCCGGAGGAGCTGGACGCCACCTACGAGAAATTCCTCGTGCTGGCCGACAAGAAGAAGGAGATTCACGATTACGACTTGATCTATCTCGTGGGCGACATCGACCGCATGAAGCAGCAGTCCGTGGCGCTGAAATTCCTGCAGGTGACCACCGGAACGCTGGTTCCGACGGCCACCGTGGTGCTCAAATTCGGCGACCACGAGCGTATGGCCATCGCTACGGGAAACGGCCCGGTCGACGCCGCGGTCTCGGCCATCAAGAAGCTCATCAACGAGAAGGTCGTGCTGTCGGAGTTCCTGATGCAGGCCATCACGCGGGGATCGAATGACGTGGGCCGCGTGCACGTGCAGGTCGAGTGCGGCAGCCGCACGGTCCACGGGTTCGCCGCGCATACCGACACCACGCGGGCCTCGATCGAGGCGTTCCTCGACGCCCTGCGGGCCCTGAACGTAACCGAAAAACGCGAAGAAGAGGCATAAGCTATGAAACAGACGCTTTTGGACAAGATTTGGGACGCGCACACCGTGCGCGTCGAGGACGGGGGCCGCTGCGTGCTCTACATCGACCGGCAGTATATCCACGAGGTGACTTCGCCCGTGGCCTTCGGGGGCATCGAGCGCCGCGGGTTCGGCGTGGCGCGCCCGGCGCAGATCACCGCCACCGCCGACCACAACATTCCGACCGTCGACCAGCACCTCCCGATCGAGGAGCCCGAGTCGCGGCGGCAGGTCGAGGCCCTGGCCGAGAACTGCGCCCGGCACGGCATCGAGCATTTCGGGGTGGGGCATCCCAAACAGGGCATCGTCCATATCATCGGCCCCGAACTGGGCCTCACGCAGCCGGGCATGACGATCGTCTGCGGCGACAGCCACACTTCGACCCACGGAGCCCTGGGCGCCGTGGCGTTCGGCGTGGGCACTTCGGAGGTCGAGATGGTCTTCGCCAGCCAGTGCATCCTCCAGACCAAACCCCGGTCGATGCGCATCACCGTCGACGGCGAACTGCGGCGGGGCGTGGAGGCCAAGGACGTGATCCTCTACATCATTTCGCAGATCACCGCCTCGGGCGGCACGGGCTATTTCATCGAGTTTGCCGGCAGTACGATCCGGTCTTTGTCGATGGAGGGCCGCATGACGGTCTGCAACATGAGCATCGAGTGCGGCGCCCGCGGGGGCATGATCGCCCCCGACGAAAAGACCTTCGAATACCTCAGGGGCCGCGAGCGCGCTCCGCAGGGGGCCGATTTCGACCGGGCCGTGGCCCGCTGGCGGGAGCTTTACAGCGATGCGGACGCGGTTTTCGACAAGGAATACCGCTTCGATGCCGCCGACATCGCCCCGATGATCACCTACGGCACCAATCCCGGGATGGGCATGTCCGTCGATGCGTCGATCCCCGCCGGCGCCGATCCCAAGGCGTTGGAGTACATGGGTTTCAGGGCAGGGGAGAAACTGCTGGGCAAGGCGGTCGATTACGTTTTCGTCGGCAGCTGCACCAACGGGCGTATCGAGGACCTGCGGCGTTTCGCCCGCCTGGTCGAGGGACGCCGCAAGGCCGACAACATCACGGCGTGGATCGTCCCCGGTTCGAAGGGCGTCGAGGCTGCCGCCAGGGCCGAGGGGCTGGACAGGATACTCGCCGCCGC
>CATKXN010000238.1 GCA_949840605.1 uncultured Alistipes sp.
CAGCGCATCTTCGAGGTGCTGCAAACCTCGATCCGCGTGTACCACTCGCGCAAACGGCGCATTTCGACCTCGGAGCTCAACGACTACATGCTGCCGCTGATCGAGAACTACCCACCCCCCGCGACCCAAGGCAAGTACATCAAAATCAAATACGTCACCCAGCTGCCGACGCCGACGCCGCAGTTCGCGTTCTTCGTCAATCTGCCACAGTACATCAAGGAGCCTTACCGTCGCTTCCTCGAGAACAACATGCGCGACAAATGGGATTTTTCGGGAGTGCCGATGCAGATTTACTTCCGGCAGAAATAGGCTCCCGCCGATACGAACAGAAGGGGCTGTCTAACAAGTCCGAATTTTACGATTTCACCCCTGTCAGAACAAACTCTGATAGGGGTGATTTTCATTTTCGGGGACTTGTTAGACTGCCCCGTTTCCGTACCGGTTCGGACCCGGTTCGGACCGGGAAAGGTCCTCAAAGAGCCGGTGCAGCCGTCAGTTCTGTCCGTCGCCCCCAGCAACGGGCTTCCTGCGACGGTTGCGGTGACGCCGGCGGTCGCGCGTGCCGCGGTTGCCCTCGCCGCGCCCCGAAGCGTGGTCGCCGTCCGGAACGGCAGGCTGTGCGGCGGCCGGAGCCGCAGCGCCGGCTGCCGGGCGTTCGCTGCGGCGGTCCCGGTCATTGCGCCCCGAACGGTCGCTGCGCCCGCCGCGCCCGCGACCTCCGGCTCCGGAACGTCCTCCGCCCCGGCCGAAACGGCCGAAACGGCCGCGGTTCTCGTCGGGAGCGTATTTCGGCCCCTCGCCCACACTCGCAGGCAGCTCGGCCTTGCGGATGTCGCGTTCGATGAACTTCTCGATCTGGTGGAACTTGCCCTGTTCCTCCTCGCTGACGAACGTCACGGCGCTGCCCGTAGCCGCCGCGCGGGCCGTGCGGCCGATGCGGTGGATGTAATCCTCGGGGTCGTGCGGCACGTCGTAGTTGAGCACCAGGCCGATGTCCTCGATATCGATGCCCCGGGCCACGATGTCCGTGGCGACGAGGATCTTCACCTTGTTGTTCTTGAAATTGAGCATCACCTCCTCGCGCTGGGACTGCTCCAGGTCGGAGTGCATGGCCGCCACGTCGAGTTTCATCCGTTTGAGCGTGTGGGCCAGCTCCTTGACCTTGAGCTTCGACGACGAGAAGATGATCGTCTTCGAATCGGTCGGTTCGGCGAACAGTTCGCGGATGATGCCCAGCTTCTGATTCTCGTAGCAGACGTAGGCCGACTGGTCGATGGCCTCGTTGGGCTTCGAGATGGCGATGTTGACCTCCGCGGGGTTGCGCAGAATGGTCTTGGCCAGTTCGCGGATCTTCGGGGGCAGCGTGGCCGAAAACATGATCGTCTGGCGATCCTTGGACATATACGACACGATCTTCATGATGTCTTCGCTGAAACCCATGTCCAGCATGCGGTCGGCCTCGTCGAGGATCAGGTATTCGACGTGCGAAATGTCCACACCGCTGTTCTGCAGATGGGCGATCATGCGGCCCGGGGTGGCGATCACCACGTCGGAGCCGTTGAGCATGCCGTTCTTCTGAACGTCCCAGCCCTTGCCGTCGCCGCCGCCGTAAACCACGGTGGTGGAGATGGGCGCATAGTAGGAAAAACCCTGGAACTGCTGGTCGATCTGCTGCGCCAGCTCGCGCGTGGGCACGATGATCAGCGATTTCACCACGTTGTCGGGATTCCCCTCCAGCAGCAGTTTGTTCAGCAGCGGCAGCGTATAGGCCGCGGTCTTTCCCGTGCCCGTCTGGGCACAGCCGATGATGTCGCGGCCGTCCAGAATCACCGGAATCGTATGTTCCTGCACGGGTGTCATCTCGTGGAAATTCATATCCTCAAGGCCGTCGAGGATTTCATCCTCCAGGTCGAGTTCGTCAAAACGCATAATTAAATCCTTATTTTATATTAATCCAATCTTATCCTAACGCAGTTCCGAGCAGCGTAGCGGGCGTACAGCCTGTGATGCG
>CATKXN010000239.1 GCA_949840605.1 uncultured Alistipes sp.
TGTTGAACGAACCGTAGGAGTAGGAGGCGTCGGCGAACCAGTTGCGCCGCCGTTTGTTCGTGACGATGTTGATGACGCCGCCGATGGCGTCGGTGCCGAAACCGACGGGCACCACCCCCTTGTAGACTTCAATGCGCTCGGCGAAGCTTGCCGGGATGTTGTTCAGGTCGAACGCCTGCCCGGCCCCCTCCTGCGGCACGCCGTCGATGAAGACCTTGACGTGCTTGCCGCTGAACCCGTCGAGCATCAGCTGCATGTCGGAGCCCACGCCGCCCGATTCGCGGAGTTTCACGCCGGGCAGTTTCGTGAGGGCGTCGCTCAGGCTCTTAGTCGTGTTCTGCAAGGCTTTCGTATCCACTGCCACCGCGTTGAACGGCGACCGGCGGACGCGGCCCACGCCTCCGCCCGTGACAACGACCGCTTCGAGTTCGGTCGCTGCCGGTTGCAGGACGACCGTGAGGTTCCGAGGGCTTTTGTCGACGGTTATATTTTTCTCTACGGTTTCGTAGCCGATGATCGAAACGGCCAGCGTATGCTTCCCGGCCGGCGCTCTGAAACGGAACCGCCCCATATCGTCCGTAGTGCTGCCGTAGTGCGTGCCTTTCAGACAGACGGTGGCGAAAGCGACGGCCGTGCTGTCTTTCTCCATCACCTTTCCCGAGAGCCATGCGGAGGCGTGCGGGCCGTGATGTCCGGCATGCGGACGATGGGGCTGGGCTGCGGCCGACTGAAAGCAGAGGGCCAGCATGACCGTCAGGAGTCCCCATGTTTCTATTTTCTGTTTATATCTCATTTGCGAGCGGGTTAATTTCGAGTGCAAAATTACCCGCCCCGCGAATTCCAGTCAATCGCCTTTTTTGGGGAATTTCAAACGACGGAAGTACCTAATTTCGATTAGCGAACTATGCGCGACGACGAGAAGGAGCGAGAACGCCGACGATAAATAACCGCGCGGGACAATAATCTGTCCCGCGTTTTTCATGCAGCTCAACGTCGAACGGTGCCATTCCGACGCCACAAGCTGCCACCTCGGGCCATTGCGGTAGAACCGTACGAAATCCGACCTATCTTGCACCCGAAACCCTAAGTCAATCGAGTATGAAACGAGAAGCGAATAGGATTCGGGATACGTAAAATCAGTCGCAGACTACCGAAATCGAATTTATTAACTGAAAACCTACGACGATGAATTACCCTTTTAATCGAAGAGCGCGCATGGACGAATCTGCAAGCACACGCCCGCCGACTGACCGACACGATACGACGACTCGACCGTCATTTCAACCCTGTGGCCGAGTGTGGCTGAATAGACAATGCCGAAGTATGCCGCCGGCTCCACATCTCGAAACGGACGCTACAATACCTCCGCAACAGCGGGAAGCTGCCGTACTCGACGCTCGGCAACAAATGCTATTACAAGCCCGAGGACGTGGAGGCGCTGATCGACAAGAACCTGACAACCAACTGCAGATAACTATGGACGAGAAAACGATGATCGAGAACTGCAGCGTCCTCACGTGCGATACGGCTGAATATGAGGAGCTGCTCGAAGCCATGCGCCTCGCCGCGCAGACGGCGGACAAACTGATCGCCGAGATCACTCCGCCCCTGTCGGGCGAACGCTATCTGACCACCGAGCAAGTAATGACCCATTTCCACATCTCCCGCCGCACTTTGCAGAACTATCGGGATAAGGGAATCGTGCCCTATACCGCAATCGGCGGAACGCTCCTTTATCCCGAATCCAAAATAAACGAGGTGCTGGAAAGGAATTACTACAAGCCATCCATGTAATACCCAATAGGCCATGTTCTAAAACATGGCCTATTTGATAATCGGTTTAACGCCTCGGCTTTGTACTCGCGAAGTGGCAAACAATCCGCAACACTCCGCCTGCTCTACGCAGTCGCTGCAAATATCGAGGTATTTCGTTT
>CATKXN010000240.1 GCA_949840605.1 uncultured Alistipes sp.
CACGTCGATGACGTAGATGAAGAAGTCCACCAGCGCCGGGCTGAATGTGAGGGTCAGGTTGTCGCCGCCCGATTCGATGAGCACCACGTCGCCGTCCGGGAAGCGGGCTTCCATCTCCTCGACGGCCGCGATGTTCATCGAGGGGTCTTCGCGCACGGCCGTATGGGGACACGCCCCGGTTTCGACGCCGATGATGCGCTCCTCGACCAGGATGCCCTTCAGCATCTTGCGCACGTGCTTGGCGTCTTCCGTGGTCACCACGTCGTTGGTGATGACCAGCACTTTGTAGCCCATGTCCAGAAGCCGCGGGGTGATGGCTTCGATCAGCGCCGTCTTACCGGAGCCCACGGGGCCGCCGATTCCGATTCGGCAGGTTGTGTTGTCGCTCATAATAAAGTCTTTCTGTTTGTGTATAAGTTCATTCTGTCTCCGGGTGGCAGCACCGGATTCGGATTGCCACGCTCACATCCGTTCGCTCGCAATGACCGGCTTTCGGAAAGAGTCCGGGCGCGTATCAGGCTCGGAAACCCCGCAGCCTGCCATCGCCTATAAAACCCACTTCTTAAGTGGGTTAGTTCATGAACATCCGTTTGGTTCCTTTTTCGTGAAGCGAGGCGAGAATGTCGATCTGCGGCACGAAGGTGTACATATCGTCGAAATCCATGTCGCCCGCTTTGGCGTAGAGTTCATCGATGCTCTCGGCGGCCCGGAACAGGATGCGCTGCGTATCGTAATGCGATACGCGCACGCAGCGGAGGGCCGCGCTGACGACCGTGTTGACCACGCCGTACTGGTGGGAGCAGAAAAGTTCTTTTTCGGAGATTCCGCAGGCTGCGAATGCGATGCCCTGCGCTACGGGATAGGTGCCGGGCGTGCGCCCGCCGGCGATGTCGCCGAGCCACCGCGCGGCGGTTTCGTCGGGGAAGATATGCTTCGACAGCTCGGCCAGCTTCTTGCCCATGCGCCGGGTCATCAGCCGCGCTTCGGCGTTCATCTTGCAGAGAACGACCTGGCGGTCGGCGTCGAGAATGCCTGCGTAATAACCGAGGTGATAACTGCGGAAAGCGTGCAGCGCCGCCACGCCGTCGGTGAAGGCGGCCTGCCGGGCGATGTCCTGCGCGTATGCTTCGAGTGTCGCGGCGTCGTGCACCAATCCCTCTTCGGCGGCCGTTTCCAGCCCGTTGGAGAAGGAGAAGGTCCCCACCGGAAAGGCCGAGTCGGTGAATTGGAGCAGCCGCATGACGGTTGTCGTTTTATCGGTCATGAGAGCGTGTCAATGCGCGTGCGCGTGTTCGTAATGGTGGTGTACGTCGCTGTCGGGCCCCGTGCCGCCGAACAGACGGCGGATTTCGTGCGGCGCCAGGTAGGGGATCACCTCCGAGCCGGGCTGGAACGACCAGGCGACGTCTTCGATACGGTGCGTGCGCATCACGCTGTCCATCACCTTCCGGTCCACCGTCAGCGGAATGTATACCTTCGTGCCCTTGACCACGGCCGGCCAGTGCTGGTTGCCGATGGCGTGGCCGAGTTCCACCGAGATGTGGATGATCGTTTCCGGGCTGCGGCGGGCCAGTTCCGAAAGATCCGCGACCAGTACGTCGTTGAGGCGGATGCGGATGGCTGCGATCCGGCGCTGTTCGGGCAGGTATTCGATCACGTCGCCGTCGAGCAGCTGCGAATGGCGTTTCAATGCCACGGCATATTCGTTCTCGCGGTCGCCTTTGACCACGAAACGGCTTTTCTGGGCCGTCCACTGGTCGAGATCGATGTACTCGATCTCGGCGTCTGCGGCTTTCTTCATCCATTCGGGGTCGTGCAGATTGCCTATGATTTCCGTGTAGATTTTCATCGTGTGTGTGTTTTGGGAGTTTGTTCCGATGCCCGGGAGCAGCC
>CATKXN010000241.1 GCA_949840605.1 uncultured Alistipes sp.
GCGAGAACTCGGATCGTAAATATGCTCGAAAAATATTCTTTATATTGCGATATCTGCAAATTGCAAAATAGGGCTGCCTAATTTTTATTATTAGACAGCCCCGTTTTCGGATTCGGACGATGTGCGGCAGAAGCGCCGCAGTCACCGGCGACTATTTCCAGAGATCGCGGGGATATTTCCCGTCGGCGATCATCTTCTCGATGGCGGCCATCAGCGCCGGCTTGTCCTCCTTGTAGGTGACGCCGTGCCACTGGGCGGCCGACCGCAGCACGCGGAGCGTCGCCGTGCCGTCGCCGATCAGTTTGTTGACCATCGTCGGGATGTAGAACTCCGATTTGAGGTTTTCGTGATTCTCGGCATACCATTTCGCGAAGTACTCCTTCGTATGGACGAAGAAATCGGGCGTGAAGCCGAAGAGGTTCATCGAAACCGGCGTATCCTCGGCCAGCACTTCGTCGGCGCCGCCGTCGTGGAAGACGATCCGGCCGTCGGGCATGCGCTCGATCTGCGTGCGCTCGACCATCGACGTGAGGTCGCCCTTCGCATCGACGCCGCAGACGCCGCGCGAAACCGTACCGTTTTCCGAAAGGGTCCGGTTCAGGTCGTAGGCGACCATGCAATAGCTGTTTTTCGAATCGCCGAGTTTCGAGAGGTATTCGCCGATGGTCTTGTAGGCCTCGGCGCCGTAGAAGTCGTCGGCATTGATCACGGCGAACGGCTCATGGATGGCGTCGGCGGCCATCATCACGGCGTGGTTCGTGCCCCACGGCTTGACGCGGCCCTCGGGGACCGTAAGCCCCTCGGGAAGGTAGTCCAGCTCCTGAAAGACGAAATCGACGGCGATGCGTCCGCCGAAGCGGTCGGCCGAAAAGACCTCGCGGAACTCCTTCTCGAAAGAGTGGCGGATGACGAAAACCACCTTGCCGAAACCGGCGCGGATGGCGTCGTAGACCGAATAGTCGATGATGGCCTCGTTGTTGGGACCGACGCCGTCCATCTGTTTGAGCGATCCGTAACGGGAACCCATGCCCGCCGCCAGGACCAGTAATGTAGGTTTAACCATACTTTTTTATTTGTTTGTGACGTTTAGGTTCAAAGCATCTGCAAAGGTAAAAATTTTCAAGGCGATGCCAAAGGTTTTTTGGAATTTTGGCTACCTTTGTCAGACGTAACACCGAAAAACGTTCCCGGAAAATGAAATTCCTGATGAGAATACGGGCGTGGTGGCGCGGACTGTTCCGCAAACGCCGTTTCAATATGCTCAACGCCACGGACAACTCCGAGGAGTGGCACATCCATCTCTCGCCCGCGAGCATCCTGGCCGGGCTGGTTGCGTTCGTCCTGCTGCTGTTCATCCTCACGCTGTCGCTGGTGGCGTACAGCCCCGTGCTGGAGTTCCTGCCCGGATACCGCACCGAGGCCGACCGTTCGCGCGAAAGCCTGCTGCAAAACATCATCCGCCTCGACTCGATGGAGCGCATGATGAACGACATGATGACCTACAACCGCAACATCGCCCTCATCATGGAGGGACGCACCCCCGTGGCGCGGACGCTGGCCTCGTCGGACTCGTCGCGCATCAGCAAGGTGCTGGTGATGCCCTCGCCCGAAGATTCGCTGCTGAGGGCCCAGATGGAGGGCGACGGGGAGTACGCCATAGCGCCCCGCAGCGACGGGTCGCGCCGCAAGGTCCGCGAGGCCATCGAGCTGGTGACGCCCGTCGAGGGGATCATCACCGGGCGTTTCGACATCAAGCAGGGGAATTTCGGCGTGAAGATCGCGGGGGCGGCCGGCGACCGCGTCGCGGCCATCGACAACGGAACGGTCGTGCAGAGCCTTTGGGCCCCGGAGACGGGCTACACGGTGATCTTGCAACATGCCGGAAACCTCCTC
>CATKXN010000242.1 GCA_949840605.1 uncultured Alistipes sp.
CGTGCGCGCAGCACGGTAGTCGCGGATCGACATCGAATCGAAATTCAGCATCTCGACGTACTGCGTGATGCCCCGCTCGGTGGGCAGATGCACCTCGACGTGGTCGACGAACATCCCGAAAAAGAAATAGTCGGCATAGATCGAGCGAATCATCCCGCCGGGAATCTCCTGCATCGTGTTGGGGAAGAACATATAGTTGCGCGACTGCACCAGCGAATCGATCTTCGCGGCGTAGACCTTCGCCTTATAGGCCCGGCGCTGGGCACGGTCCATGCCCTTCTCCGGCTCCTCGAAGACGGTCGTGCGCTCCACGACCTGCACCGCAGGCTGCTGCACGGGGACGATCGTGGTCTGGGGGACGCTGTCAGCGCCCGAAGCCTCCACAGAGAACTGCGGGGTCTGGGCCCAAACCGGCGACGACAGGAAAAGTCCTGCCAGAACAACCGACAGCCGCCGGACAAAAGCCCCCGCCGAAGCGGGGGTTTGGGGGTGGGTCGGACTTGAAAGCTGCGGGTTACGACCCGGAGAAATGAAATCAGTTCCGATGATCCTCATACGACAGGGCTGTTAATACAACTGGGAAATCGAACCCGTATACTGCACGGGACTGTACCACGGATTGGTGATCGTGAGGTTGGCGCCGCCCGTGCGGGAGAATATCTCGAACGTGAAGGTGTAGGTCGAAGCCGAGAACAGCGACGTCGAGAAAGTCACCATCCACCCTTCGTGGGTCTGCTCGGTGGTGTAGCCCTGCACGTCGGGCACCGTGTAGTTGATGACCGTCACGTAGTAAGGCGGCACGTATCCCTTGATATAGGGCAGGCAGATGTCGATCGTGCCGTCCCAGACGCCGACGTTGAACGCGGGGTTCATGATCTGGCGCATGGGGCCTGCCGGCTGGCGCTGCATGGTCGAGGGATTGAACTGGAAATTGCGCGAAAGCACGAGCGAGTCCATGAATTTCTCGTAGTTGGCGATGCGTTCCGCACGGCGCTTCTCGCGTACCTCGCGACGCTCCTCTTTGGGCGACAGGATTTTCTTCTGTCCGATAACAGTGACGGCCGTTGCGGCAAGCAGCAGCCCCAAGACGATAATGACTGTTTTTTTCATAGCACATAAGGTTTGTTACGGCTATGAAAAGCAAGAACCATGCCGCCCGGCTGAGAGCCGGATTTCAGCAAGCGGCGGACGGCATTATCGCTGTCGCAGCGCCACCGCGTCCACCCTTCCGGAACCGGCTTTACAAACCGGCCAATTTTGCGAGGAACTGCCCCGTATAGCTGCGTTCGCACTGCGCGATCTCGCGCGGCGTCCCCGCAGCGACGATCTCGCCGCCGCCGGCCCCGCCCTCGGGACCTATATCTATAATATGGTCGGCGACCTTGATGACGTCGAGGTTGTGCTCGATGACGATCACCGTGTTGCCGCGGTCGACGAGTTTGTTCAGCACCTCCAGCAGCAGGCGGATATCCTCGAAATGAAGCCCCGTCGTGGGTTCGTCCAGAATGTAGAGCGTGCGCCCCGTGTCGCGTTTCGACAGCTCCGAGGAGAGTTTGATGCGCTGGCTCTCGCCGCCCGACAGCGTCGTGCAGGGCTGGCCGAGCGTCAGATAACCGAGGCCCACCTCCTGAATCGCCTTGAGCTTCTGATGGATATTGGGAATGTTCTCGAAAAACTCCACGGCCAGGTTGACCGTCCTGTTCAGCACGTCGTCGATGTTCTTGCCCGTGTATTTCACCTCGAGCGTCTCGCGGTTGTA
>CATKXN010000243.1 GCA_949840605.1 uncultured Alistipes sp.
GAGGACCACTTCGCTCGCCACTTCGCGGCAAGCCATTACATTTGCACAGGTTGCGCCCACGGCGCCTGCACCTACGACGGTAACTTTAGACATAACGTTTGTTTTTATAGGTATGTTATACGTTTTCGTTCCTTATTCCGCTATCCGAACTCCTTGTCGCCGCCTTTGGCGTCGTTTGCAAGCCTGACCCCACCCCAAACCCCTCCCTCGGGAGGGGCTTATCGCATGCGACCGGGATTTCGGCCGAAATATTATCTGAATAGCAGGGACGTGGTCGCCCTAAACGCTTCTTAAGCGGGTTAGCCGATCAGCTTTTCGTAGTCGGCGGGGCTCAGCAGGGCGTCGTACTCGGCCGGGTCGGACATCTTGACCTTGACGAGCCAGCCTTCGCCGTAAGCGTCCTTGTTGACGATGGAGGGGTCGGCGTCCACGGCGTCGTTGAATTCCACGATTTCGCCGCCCACGGGCAGGAAAGCGTCGCTCACGGTCTTTACGGCCTCGATCGAGCCGAATACCTCCCCGGCGGCGAGCGTTTCGCCCACGGTCGGGACGTCGACGAATACGATGTCTCCCAGCTGGCTCTGTGCGAAGTCGGTAATGCCGATAACGGCCGTGTCACCCTCGATACGGCACCACTCGTGGTCGTTCGAGTATTTCAGATTTGCAGGTACGTTCATTTTATTCTTAAAGTTTGATTTGTAATGGGCTGTTTTACGATGCAAATATAACTGTTATTTCTGTAACAGCAAGGATTTGCGTCAGGAATTTATCACGAATTCGACCTCTTTGAACAGGTATTCCCGCAGCAGGCCGTCGTCGTGGCGCAGCAGCAGTTCTCCCGAGGGGCGGACACCCTCGATCACGGCCCCGAACGGCGTGCCGTCGGGACGTCGGAACGTGCGACGCACGCCCAGTCCGTACATGCGTTCGCGGTAGTCGCGCTGCAAGTCCTCGGCGCCGCCCTTTTCGAGCTGTGCATAGCGGGCTTCGAAACGTTCGCGGAAGGTTTCGAGCACCGCGCGGCGGTCGAACCTGCGGCCCGCGGCGACGGCCATCGACACGGGATTCGGAAGCGCCGGGTCGAACTCCGTCTGGTTGACGTTGATGCCGATCCCAACGACCGTGCGGTCGAGCGTCGGCCCGGAGTAGCTGTGCTCGATCAGGATGCCGACGAGCTTCCGGTCTCCGGCGTAGATGTCGTTGGTCCACTTGATGCGGGTCTCGATGCCTGCCTGCGCGAAAGTGTCCGTGAGCGCCAGCGCCACGGCTTCCGACAGCAGGAACTGCTCCCCGGCGGGCAGGAACCGGGGGCGGAGCACCAGCGAGAAGGTGAGGTTTTCGCCCTCGGCGCTCGTCCACGTGTGCCCCCGCTGGCCGCGTCCGGCGGTCTGCCGTTCGGCCCATACGATGTCGCCGTGGACGTATTTCGCGTCGCGGGCGTCGTCGTTCGTGGAGGTGGTCTCTTCGATGCGGTAGATCATGCCTATACCGATACGCCGAAGTCGCGCAGGGCGTCGTTGAGCGACGTTTTCTTGTCGGTGGACTCCTTGCGCTGTCCGATGATCAGCGCGCAGGTGACGCTGTATTCGCCCGCCGGGAACTGCTTGCGGTAGCTGCCCGGGACGACCACCGAGCGGGGCGGCACGTAGCCTTTGTAGGTGACGGGCTCCGCTCCCGTGACGTCGATGATGTGCGTCGAGCCGGTGATGACGGTGTTCGAACCCAGCACGGCTTCGCGGCAGACGTGCGCCCC
>CATKXN010000244.1 GCA_949840605.1 uncultured Alistipes sp.
CCGAAGAACGAAGACAACGAAGTGCTGATCAATATCTGGAACTGGAATGCGGACTGGACGCTGAGCGTCGTCGACGAAAGCGGCAAAAGCCTCCCCTATACGGAAGTCTGGGCTTACGATCCGCTCCATATCGCGGCCCTCTCGGTCAAACGGTTCAACAACGCGGGCCTCAAGTCTACGCCGTCGTTCGTCACGACGAAGTTCACGCACTTCTTCAAGGTGAAGGCGCCCGACGCCGATACGGACCTGACGATCACCGTCAGGGACGAATTCGGACACACGTGGACTGAAAACATGCAGCGCCCGAAGGCATTCTCCACGGACGCTTACAAAGCCATGTGACATGCGTCACATCCCGATCTATCCTTATTAACCAACCACCAAAAACTGATCTTATGAGAGTATTCAGACCATTGGTTCTATCTCTGCTTCTGGCATTGGGAGGGGGTATCCTGACCCTGTCGGCCCAGAATAGAGAGGTATCCGGGAAAGTCCTCGATGCCAATCAACAGCCGCTTGCGGGAGTAGCCGTTCTGGTCGACGGTACGACCAAAGGCGTCACGACCTCCGAAAACGGCGGTTTCAGTATTCAGGTCCCGGCAGGAGAAGCCGTACTCCAGGTCTCCTGCCTGGGTTATCTCCCGCAGAAGGTGACGGTTCCCCCGGCCAGGAACGAAATCACCGTCTACCTCCAGGAAGACGCCATCATGCTCGATGAAACGGTCGTCATCGGATACGGTACGCAGAAAAAGGTCAATCTTACGGGCGCCGTGGCGACCGTAGGAAGCAAGGAACTCGAAAACCGCGTGTCCCATTCGCTGAGCAACATGCTGCAGGGTTCCGTAGCGGGCCTCAACGTCACGACATCCGCCGGCAAGCCCGGCAGCACGGCCTCGATCAATATCCGCGGCGTGAACTCGATCAACAGCGCCAGTCCGCTCGTACTGATCGACGGCGCCGAAGGCGATCTGAACCGCATCAGCGCCACCGACGTCGAGTCGATTTCGGTCATCAAGGACGCGTCGGCGGCAGCCGTCTACGGCGCCCGCGCCGCATTCGGCGTCATCCTCGTAACCACCAAATCGGGCTCGGCGAAGGACGGCAAGGCGACGGTCCGCTACAGCGGCCGTTTCGGCTGGGAGGAGGCCACGACCTCGACCGACTACGAAAACCGCGGCTACTGGTCGGTCTATGCGGTCAACAAATTCTGGCAGGCCGACAACGGTCAGAATTTCGTCAACTACACCGACCGCGACATGCAGCAGCTGCTGGCCCGCGTAAACGACAAGACGGAGCATCCCGACCGGCCTTGGGTCGTCGAAGAGGTGCGCAACGGCCGCAAGCAATGGGTCTATTACGGCAACTACGACTGGTGGGACATGCTCTTCCGCGAGAAGCGCCCCGTGCAGCAGCACAGCATATCGCTCAGCGGCGGCACGAAGGACATCAAATACCTCGTCTCGGGCGCCTACGACCGGCAGGCCGGCATGCAGCGTGCACACCCCGACATCTACAACAAATACAACCTGCGTGCGAAGATCGACTTCCGGATCAACAAGTGGGCTACTTTCTCCAACAATACGTCGTACTTCTCCTCGACATACACCTCGCTGGGCGACGGCAGCGTGGACAATACGGTCGCCTACAGCGCAAGCCACGCCTTCGCCTGCTTCCCCATGCAGAATCCCGACGGCACGTGGCTTTACGGCACGCCCTACCTGGGCAGTTCCTACAAG
>CATKXN010000245.1 GCA_949840605.1 uncultured Alistipes sp.
GATCCTGCTGGCCGTATTCGGCCTCTCCAGCCTGTTCGGACCGAGCCGCCGCCAACCATGAAAGACCGATTGCAGAAGGCCCTCTACGCACTCGACGACATGGAGCGCGCCGAGCGGACAGGCAGCCCGCTCCACGACATCGACCCGCGGGCCAAGCTCGTCGTGACGACGGTCTTCCTCATAACGATGCTCTCCGTCCCGCTCCATCGGTTCTCGGAGCTTCTGCTCTATTTCGCCTTTCCGCTCGCCGGCTCGGCCATGGGCGCCATGCGTTACGGACAACTTTTCCGCCGTTCGCTCGTCGTGCTGCCGTTCGTGGCTCTGATCGGTCTGTTCAACGTCTTCTACGAGAGGACGCCCGTTTTCCGCATAGGAACGGTGAGCATTACCGAAGGATGGATCGGCTTCGCGTCGATCCTGCTGCGCGGACTGCTCTCGGTGCAAGCCCTGCTGCTACTCATCCGCTCGACGGGCTACTACCGCCTCTGCCGCAGCATGCAGCGGATGGGCATGCCGTCGCTTTTCGCCGCGCAACTGCTTTTCGTCTTCCGTTACCTGCGGGTGCTCGTCGAGGAGGCCCTCCGCATGAAACAGGCCCGCGACGCCCGCGGCTACGGCCGCAGCTCCTATCCGCTTCCGATGTGGGGCACCTTCGTCGGACAGTTGATGATCCGCACCTTCGACCGGGCCGAACTCGTCTACCGCGCCATGCTCGCACGGGGATTCACCGGACGCATTCCGGATTGCACCTTCCGCGAACAGCCGCACTGGCAGTGGCGCGACAGCGCATTCGTGGCGCTGTGGTGCTCCGCTTTCGTTTTCATCCGCCTGTACGGCCCCGCCGAAACCCTCGCGCGGACGCTGGGCGGACATCCACTCATTCCATAGACCGCATGAGCCACCATTATCTTCAATTCGACAACGTACACTACACCTATCCCGACGGGCACGAAGCCCTCCGGGGTATCACGTTCCGCATCACGCACGGCGAGCGGGTCGCGCTCGTGGGGGTCAACGGCGCAGGAAAATCGACGCTGCTGCTCCACACCAACGGGCTGCTGCTGCCTACCCAAGGCCGCATCTCGGTAGGAGGCATCGAGATCACGCGCAAAACGCTGCCCCGCATCCGTCAGACGGTGGGACTCGTGTTTCAGGAAGCCGACACGCAACTTTTCATGCCCACGGTCGAAGAAGACGTGGCTTTCGGGCCGGCGAACATGGGGCTCACGCACGAAGAGATCGCCCAGCGCGTCACGCGGGCCCTCGAAGCCGTAGGCGCCGAATCGCTCCGGCACGCCGCACCCCACCGTCTTTCGGGCGGTCAGAAAAAAAGCGTGTCCATCGCGACGGTCCTCTCGATGGAACCCTCGGTACTGGTCATGGACGAACCCACCTCGAACCTCGACGCACGCGCCCGGCGGCAGGTGATCGACCTGCTCGCCCGTTTCGACCACACGATGCTCATCGCCACGCACGACATGGAAATGATCCCGGAACTCTGCCCGCGCACGATCGTGATGAAAGAGGGCCGGATCGTGGCCGACGGCGAGACGACGCGCATCTTCGGCGACCGAAAGCTCGTCGAGGCATACGGTCTCGAACAACCCTCCCGGCTGCGGACACCTCCAAGCCCCTCCTCCGAAACCGTCCTTCCGTCCGGACCGTTGTCGGTGTCGTTCCCGTCCGACTCCGACGAGCGCTCCGACAACGACACGGGG
>CATKXN010000246.1 GCA_949840605.1 uncultured Alistipes sp.
TACTGAGCCCCGAGCTGGTGGAGAAAATCATCACGGGCTACACGCGCGAAGCGGGCGTCCGCACGCTCGATAAACAGTTGGCCAAGATTGCCCGCGCGCGGGCCAAGCAGATTGCTTTCGAGGAGGCGTTCGCACCTCAGCTCACGGAAGCCGACGTCGAGAAGATGCTGGGCATCCCGAAGTTCCTGCGCGAGGAGTACGACGTCAGCGGGCTGACGGGCGTGGTGACGGGGTTGGCGTGGACCGAAGTGGGCGGCGACATCCTCTACATCGAGTCGTGCCTGACGCCCGGCAAGGGCAAGGTGAGCCTGACGGGCAACCGGGGCGACGTGATGAAGGAATCGGCGACCATCGCCCACGAGTGGGTCATGGCCCATTATAAGGAGCTGGGCATCGACCCGGCCGTCTTCGAGAAGAACGACATCAACATCCACGTGCCCGAGGGTGCCATCCCCAAGGACGGACCTTCGGCGGGTATCACGATGGTCACCTCCATCGTCTCGACCTACACGGGCCGCAAGGTCCGCGAGCGGGTGGCGATGACGGGCGAGACGACGCTCCGCGGTCGGGTAATGCCCGTGGGCGGTATCAAGGAGAAGATTCTGGCCGCCAAGCGCGCCGGTATCGAAACGCTGATTCTCTCGGAGGAAAACCGTAAGGAAATCGCCGACATCAAGCCCGAGTACATCGAGGGGCTGACGTTCCACTATGTCCGCAGCAACGACGAGGTGCTGGACCTGGCGCTGGAACCAAGGTGAAAAGTGAAAGGCATTCGCCGGAGCCATGGAAAAGCCGCAATTCTGAATCGTGAATTCTGAATTATGAATTTTTTAGCAGTCATTCCTGCGCGTTATGCTTCGACGCGCTTCCCGGGCAAACCGCTGGCCCTGCTGGGCGGTAAGCCCGTCGTTCAGCGCGTGTACGAGCAGGTCGCCGGAGTGTTGGACGACGCTGTGGTCGCTACGGACGACGAGCGTATCCGCGATGCCGTGCTGGCGTTCGGCGGCAAGGTCGAAATGACCTCGCCCGACCACCGGAGCGGCACGGACCGTTGCCGGGAAGCCTACGAGAAGGTTTGTGCGCGCGAAGGTCGGGAATACGACGTGGTGGTGAACGTGCAGGGCGACGAGCCTTTCATCCACCCGGCGCAGATCGAGACCGTGAAACGCTGTTTCGACGACCCGGCGACCGACATCGCGACGCTGGTGAAACCTTTTGTGCCGGCCGACGGACTGGCTGCGCTGGAGAATCCCAATTCGCCCAAGGTCGTGGTCGACACGCAGATGCGGGCGCTCTACTTTTCGCGTTCGGTGATTCCCTACCTGCGGGGCGTGCCGCGCGAAGAATGGCTCTCGCGCCATACCTTTTATAAGCACATCGGCCTCTATGCTTTCCGGACCGAAGTGCTGCGGGCCGTGACGGCGCTGCCGCAGTCGCCGCTCGAACAGGCCGAATCGCTCGAACAGCTTCGCTGGCTCGAAAACGGTTACCGGATCGGCGTGGGGATTTCCGAGTTGGAAACCATCGGCATCGACACCCCCGAGGACCTCGCGCGGGCCGAAAGATGGTTAATGAAAAATGAAGAATGAAAAATTAAAAATCGTTTTTTTGCGGGATTTGTTTCTGCGACCCGGTCGGTTCCTTTTTTGAAAGAGCGTCATTCTG
>CATKXN010000247.1 GCA_949840605.1 uncultured Alistipes sp.
GCTGCTCAAAAGCGCACAGGTATACGGCTACTGCAAAAACGCGGAGCACTACGGACTGGAATTCGCGGGCGAAGTGCGCCCGGACCTCGCAAAGATCGTGGCACGCTCGCGCGGCGTGGCCGAAACAATGTCGAAAGGGGTGCTGTTCCTGTTGAACAAGAACGGCATCGACCTCATCCCCGGATTCGGACGCCTCACGGCTCCGGGACGCATAGACGTGGACGGTACGGAATACGAGGCCGACCACATCGTCCTCGCCACGGGAGCGCGCCCCCGCGAAATGCCGTTCATGCCCGTCGACGGCGAGCATGTGATCTCGTCGCGGCAGGCGCTGACGCTCGACCGCCTGCCCGAGTCGATGATCGTCGTGGGCTCGGGAGCCCTCGGCAGCGAGTTCGCGTGGTTTTACGCCGCGCTGGGCGTGAAGGTTACGATCATCGAGTATTTGCCCCGCATGATGCCCCTCGAGGACGAGGAGGTGTCGAAGACCATGGAACGCGCTTTCCGCAAACTGCGCGCGACGGTGCTGACCTCGACCACGGTGAAATCCGTGAAGGTCAACGACGAAGGGATTTGCGAAGTGGAGATCGAGGGTAAAAAGGGCGCCGAGACGCTGACCGCCGGAATCGTGCTGTCGGCCGTGGGCATCAAGTCCAACATCGAAGGCATCGGCCTCGAAGAGCTGGGCGTCGCCGTCGAACGCGACAAGATCGTCGTGGACGAGTTCTACCGCACCAACGTGCCGGGCGTCTATGCCATCGGCGACATCGTGCCGGGCCCGGCGCTGGCGCACGTGGCTTCGGCCGAAGCGGTCTGCTGCGTGGAGGCCATCTGCGGTCTGAATCCCGCGCCGGTAGACTACACGACCATCCCGTCGTGCATCTTCACCCAGCCCGAAGTGGCGTCGGTCGGCATGACCGAGCAGCAGGCGCAGGAGCGCGGCATCGCCTATAAGGTCGGACGCTTCCCGTTCACCGCATCGGGCAAGGCGACGGCAGCGGGCGACCGCGACGGATTCGTCAAACTGCTCTTCGACGACGGGGACCGCCTGCTGGGTGCCCACCTGGTCGGGGCATCGGTGACCGAGATGCTGGCCGAACCGACGCTGGCGCGCACGCTGGGAGCCACGGCCCACCAGATCGCCCGCACGATCCACGCCCATCCGACGATGAACGAGGGCGTGATGGAGGCCGCCGAGGCTGCAATGGGGGCGGCGATCCACCTGTAAACCGCGGGCAACCGCAAAAAAGAGGAGGGCCGTCACAGCCCTCCTCCTTTTCATTTTACCGGAACCACTCTGCCAGATGGTCGCGGCCGTAGAAATAGTAGACCGCAAATCCCAGCCAGCTGGTGAGCAGCACGACGATCGATGCGATCACCTTTCCGGCCGTGGAGATGTTTTTCTTGAAAATGTCCATCACGCACCAGATTGCGCATACGAGGCCGATCAGCCAAACAACTGTTCCAATCATAGTAATTTGAATTTAGTATAACATTGAGGTTCGAAAATTTCCGG
>CATKXN010000248.1 GCA_949840605.1 uncultured Alistipes sp.
GTCGTTGAAGATGTCGATGGTCTCGAGTCCGTACTTCTCGCCCAGCATGTAGTCGTTCACGTCGTGCGCCGGGGTCACCTTCAGGGCGCCCGTGCCGAACTCGATGTCGACGTACGCGTCGCGGATCACCGGGATCGAGCGGCCCACCAGCGGCACCGTGACGCGGGCGTCGGCGGGCAGCCATTTGTAGCGCTCGTCGTCGGGGTTGACGCACAAGGCCGTGTCGCCCAGAATCGTCTCGGGACGCGTCGTGGCGACGACGATGTGCTTCTCCGTGCCTTCGACCTTATAGCGCAGGTAGTAGAGCTTGCCGTGCGACTCCTTGAAGACCACCTCCTCGTCCGATAGGGCCGTCTGCGCCGCGGGATCCCAGTTGACCATGCGCACGCCGCGGTAGATCCTGCCCTTCTCGTAGAGGTCGCAGAAGACGCGCAGCACGCTTTCGGTGCGCGCCTCGTCCATGGTGAACGCGGTGCGCTCCCAGTCGCACGAGGCGCCCAGCTTGCGCAGCTGCCGGAGGATCACGCCGCCGTACTTCTCCTTCCACTCCCAGGCGTAGCGGAGGAACTCCTCGCGCGAAAGCGACGACTTTTCGATGCCCTGCTCGTGCAGCATCGCCACCACCTTGGCCTCCGTGGCGATCGATGCGTGGTCCATGCCCGGCACCCAGCAGGCGTTCTTGCCCGACATGCGGGCGCGGCGCACCAGCACGTCCTGCAGCGTGTTGTTGAGCATGTGGCCCATGTGGAGCATGCCCGTCACGTTGGGGGGCGGAATGACGATCGTATAGGGCTGGCGGGCGTCGGGTTCGGAGTGGAAGATGCCCCGGTCGATCCAGAAGTCGTACCATTTCGACTCGATCTCGCGGGGGGCGTATTTGTCTGCTATCGGCATAGGACGGGGTTTTTAATCGTTCGTTATGAAGCGCAAAGTTATTAACAATCCGTCAAAGATGAAATAAAATACGTGAAAAAACGTTACCTTTGCGATTGTATTTTACATAGGAAACCAATGAGAGAAAAAGATAAAATCGAGATTATCGAAACCGAGGCTGCGGAGCTGCTGCCCGAGTTGATCGACGGCAAGCACCGCGTGATCCCCATCGTCACGGGGGGCGACGAGCCGCAGGAGGAGGTCGAGGTGCCGGAGGTGCTGCCGATCCTCACGCTCCGCTCGTCGGTGCTGTTCCCGGGCGCCGTGACCCCCATCACCGTGGGGCGCGACAAGAGCATCTCGCTCGTGCGGGCCGTCAATGCCGAGGGCGGCATGCTGGGCGCCGTGCTGCAGCGCGAGAGCGACGTGGAGGATCCCGGGCCGGACGACATGTATAAGGTCGGCACGGCGGCCCGCATCATCAAGATACTGGAGATGCCCAACGGCAACCTCACGGTGATCCTCAACGGTCTGGAGAAGATCGAGATCAACGGCTACGTCGCCGTCGATCCCTACCTCAAGGCCCGCGTGACGGCCCTGCGCGACACGGCGCCCGACATGTCGAGCGTCGAGT